>NZ_CAXQZX010000055.1:0-93496 GCF_964228395.1 Limnobacter sp.
CCGGTTTGGCCCACACCGAGGGGCCGAGGCGTGTTTACCGACCAAGCCCCGGCTTGACGGGAAACCGGATCGGATGCAATGGCGACATTTTAGCCATGCATGCCCCCTCGGAAGGGACAAGAAGGGAACCACGGGCTGATCCCAGGCCCAGTGGCCTGTGCCAACCCGGCACCTAAAAGCTGCGCAATCAAACGAAACGCAGGTCGATCCCTAGCCGAGTGACCTCAGTTGCGGAAGTACTTGCGCGACCTGTACACCAAGGCCTCACCCTCTCTAAAATCGCACCGCAACACCTCGCCCACCATGATGAAGTGATCGCCCTCGTCGTAACGGCTTTTGATTTTGCACTCAAAGTGCGCCAAGGCATTGGGGATGAGCGGGGCGCCGCCCAGGCCTTCAATCACTTCCACGCCTTCAAAGCGGTCGCCTTTGTATGTGGAAAACCGGTGTGACAAATCTTCCTGCTCGGCCGCCAGCACGCTCACGCCGTAGTGCGTGGCCTGTGCAAATGCAGCGTGGCTGCTGGCCTTTTTGGCCAGGCTCCACAACACCAGCGGCGGGTGCAGGCTCACCGAGTTAAAGGAGTTGGCGGTGACCCCCACGTATTTGCCATCGGCCTTTTTGGTGGTGATGATGGTGATGCCCGTGGCAAACTGGGCCAGAGCCTGGCGGAACATGTGCGCGTCCAGTTCGGCTTCGCCTTCGTGTTTCTCTGCACGAATAAACGGTGGGTTGGGTGGTGCTTGCATGAGGTACTTCTTTAAAAATAAGCCACCATTGTGCCAAACAACGGCCTTGCTTGCTGGAATTGCCGCTCGAAAGGTGTGGCTTGGGCCCAAGCGCAAGGCGTGCATGTGATTGAAATGATTTAAAATACGGCACTTCCTTAAGCCAACCTTTGCCGCAGGGCCGTCACTTTGTCTTCCCTTTCTTTTCTTTTAAAGTCCACCTCAGGCCAAGCCAGGCGAGGCCAAATCACCACCGCGCACGGCACCATTCAAACGCCAATTTTTATGCCGGTGGGCACCTATGGCACAGTGAAGGGCATGACGCCCCGCGATCTTCAGGGCATTCAGGCCCAAATCATTCTGGGTAACACTTTCCATTTGTGGATGCGCCCCGGGCTGGACATCATGGCCAACTTTGGTGGGCTGCATCAATTCATGGCCTGGCCCGGGCCGATTCTCACCGATTCGGGTGGATTTCAGGTGTTTAGTTTGGGCGCCATGCGAAAAATCAAAGAGGAGGGTGTGCACTTCCGCTCGCCTGTGAATGGCGACAAGCTTTTTTTGACGCCCGAAGAAAGCATGCGCATTCAAACCGTGTTGAATTCCGACATTGTGATGATTTTTGACGAATGCACCCCTTACCCCGCCACGCACGATGAGGCCAGGCGCTCCATGGAAATGTCGATGCGGTGGGCGCGCCGCTCGCGAGACGCCTTCGATGCCCTGCACAACACCAATGGCTTGTTTGGCATAGTACAGGGCGGCATGTATGAAGACTTGCGCGACATATCGCTACAAGGCTTGGAGCAAATTGGTTTTGATGGTTATGCAATTGGCGGTCTGTCGGTGGGCGAGCCCAAAGACGACATGCAGCGCATATTGGCCCACACAGCACCCAAGCTGCCGGTGAACAAACCCCGATACCTCATGGGGGTGGGTACGCCGGAAGATTTGGTGAACGCCGTGGGGCAGGGCATAGACATGTTCGATTGCGTGATGCCAACCCGCAATGCGCGCAATGGTTGGTTGTTTACCCGAACTGGCGATATTCGAATTCGCAACGCCCGATTCCGCAACGATGAGCGGCCTCTGGATGAGCAATGCACATGCTACACCTGCCAACATTTCTCGCGCGCGTATTTGCACCACCTGGACCGCAGCAAAGAAATCCTTGGCGCTCACCTGAACACCACCCACAACCTGCATTACTACCTCGACCTGATGCAGCAGATGCGAACGGCCATTGAAGAAGACCGTTTTGAAGCATGGAGCCTGCAATTTGCTGCGCTGCGGTCGCAAGGCGTACCCGAGTAATTTGTCTCTTTCAGTTTGGCGTAAGTTTTCGCTCTGATACTGGGCCGCAAGCCTAGGCTTGGAGGGATGTGACCCTGGTAGTTCCAAGTCTTCGGTTAATTAAACCTCTAAAGGAGACAAGCGATGAGCAACCCAAAGGGCGGTGAGGCCTACTGGAAAGCAACGCTCGGCCTCTTGACCAAGATCCTGATCGTTTGGTTCGTGGTCTCGTACGGCGCGGGCATTATGTTTGTTGAGCAATTGAACGCATTTAGCCTGGGCGGTTACCCCTTGGGCTTCTGGTTTGCTCAGCAAGGGTCCATTTACGTGTTTATTGCACTTATTTTCTATTACGCAAAGAAAATGGGTGAGTTAGACCGTGAACACGACGTCGACGAAAAATAAGGAGAGCGTGAATGGATTTGCAAACAATCACCTACGTTGTCGTGGGTTTAAGTTTCGCGCTGTACATCGGCATTGCGATTTGGTCGCGCGCCGGTAGCACAGGCGAGTTTTATGTGGCTGGCGGTGGCGTGCACCCCGTGGCCAACGGCATGGCCACAGCAGCCGACTGGATGTCTGCGGCCTCTTTCATTTCCATGGCCGGCCTAATCGCCAACCTTGGCTATGGTGGTTCTGTGTTCCTGATGGGCTGGACCGGCGGCTACGTGCTGTTGGCCATGTTGTTGGCACCCTACTTGCGCAAATTTGGCAAGTTCACTGTGCCACAGTTCATTGGCGATCGTTACTACTCCCAAACCGCCCGTACTGTGGCGGTGATCTGCTTGTTGGTGGCTTCTATTACTTACGTGATTGGTCAGATGACAGGCGTGGGCGTGGCATTCTCGCGCTTCCTGGGGGTTTCGTCTGAGACCGGTATTTACATCGGTATGGGCATTGTGTTCATGTACGCGGTGTTTGGCGGCATGAAAGGCATTACCTACACCCAGATCGCCCAGTACATTGTGTTGATTTTCGCCTACACCATTCCAGCGATTTTTATTTCGCTGAACCTGACCGGCAACCCGTTGCCCCAGTTGGGTTTGGGCTCTGACATGATTGCCAACGGCAAACCCATGTTGGCCACGCTGGACAAAGTGGTGACCGACCTTGGATTTAACAACTACACCACCACGCCCAACGGCAGCTACCTCAACACCTTCTTCTACACCGTGAGCTTGATGATTGGTACCGCGGGTCTGCCCCACGTGATCATTCGCTTCTTCACCGTGCCGAAGGTGGCTGATGCCCGTTCGTCCGCAGGCTGGGCATTGGTGTTTATCGCCATTTTGTACACCACAGCCCCTGCTGTTGGCGCCATGGCTCGCTACAACCTGCATGCCACGGTGAACACCAATGTGGTCACAGGCGGTGATCTGTTTGCACCAGAGGCCTCTTTGCCGGTTGATCAACAACCCGCATGGATGAACCGTTGGGCGCAAACTGGTTTGCTGGCGTTTGAAGACAAAAACGGCGACGGCCGCATCCAGTACTACAACGACAAGAGCAAAAACCCCGAGTTTCTGGCCAAGGTGGAAGCCGCCGGCTGGAAGGGCAACGAGTTGACGGTCAATGCTGACATCATGGTGTTGGCCAACCCTGAAATTGCTCTGTTGCCCAACTGGGTGATTGCGCTGGTTGCAGCGGGTGGTTTGGCTGCTGCCTTGTCTACTGCGGCGGGCTTGCTGTTGGCGATTTCTTCGGCTGTGTCGCACGACCTCATCAAAGGTGTGTTCAACCCAAGCATCTCCGAGAAAAGCGAGTTGCTGGCCGGCAAAATTTCAATGGCAGGCGCCATTGTGTTGGCTGGTTACTTGGGCTTGAATCCCCCAGGCTTTGCGGCAGGTACGGTGGCTTTGGCCTTCGGTATTGCGGCCTCCACGCTGTTCCCTGTGATCATGATGGGCATTTTCTCCAAGAAAATGAACTCTGCAGGCGCCATCGCGGGCATGTTGACTGGCTTGGCCGTGACCCTGTTCTACGTGTTTGCGCACAAGGGCATCTTGTTCATCAAGGGCACCGAGTATGTTGAACTGGTGGGCGGCACCAACGGGTTCTTTGGCATTACGCCGGAAGCCTTCGGTACCGTTGGCGCGATTGTTAACGCAGTCGTGGCCGTGGTGGTGAGCAAGGTGACCGCACCTCCACCAGAGCACATTCAGCACTTGGTGGAAGACGTTCGTACCCCACGCGGTGCAGGCGCAGCCACTGGGCATTAACACAACGAAAACCCCGGCATGAAACCGGGGTCAAAAGCAAAGCAGTATCCTGTCATCAAAGCCCGGCCTCGAGCCGGGCTTTTTTATGGGTGTTGTTGCCACCACACGCTAGAGGAAAACATTTACTGTGCTGCTCAAAAAAATGATTGAATGGCAGCCAATTGAGCGTGAACCCATGGGTGACTGCCCAGAGCAGCCAGCAAGATCAGCGCCAGAGCAAACCAACCCAGTGGCTTCACCCAGTTTTTTCGGGAGGGTGCGGTGTAGTAGTCGATCTTCGCGGTTCTGGTTGAAGCCGCGGGTGTACTGCCTCTGGCTTTGCCCTCCATATCCTTTGATGCTTCATGGTGTTCGTTGTTTGGCAGGCTGTTTTTGACTTGTTCAGGGATAACCTTGCCCAAAAACCACATGGCCGCTGAAATCACCACCAAGTCGTCGGTGAGGCCAAACAGCAGTAGCACGTCGGGCACCATGTCAATGGGGCTGAAGAGGTACACCACCACGCCCAGCATCACGCCCTTGATCCATTTGGGCGTGTCGGCATGGCGAAAGGCGTGCAGCATCAGCCGACCGTGGGTTTTAAGCGCTTTGAGTTTGTTCAGAATTGGAAAAAAACGAGACAACATACACCGTGGTCCAAAAATTTAACAAGAAGAGGAAATCATGAGCCAGGCCCCTTTGATGATTCAGCGCAGCTGCAAAATCCCAGTGCCCCTCACTGCCTGCTTTAACGCATTTACCCGGCTAAAAGCCGATGAGTACATCCACAGCGACGCTGTGATTGCCCCCATTACTAACATAGAAATGATACGCGGCGCAGCGTTTCGAGAGGTGGGCGATATTCAACGCATCACGTTTAAGGGCGGGGCGGTGATTGAAGAGGAGTTGCTGGCCGTGGTCGCCAATCGCCAGTTTGTTTACCGTGGCACGGGTTTTAGCCAGCCCTTGCTAAGTTGGCTTGACCACGCCAAAGGCTCGTTCGAATTTGAGGGTCAGGGTGACGAAACCTTGGTGACTTGGCGATACTTGTTTTACCTGCGTGAAGACGTGGCTTACACGGCCAAGCGCATGGTGTTTAAAGCCGTGGTGGTGAATGTGATTTGGCACCGCATGATGAGCAAAACCTTGTCGAACCTGACCAAGATCATCACCTTGCGAACCCTCAAGCCGGGTAAAAAAGCATGAATATCTTTCAACCCATCAGGGTTTTATTGGCTTGGGTGGCCTTGGGTGCGATGTTGCCCAACGCCTTGGCCACCAGTGCATCGCCCGAAGTGAGACCACTGTCCAAACCACTGGCTGAACCGCAAATTTGCGTGTTTGACTTGCTGGGCACCAAAGGCCCCATCTTTAACCTGGCGCAAGAATACGCCCTGGAAGGGCGCAAAAATGGCTACCCCTTCAAGCCTGTGGTGTACACCAACGAGGCCGTGGCTGCCAAAGATTTTGAAATTGGCAAATGCGATGGTTTGGTGGCCACTGGCATTCGCACTCGGCGTTTTAACAGCTTTGCTGGCAGTTTGGATGCCATTGGTGCATTGCCCAACTACCAGGCGGTGCTGTTGGCCTTAAAAAGCATGGGCAGCCCACAGCTTCAGCCGGTGATGGTGC
Source organism: Limnobacter sp. (assembly GCF_964228395.1). Taxonomy (GTDB): domain Bacteria; phylum Pseudomonadota; class Gammaproteobacteria; order Burkholderiales; family Burkholderiaceae_B; genus Limnobacter. The sequence goes on from NZ_CAXQZX010000055.1 coordinate 5,852, forward strand.
AAGGCGATTATGAGGTGGGTGGCGTGTTGCCTTTTGGAGCTGCTTACATTTTTGTAAAAGACCGCGACATTGACAGCCTGGCCAAGGCCGCCGGCAAGCGTGTGGCAGCCCTGGCGCATGATGAGTCCCAGCGCAAGTTGATCGAGCAGGTCGGGGCTCAGCCCGTGTCAGCCGAGGTAAACAACCTGGGCACCATGTTCAACAATGGCGCGGTGGATATTATTGTTGCCCCCTCTATTGCCTATGCACCTTTGGAGTTGTACAAAGGCATCCGAAAGCGTGGCGGCGTTATCGATTTGCCAGTGGCGATGGTGACCTATCAAATTATTTTGCGCAAATCGCGGTTTGAGTCCGGCTCGGGCCAGAAGCTTCGCGAGTACGTGGCTCAAGAAATGCCCAAGGCTTTGGCTGCAGTGGAAAAAATCGATAAAGATATTCCAGCCAAAGCCTGGTTGAGCGTGGCCGAAGACAAAAAGCCTGAGTACCACGCCATGATGCGCGAGGCGCGTATCCAGTTGAGCCGCGAAGGTGTTTACGATGGTTGCGCCCTGCGCTTAATGCACAAAGTACGATGTGCGGTGGAGCCTACCTTGGGCGAGTGCAACCTGCCGGAGCAGTACAAAGTGCCTGCCGTGTGCCCGGTGCGCCAGCGTTGATCGGTTGCTAGCCCAACACCACGGGGGTGTTGGGCAGCTCGTTGGGGCCACCGCCTTGCTGGCAGGGGAAGTGTTGCACCAACAAATGCGTAATGGCTTGAATGGCCAATTGGCAGCCCTCGGTGTAGTGTCGCTTGGCAAATTCCGATTGCACCGCTTCGCAAAGCGCCTGCCAAGCTTGCGGGCCCACTGCGCGGTGTATGCCCCGGTCGGCTACAATTTCGATGGCGTGGTCGGCCAGCAGCACGTACACCAGCACCCCATTGTTAAGCTCGGTGTCCCACACTCGCAGGTGTGAAAACACCTCCAAGGCGCGCTCGCGCGGTGTTTGCTTGGCGAGCAGCGCATTCAATGCAAGAGAGCTTTCTACCGCAAATTGAATTTCACCGGTGTGTTGTTGCTCGCTGCTGGCGATGCTGTGTTCAACCGCCTGCAGGCAACTGGGGCTGAAAGCCTTGCTCACAGCGCGCTCTGTGATACACAAGTGGCTCAGTAGCCTTTTTAATGTCATACCGCCCCTTTTGCCCAAGCTGCTTATCACCAACGCCCCGAGGCACCGCCGCCGCCAAAGCCGCCACCGCCTCCCCGAAAGCCGCCTCCTCCCCCGAAGCCGCCGCCAAAGCCGCCACGCCGCCCACCATACACCGTGCCCAGCCCGCCGCCACCTTGGTTAAACAGCGTGAGCAGCAGTGCAGCCACACCGGCCAGCAAGGCAATTAAAACCGCCCCACTTAAAAACCAGGCCAACACCGACACGCCAGCGCCAACGGCCATGGCGGCTGGCAGGCGGCCCATGGCCTTGCGCAGGGCGCCTCCCACGGCGATGGCAACAAAAAACAGCAGGGGGCCAAATTCCTCCAGTGCATTGGGTGTAGAGGCCTGGCGGGTAGCGTTTGGTGCGGGCAAAGGTTCGCCCTCAACAAGCCTCATGATGGCTTGGGTGCCCGCTTGCAGTGCGCCGTGCACATCGCCCGCGCGCAGGCGGGGCACCATGATGTCTTCAATAATTCGTTTGGATGCAATGTCGGTGAGTACCCCTTCAAGGCCGTAACCCACCTCGATGCGCAAAGCCCGGTCTTGCAGGGCCAGCACCACAATCGCTCCATCATCCACTTGCTTGCGGCCAATCTTCCAGGCCTCGGCCACGCGCAAGCTATATTGCTCAATGGTTTCGGGCTGTGTGGTTTGCACCAGCAGCACAGCCACTTGGCTGCCTTTTTGCTCTTCAAAGGTTTGCAAGGTTTGTGCAAGGCTTTGCAGTTGGGCGGCTTGGAGGGTGTTGGTGGTGTCAACCACCGGGCCAGCCAAGGCAGGCACTGGTACCTCTGCGCGTGCTGGTACGGCCAACATCAACAAGCCAGCCATGCACAGCGCAAACCAAACCGTGGGCAACACGCCCTGTGCCCCCAAAAAAAGAGTGCCTCGCATGTTTGCGTGCTGACACATGCGTTTTATTGAGCCGGCTTATTGCCACCGCCAAAGTCCACCACCGGTGGTCTGGAAATGGCTGCTTCATTGTCGACGGTGAAGGTGGGTTTGACCTCGTAGCCCATGACCATGGCAGTGAGGTTGCTTGGGAAGGACCGAACCGCCACGTTGTAGTTTTGCACGGCCTGAATGTAACGGTTTCGCGCCACTGTAATGCGGTTCTCGGTGCCTTCAAGTTGGGCTTGCAAATCCCGAAAGGCCTGGTTGGCTTTTAGCGTGGGGTAGTTTTCAGACACCATCAACAAGCGCGACAACACGCGTCCCAGTTCGCCTTGGGCTTGCTGAAACTGGCTGAACGCCTCAGGGTTGTTGATGAGCTCTGGTGTGGCCTGAATCGAGGTCGCTTTGGCTCGAGCCTCGACCACCTGCGTGAGCGTTTCTTGCTCAAAATTGGCCTCGGCTTTCACCACATTCACCAGGTTGGGAATGAGGTCTGCACGTCTCTGATATTGGTTGAGCACCTCGGCCCAACTGGCCTTGATTTGCTCGTCGCCACTTTGGAAGGTGTTGTATCCACAGCCAGAAAGGATCAACAGCAGAAACACGGCAAAGGCTGAAGAAGGGCGCAACAGTGTGTAGGTCATTCAGGTCATCCTTGATCGTCAAACCGAGCTGGTCGCCGAAACAAACGCCAGCCCGGGGGCTGCACCAAAAGAGCTTACTTCTTCATCATCTCAAAAAATTCGCCATTGTTTTTGGTTTGGCGAATCTTGTCCATGAGGAATTCCATGGCCGCAATTTCGTCCATGTCGTGCAGCAAGCGGCGCAGCACCCAAATTTTTTGCAGCAGGTCGGGCTTGATGAGCAGCTCTTCGCGGCGAGTGGACGAGCGGTTGATGTTGATCGCTGGGTAAACACGCTTTTCGGCCATGCGGCGTTCAAGGTGAATTTCCATGTTGCCGGTGCCCTTGAATTCTTCGTAAATCACTTCGTCCATCCGGCTGCCGGTGTCAACCAGTGCAGTGGCGATGATGGTGAGCGAGCCGCCTTCTTCAATGTTGCGGGCTGCGCCAAAGAAACGCTTGGGGCGGTGCAAGGCGTTGGCATCTACACCACCCGTGAGCACTTTGCCAGAGGAGGGCACCACGGTGTTGTAAGCACGGGCCAGTCGGGTGATGGAGTCCAGCAGAATCACCACATCGCGCTTGTGCTCCACCAGTCGCTTGGCCTTTTCAATCACCATTTCGGCCACTTGCACGTGGCGTGTGGCGGGTTCATCGAAGGTGGAGGCAATCACCTCGCCGCGCACACTGCGCTGCATCTCGGTCACCTCTTCTGGACGCTCGTCGATGAGCAACACAATCAGGGTGATGTCGGGGTGGTTGTCGGTGATGGCGTGGGCCACGTGCTGCAGCATCACGGTTTTACCAGACTTGGGCGGGGCCACCAGCAGGCCGCGCTGGCCCTTGCCGATGGGGGCGATCATGTCGATGATGCGGCCTGTGTTGTTTTCTTCACCGCGCATCTCGCGTTCCAGTTTCAAGGACTGGTTGGGGTGCAACGGGGTCAGGTTTTCAAACAGAATTTTGTGCTTGCTGGCCTCGGGGGGCTCGCCGTTGACCTTGTCGACCTTCACCAGCGCAAAGTAGCGTTCGCCATCTTTGGGGGTGCGCACCTCGCCTTCAATGCTGTCGCCAGTGTGCAGGTTGAAGCGGCGGATCTGGCTGGGCGAAATGTAGATGTCGTCGGGGCTGGCCAAGTAGCTGGTTTCAGGCGAACGCAAAAAACCAAACCCGTCGGGCAACACTTCCAACACACCATCGCCAAAAATTTGCTCACCGTTCTTGGCCCGCTTCTTCAGGATGGCAAACATCAATTCTTGCTTGCGCAAACGGTTGGCGTTTTCAATTTCCAGGCCAGAAGCCATTTCTAGCAGGGCAGAGACGTGGAGGGTTTTCAGTTCAGATAAATACATGGTGGTTTTTGAGTGTTGGCCTGGCGAACGCCGAAGGTTTTTTAGTTGGGTAACGTGGGGAAAACTGCAGGCTTGGATGTTGAAAGCCCGGCGAGTGCCGGGCTCGGAATACTTAGTATATTACAGATGGCTCTCGAGGAAAGCGGCCAATTGCGATTTGGACAGTGCGCCCACCTTGGTGGCCACCACAGCGCCGTTTTTAAACAACATAAGGGTGGGGATGCCGCGGATACCGTACTTGGCTGGTGTTTCTGCATTTTCGTCCACGTTCATTTTGGCGATCTGCAGCTTGCCTTTGTATTCGGAAGACACCTCATCCAGAATGGGGGCGATCATCTTGCAGGGGCCACACCACTCTGCCCAGTAATCGACCAGCACGGGGCCATCGGTCTTCAAAACATCGCTTTCGAAAGATGCGTCGCTGACGTGTTTGATGAGATCACTGCTCATTGAAAAGAATCCTTAAGAAAATGCTACTCTGGATGTTACAGCGAAATTGACGCCAAATACAAACCCGCCCTCGCTACCGTACCACTTAACTGTAGACGTTTTTCCCGAATTCAAGCCCAATGCCGCGATTGCCCAGCCAAACCGAGCTTCAGCCCGATGCCTGCCCGTTTGAAGCAGCCTTGAATTGGTTGCAAGCGCAGGGCGTGGCACCTGCACGCGTACTGTGGCTGATGCCCCGCATTGAATCTGCTGTTGAATTCAAGCGCGCATACGCACGGCATCAAGGCTTGCTGGCTTGCCTGTCGCCCAAGGTGCAAACCGCTGACCGCCTAAGCCAGCCCAGGGCGGTGTTGCCTTGGTTAAACCTGCAAACCGAGTTGGTGGGTTTGCTGGCCGGGCAGCCCAGCTTAACGGGGGGTTTGGTGGGCGAGGGCTTGTGGGCCCTGGCGCAAGAATACCTGGAGCTGGCCATGCGTTTGGTGTTGGTTAAAGCAAGCCAACCTCGTGCGTGGGCCAGTTACCTGGAGTCAAGCCCGTTTGCAGCCCAAGAAGCCGCGGTGGTGACCCAACTGGCCACCACGTTTGAGCATGACTTGCTGGATTTGCTGCCCAAACCCAGCACCCCCGGCTCTGCGCTTGATTGTGTGGTGTGGTACGACGATGGCGAAGCCTTGCCGGCCATGTGGCTGAATATCCATTACCCCGGCGTGCCTGTGCTGCGTGTGGCCCTGCCTGCGGTGCAGGGGCCAAAGCCTTGGCAACAGGTGGCAGAGGCGGTGCAAGCCGGGCGCAAACAGGTGCGATTGTGCCTGGCGCCTGATGAAACCACGCAGGCGCAGCAAGCCGCCTGGCAAATTGTGCAGTGGTTGCAGCAAAACCCCCATGAAGACATTGCCGTGGCGGTGCTTGACCGCTTGGCCGCCCGGCGTTTGGTGCCGGTGTTGGCTAGTTTGGGGGTGCGGGTGGATGACCGCACCGGCTGGCGTCTGTCCACCGCCAGCGTGGCGGGGTGGCTAGATCAGGTGTTTCAGCAACACGCCGAGCAGGGTGAGGTGGTTCAGTTCACTCACCCTTTCACGGGGGAACCTTTGCTCCAAACCTCGCCATGGGCAAAAACCGGCAGCCACACTTTGGCCCAATGGGCGCAGGCTTGGCGGCAGGTGCTCAACAACCGTGGTTTAGACCTGGTGTTGGAAAGCGATGAGGCTGGTCGCATTGTGCTGTTGGGTTTGGCCGAGATGGCGCAAACCCACGCGGGCCTCTTGATGGATGCCCACGGGTTTTTGGCGGCGTGGCGATACTGGGCCGAGCAGGAGCGTTTTAGGCCCGAGGATGTTCAAAGCCCTGTGCGAATGGTGCCACTGCAGTCGACGCGGCTTCGCCAGTTCAAACGAGCGCTGGTGTTGGGTTGTGCGCAGGCGCACCTGAAGGAGAGCCCACCCGGTTTGCTGCCCCCCAGTGTGGCGCATGAACTGGGTTTCACCGGGCCCAATGTGCAACGCGTGCAAAAGCTGTCGGCTTTGCACCATGTGCTGATGACTACGCCAGAGGTGGCCTTGGTGCACGCCAGCACGGCCCTGGGACGGGCCGAGCCCTTGCTGCCCGAGTTGCAGTGGCTCGATGTGCTGCTCGAACATGCGGGGTTGGAATGGAAGGCGAATTGGCCGCCGCAAACGCTGCCCATTTGCCCACAACCCATCGAGGAGCTCGCCTTGCGTGCTTTGCCCAAGGGGCAGTCGGTGCCGGCTCGTTTGCGTGTGACCGGGCTGGACGACTGGGCCGCTTGTCCTTTGCGGTTTGGCCTGAAGCACGCCCTGCCTTGGCCGAATCAAAACGAACAAGGGGCTTTGGGTTTTTATCAACTGCGCGGCATTTATGTGCACAAAGTGTTGGAGCGCACGGCCAGGCACATGCAAAGCCGGCCGGGGGCCGATTTGCAAACCTGGAAGCAGGCCTTACAGACCCAGAGCCAAGCGGTGCGGCAAGGCATGGCCCTTGAAGAGCAAGCGGTGCTGCACCCCTTTGTGGCCCCCTTCGAGCAATTTATTCCCCGAATTGCAGGCCGCCTGATGGCCAAAGCCATCGAAGGCTGGCAGTTTGATGGCGCTGAGCGCTCGGTGGCAGGCCATTTGGATTTGCCCGCCTTGGGTCGACGCATTGAATTGCAGGGGCGTTTGGATCGCCTGGACCGTCGCGGCCACGAGGTGCAAATCACCGACATCAAATTCAAATCCCTTGGCGAGCTTCGCAAGCTCGCCCAAAACCCGTTGAAGAGCCCACAGTTGCCAGCCTACCAAGCCTTGTTGAACCTTCCACATGCGCAGCTTTGTTTTTTGGGCGTGCACAGCAATGGCGTAGAGTGGGTGGATTTTCCAACCGTGGAGTCTGACAACGCACCGCCTGGGGTTTCTAGTTGGGGTGAGGCCCTGTGGCAGCAACTACAAACCGATTTACAGGCCTTTTTTGACGGCTCACAGACTTGGCAAGCCCGGCCCGGGGACGCCTGCGCGCATTGCGATGTGCGCGGCGTGTGCCGACCCAGCGAGGAAGAACCCGGGGATGCTTCAGAAGTGGAGGGCGATGCATGAACCTCCCCCCCAACAGTTTGAACAACAATGCGCGCATGGCATTCACGGCCACGGCTTGCAACCCCGCCAACAGCGTGGTGGTGGAGGCCTGTGCGGGCAGTGGCAAAACCTGGTTGCTCACCGCAAGGCTGTTTCGCTTATTGCTGGCTGGCGCCAAGCCAGAGCACATTCTGGCCATTACCTTCACCCGCAAAGCTGCCGAGGAAATGCAAACCCGGCTTTACGACCTGCTTCGGGAGTGCGCCTGTGCCAGCCCGACGCGCTTGCAAGAATTGCTCAGCGAGCGCGCCGCGCCCGTGGATGCAGCCACGCTGGCCAAAGCGCGTGCCCTGGCTGGCGAGGTGCTCACCAGCCCGCGCGGGGTGACCATCAACACCTTCCACGGCTGGTTTACCTCCCTGTGCCAGCTTGCGCCTTTGTCGAGCGGGTTTTCCAGGCAAAGCGAGCCCACAGAGCAAACCCAATTCTGGATGGACCAAGCCATTGAACACCTCACGCGGAAGGCTTTGCAATTGGAGGTCGATCAACCCCAGTTGGCCTCGGCCTTCAACACATTGGCCAAGCTCTTGGGGCGTGAAGGGCAGCACAAGGTTTTAAAAGACGCCCTGCAAAACCGCGTGGCGTGTATGTTGGCTTTGCTCAACCCCAACGCGCCCGGCCTCTTGGACGTGTTTCAGGTCGACCCTGCGCAGCGTTGGCCTGTGGCCTTGCTGGATGATGTGCAATGGCTTGCGCAGTGCCGGCAGATTGCGGTTGACCTGGGGTTGGGCACTGCTGCGCAACAGCGGGCAGCCAATGAGCTGGAAGCCCTTTGTAGCGAGGTGGGCGCTGGTGGCGACGCTGAGCAGCAATTCAATGTGTTTTTTGATTTCTTTTTAAAATCAGACGGCGCACCTCGGGTGGGCTCGCCTTTTAAAGTCACCAAAGACCAAACCGGCAATCCACGGTTTGATGAGGTCCGGTGGACCCAAAGCCTGCAGGCTGTGCAACTCAATTTGCGAACGGCGCGCCAGAGGCAGCACGACCAGGAAGACCTGGAGTGCACCGAGGCTTTGCGGCAGCTTCAGCCCGCGCTCTTCGAGGTGTACCAGCAATTAAAACGCGAGCAGGGCTTGTGCGACTTTGATGACCTGGAAGCCACCGCTTTGCAGTTGATGATGGACGACGAACAGCGGGCCTACATGCTGCAAAAGCTGGATGCCCGGGTGCGCCATGTGTTGCTGGATGAGTTCCAAGACACCAACCCCGTGCAGTGGAATATTCTGCGCCACTGGCTGGAAGACTACGGGGACGCCGAGCGCCCCAGCGTGTTTTTGGTGGGCGATCCCAAGCAGTCGATTTACCGTTTCAGGCGGGCCGAGTCGCGTTTGTTCGAGCAGGCCAAACAATGGCTAAAACAACATTTTCAAGCGCATGATTTGTATTCTGACGAAACGCGCCGTTGCGCCCACGGGGTGGTAGAAGTCGTCAACGCCGTGTTTGCCCCGGGGCAACTGCGCGGCAACACGCCATTTCGCCCCCACACCAGCCTGGCTGCGCCAGCGCAGCACGCCTGGCCCGCGCTCGCCCTCTACCCTTTGGTCGAAAAAGAATCGCCTTTGAGTGAAGCCACCTTGTGCGTGCACACCTTGCAACAGTGGTTAAACAGTGGCCGCATTGAAGGCCTGCACCAAGTGATGGTGCTGGTGCAGGCCCACAGCAGCGTGCCCCCACTGACCCGGGCGCTGCGCGAGGCCAATTTGCCATACACAGTCAAGGACAAAGGCGAGCGGTATTCGTCAGTGGTGTGGGCCGACACATTGGCCTTGTTGCGCTTCCTGGATGAGCCCACCAACACCATGGCCTTGCTGCATGTGCTGCGTAGCCCCTTGCTGGGCCTGAAGGTAGGGCAGGTTCAACAATTGATACACGCAGGCCATGCCCTGCAAAGTCCGCACGCATGGCACACCTTGTGCGCCTTGGCGCAGGCTGCTGATCCGCCCTGGGCGGTCTCAGTCCAGGCCCTTTTGCAAGGGTGGTTGCACAGTGCCAAGGCCATGCCTTTGTTTGAAACCTTGAGCCTGGTGGTGCAGCAAAGCGAGGCCATGCAGCGTTACCTAAACGCCGCTGCACCCCGTGAACGCAAACTGTTTTCCGAGCATTGGGACTGGTTAAAAGCCTGGGCGCTTGGGGTGGACAAAGGGCGATTCCCCAGCCTTGGCAAGGCCATTGAACAGGCCGAACGTCTGGCCTTGTACGAGGGTTCAGATGGCGAAGGTGAGGCCCCCAGCCCCGGGGTGTTGCGCATCATGACCGTTCACTCCGCCAAGGGGTTGGAAGCCGACCATGTGTGGTTGTTGGATGCCAATCGCACCGCAGAGGGCATGGGCAGCCCAGCTGGGCTGTTGCTTGACTGGCCTCTGGAAGACAGGGTGCCCCGCGCTGTGACGGTGATGGGCAACACCCGGCGCCCCAGCCTGGGGCGCACCGCCGTGCAAGCCTTGGACGAACAAGCGTACCTGGATGAAGAAGACCACCTGCTGTACGTGGCATTGACCCGCGCGCGGCTTAGCGTGCATGTCAGCGGCAGGCAGGGCGGCAAAGGCGCGGGCCGTGCTTGGTATGCCCGCCTGCTGCCCCATGTGCCTGGTGTAAGCGAATGGCCCGCAGTTCAAGGCGATGTGGCTGTGGCGCAGGCCTTGGACGATGCCCCAGCGGTTTGGACACGCCCTGCCTGGCCCGTGGTGCAAGCGCTTGAAGCCCCCGTTGGGCAGGTGTTACCGCGCCTGCACTCCCCCGAGCTGCGCATGGGCACCGCCTGGCACGCCGCGCTTGAGCATGTGGATGCACTGGCCACCACCGAATTTGAAACATGGTGGGCAGAACGCCTGTTGGATTGCGAGGCGGTGTTTTTGCCCCTTGCGGAAGATGAATTGCAGCAGGTGAAATCCGCCTGCCACACTGTGCTTTCCAAAGCAGAGCTACACCCCTACCTGCAGCATGCGGAGCAAGCCTGGAATGAACTGGAATGGACCCTGCCGAATGGCCGATTTTTACGGGCAGACCGGGTGGTGTACACCCAGGGGCAATGGTGGGTGCTGGATTACAAATGGGCGGTTAACGCCCACAATTTGCCCGAATACACCCAGCAAGTGCTTGAATACGTGGCCCTTGTGGACCAAACCTTGCGCTTGGGCACAGCCCCAGGCACGCCTGCTGGCCCCACGCGGGCTGCGCTGATTGACCGGCATGGGGAAATGCACCGCCTCAGTTCAGTGTAGAATGCAGGTCAGGCGGGCCTCCCCGCATGGTGTAGCGGCCAACCTGGTCAGGTCCGGAAGGAAGCAGCCACAACCGTCAAGCCAGTGCCGGGGTTCTGGCTCGCCTCTTTATTTGGGACTCCACGCGCATGACTCAAACCGTTTCTCAAGCACTGGCCCGCAAATGGCGCCCCCGTGATTTTGATTCGCTGGTGGGCCAGGCGCACGTGGTCAAAGCCTTGTCCCACGCGCTGGACAATCAACGCCTGCACCACGCCTACCTGTTCACGGGCACCCGCGGCGTGGGCAAAACCACCATTGCCCGCATCATGGCCAAGGCGGTCAATTGCGAGCAAGGCATTTCCCGCAACCCGTGTGGCGTTTGCCAAGCCTGCCAGGAAATTTCGCAAGGGCGCTTTGTCGACCTGCTTGAAGTGGACGCGGCCACCAACACCCGCGTGGATGAAATGCGAGCCCTGCTCGAAAACGCCATGTACGCTCCCACGGCGGGGCGATATAAGGTGTACGTCATCGACGAAGTGCACATGTTGTCCACCAGTGCCTTCAATGCCATGCTCAAAACCCTGGAAGAGCCACCGGGGCATGTGCTGTTTATTTTGGCCACCACCGACCCGCAAAAAATTCCGCCCACGGTGCTGTCGCGTTGCCTGCAGTTTGCCCTGCGCCAGCTGCCGCCCGACCAATTGGCCGAGCACTTGGGCAACATTCTTGTGCAAGAAAACATCGCCCACGAGGCTGGCGCACTTCGCTTGTTGGCCAAGGCCGCCCGTGGCAGCGTGCGCGACGCTTTGTCCCTCACTGACCAGGCCATTGCCTACAGCGCAGGGCAGGTCACAGAGGCCACCGTGCGCACCATGTTGGGTGCCGTTGATCAGCACGTGGTGCATCAAATTTTGCAGGCCCTGGCCCAAAGCGATGGCAAAACCCTGCTGGATTTAAGCAAGGCCTTGGAGGCCGCCAGCGCCCCTTTTGGCGCCATTCTGGACGAGTTGGCAGCCATTAGCTACCGGCTGTCGGTGGCCCATTTTGCAGGCGGGCTGGATACCGCCGATCCTGATGAGGTCGCTTTGCTGGCTTTGCAGGGCTTGTTCGATCCAGAAACGCTGCAACTGTTTTTCCAGATTGCAACCCATGCACGCGCCGAGCTGCACCTGGCCCCCGAAGAGTCAATTGGCTTTTCAATGGCTTTAATTCGCATGTTGGCTTTTAAGCCGGGTGGGCAGGGGCAAGCCGTGCAGGCCGCTGGCAAACCTGCACCCGCCATGCCAACCCGTGCCCCCGGTGCAACGCCACCGGCCCAGCCCGCAGCAGCCGCCGCCAAGCCGCAGCCTGCCTCCCCGCCCGCCAAGCCGCCAGTGCAGCAGGGCAGCGTGCATGCTTTGGCTCCAGCAGCGCCCAAAACCGTTGCGCCAGCCCCGTCGACCTTGCCCGTTGATTTGCCCACAGCCGCCAATTGGCCCACACTGTCACAAAGCATTGCAGCCAAGGGCTTAATGCGGCAGGCCTTGGTGCAGGCGGAGCTGGTTGAAGCACACCAAGACGGCGCGGTGCTGCACATTGTGCTGCGCACGGGCATTAAAACCTACACAGAGACCAGCATGGTAAGCCGCCTTGAGGCGCTGCTGGGTTCGCATTTTGATTGCCCTGTCAAATTGCAAATGCAATTGGGTGAAGCGCAGCAAACTGCGCACGCTGTGCAAACAGAAAACCGTCGCCAGGCTTTGCAGGGTGCCAAAGAGGCTTTGCAGGGCGACCCCTTTTTAAACGATATTCAGAACCTGATGGGGGCCTCTGTGGTCTCAGGTTCTGAACGAAGCCTGAAAGACATTGGCCCCGCAGACGTATAACCGGAGGAATATCCCCATGAACATGATGAAAGGCCAATTGGCCGGCCTGATGAAACAGGCCCAGCAAATGCAGGAAAAAATGGCCAAAATGCAGGCCGAAATCGCCGCCCTGGAAGTGGAAGGGCAATCTGGCGGTGGCATGGTCAAGGTGCTGATGACCTGCAAACACGACGTCAAGCGCGTCACCATCGACCCCAGCTTGCTGGACGATGACAAAGACATGCTGGAAGACCTGGTTGCCGCCGCGTTTAACGACGCCGTGCGCAAAGCCGAAAACCTGATGCAAGAAAAAATGGCCTCTGTGACCGCGGGCTTCCCCATGCCCCCCGGTTTTAAAATGCCATTCTGAACTTTCTCAGTCTTATGACCCGCTCTGTGCCCGACGCCTTTGAAGGTCTGGATCCCCTGGTGGATTTGGTGCAGGCTTTCAAACGCCTGCCCGGCGTGGGGCCCAAATCGGCCCAGCGGCTGGCGTTCCATTTGCTGCAAAACGACCGCCAGGCGGCTACTGCATTGGGGCAATCCTTGCTCAAGGCCGTGGCAGAAATTCAGCACTGTGCCCGCTGCAACAATTTTTGCCACAGCCAGGTGTGTTCCATTTGTAGCGACACCCGCCGCAATCCGGGCTTGCTGTGCGTGGTCGAAACCCCCGCCGACCTCGCCGCCATTGAGAACACTCAAACCTACCGTGGCTATTACTACGTGTTGATGGGGCGTGCCTCCCCTTTGGATGGTGTTCACCCCGAGTCGCTGGATTGGCCCAAGCTCAGCGAGCGCCTTGGCGATGAGTCGGTGAGCGAAGTCATTTTGGCGACCAATTTCACCAACGAGGGCGAGGCCACGGCGGTGTTTTTAACTGACCGCATACGTCGCCTGGGCTTGAAGGTGAGTCGGCTCGCCCGTGGCGTGCCGTTGGGGGGCGAACTGGAATACACCGACCCCAGCACGGTGGCCCGCGCATTGCTGGACCGCCGTCAATTGGGCAACAACGACTTCTAAACCCCAGGCTTTATTCACCATGGCCAGTGAACACACATCACCCAAGAGTACAACTGCCCCCACTGCGGGGCCTTTGGCGGGCTTGCGCGTATTGGAACTGGGCACCCTGATTGCCGGGCCATTTGCCAGTCGCATGTTGGGCGAATTTGGCGCAGAGGTCATCAAGGTGGAAACCCCGGGCACCGGCGACCCCATCCGAAAATGGCGTGTGCTGCACGAAGGCAACTCCCTGTGGTGGGCTGTGCAGGCGCGCAACAAGAAATCCATTACCTTGAACCTGAAGCACGAGCAAGGCTTGAAGGTGCTGAGGGATTTGTTGGCCAGCACCGATATTTTGGTCGAGAATTTCCGCCCGGGGCAGCTCGAGAAATGGGGCTTGGGCCCCGATGAACTGTTGGCCTTGAACCCCGGCCTGATTGCGGTGCGCCTAAGCGGCTACGGCCAAAGCGGGCCTTACAAAGATCGTCCCGGGTTTGGTGCGATTGCTGAATCCATCGGCGGCATGCGTTTTTTAAGTGGCGATGTGGACAGGCCCCCGGTGCGGGTGGGCATTTCGATTGGAGATTCTTTGGCAGGTTTGCATGCGGTGATCGGTGCCCTCATGGCCCTTCAACACCGCAACACCACCGGGCAGGGCCAGGTGGTGGATGTGGCCTTGTATGAATCGGTGTTCAACATGATGGAAAGCCTGTTGCCCGAGTACGATTTTGCCGGCGTGGTGCGCAAACGAAGCGGGGCAAGCCTGCCGGGCATTGTTCCCTCCAACACCTACACATGCCAGTGCGGCGGCTACATTGTGATTGGCGGCAACGGCGATGCCATCTTTAAACGGCTGATGCAGGCCATCGGCAGAAGCGATTTTGCCAACAACCCTGACATGGCCACCAACGATGGCCGCGTGCGCCACACCGAATTAATCGACAACACCATCGCCGACTGGTGCGCGCAACGCTCGATTGACGAGGCATTGGCCGTGTTGCAGGCCGCCGATGTGCCAGCCAGCAAAATTTACAGCATCGAAGACATTGTGCGCGATCCGCAGTTTGCCGCCCGCCATATGATTGAAGAGCACGCTTTTGGCGGGGGCACATTGAAGGTGCCGGGCATTGTGCCCAAGTTGAGCAACACCCCGGGGCAAACCCGCTGGCTTGGCCCTGGCCTGGGCCAACACACCGATGAGGTGTTGGCCGCTCTGGGTTATGGCCCAGAGGCCATTGCAAAGCTGCGGGAGCAGGGGGCTGTTTAAGCCTGAAGCAGCCCGTCCAGTGTGATGGAATCTTTGACAAACGCGCGAATGCCTTCGGCCAGTTTTTCGGTGGCCATGGCGTCTGCGTTTAATTCAAACCTGAATGCCGCCTCGCCATCTGGGAAACTCTCGCGAGGCTGCTGCAAGGCCCATGCGGGGTTCAGGTCAACGGGCAGTTGGCCATCGTCAGCACGCAGTTCTGCCAGCAATTCGGGGCTAATGGTCAGCAAATCGCAGCCAGCCAATGCCTTAATTTGACCGGCATTGCGGAAACTCGCTCCCATCACCTCGGTGGGTATATTGTTTTGCTTGTAATAAGCGTAAATGCGCCGCACAGACTGTACGCCGGGGTCGTTTACGCCAGCCTGCGCCGCCTCATTCCATTGCGCGCCAGCCGCCTTTTTATACCAGTCGTAAATTCGGCCCACAAAAGGCGAAATAAGCTGAACACCTGCCTTGGCACAGGCATGTGCCTGAATGGGCGAGAACAGCAGGGTGAGGTTGCAGTGTATGCCCTCTTGCTCCAACTGGCGGGCGGCTTCAATGCCTTCCCATGTCGAGGCGATTTTGATCAAGAGTTGTTTTTCGGGGTTGATGCCTTCGGCCTTGTACAGGCTGACAATTCGCTTGGCCCGCTCGATGGTGGCTTGTGTGTCAAAAGACAGCCGCGCATCCACCTCGGTGGACACTCGCCCCGGGATGATTTCTAGAATTTTACATCCAAAGGCCACCAACAAGCGGTCGGTTTGTAATGCCAGGGGTTCGCTGCCGTAGGCCACCTTGATTTTGTTCATCAAGGGCTCGTACTGCGGTTTTTGCACAGCCTTAAGAATCAGCGAGGGGTTGGTGGTGGCGTCTTGCGGCAAAAAGGAAGCCATGGCCTGAAAGTCGCCTGTGTCGGCCACCACCGTGGTGACCGCCTTGAGTTGCTCAAGAATGTTGCTCATGAATCTGCTTATGACTTCGGTTGCTAAAAAAATCAATACGAATCCCCCCAGTATAGGCGTTTTGAGGTGTCCCTTTGATGAATCACAGGGTATCCTTGATCCACAAGAGTCAATAAATAACCAAGGGGTCATTGCCATGTACACTCAAAGTGCCCTGTTAGACCAACCACTCATTGATGAAGACCAATGGGGTCGGCTTCAGTCTGAGCTGGGTTCGGAAATGCTGCAGGAGTTTGCCCAGGAGTTTTTTGAAGAAACGCGCGAGTTGTGGTTTGATGCCGCGCTCAACCCCCTGGGCATGGAAGAAAAAGCCTTCAAGTCCATGGCCCATCGCAGCGCGGGTGCTGCGGGCACCATCGGTTTCAAACGCCTCCGGTTTGCTTTTTTGTGCATGGAGCACAATCCCTTGGGCGAATCCACCATGACCTATGTTCAATCCATGCGGGCTGTGTTTGAAGACACCGCTGCATGGGTCAATTCTCAGGCTTAATCGATTTCCATGTTGTATTCGGTGTCACCAAAACAATGGGCGGGTGTGGGCTTGGCCGTGTGCCTTGGGGCCTTGGCGGCTGCGCTTTATTTGCAGATTGTGCTGAACTGGTTCCCCTGCCCGCTGTGCATTGTTCAGCGCTATGCATACCTGGTGGCTGCAATCGGATTTTTGGGTCTATTGCTGGTGGGGCCACGCTCTTGGCTTGCCAAGGGTTTGATGGGTGCGGTTGTATTGGCCGTGTTGGGTGGCTTGGGCACCGCGGCTTATCATGTGTGGGTGTTGTCCAACCCCATGCAAACCTGTGGAGTGGACCCACTTCAAACCCGTTTGAATGAACTGCCCTGGGTGGCTTATTGGCCCGACATGTTTGTGGCCGATGGTTTGTGCACGGCAGAGTACCCGCCTTTGTTGGGCTTGTCCCTGCCCATGTGGAGCGGAATTGGCTTTGTGTTGTTGGGGCTGGTGCTGTACTTGGCCCGTCGCAATGCCAGAAGGCTTAGACGGTCATGGTGACGGGGCTGGACAAGGTAATCCAGTTGTCGTTTTTGCTGGTGCCCACGTGCTGGGTTTTTTCCAGCGTTTCCATGTAGGCCAACAAGGTGCCCAAGGCGTCCATGCCGCCAGGCAGTTTGCTTTGGCGAATGGCTTGCACCACGGTGGCCAAGGCCTCATCCAAGTTCACCGCTTTGTCCTGTTTGCAGTTCAGGGACTGCAACTCCACCACGTCAGACTGAAATTGCTCAAACGGGGCTGTGGCGCGCAATTCGATGGTTTGCATAATGGCTGGCTCGCAGTGGGGCTTTCGATCGGGCTTCGTTAAGCGTTAATTTCTCATTTTTGCGCTGCGCGGCAGCGGGCGAATAAGCCCCTTTTTTTTGGCCAGTTTGCCAGATCCCCAAACCGTGCTCCACCGCTTGGGCGATCCACCCATGACCAAGGCTGGCCGTAGAAGCAGGGGTTCACCGGGAGACCCTGCATGCTGATCAATATTTCAAACGGGGCATCGATTGCGCCCCTGATCCATCGAAAGTCCATTTTGCCGGAGCAGTTGTACTTCAGCTCTGGCAAGCAACTTCGGCCAGGCCAGCGACTGGGGGCCGATGGCCTGATTGCACTGGAGTTGGAGTTAAGCCAATCCACTTTGCTGTACTTGCAGGCCAAAGACCTCTTTGAGGAGCTGGCCTGCGCCCATGCCGTGTTGTCCAAGGCTTTGCTGGATGAAGACCCTGACACGTTTTTGCCAGCCATTGATGAGCTGGCAAACCGAATTGAACACATTGCCACGCATCACTTCGACCTGGCTTACGCTTACCTGGCCTGGCACACGGCAGACGATTACCCGGTGATGCACCATTTGCTGGTGGCTCTCACCTTGGTGCGGGCGGGCCAGTGCAGTGCGCAGTTTGAGGGGGCAGAGTTGCGCTCGTACCTGAAGGCAGCGCTTACCATGAACCTCAGCATGTTGACCTTGCAAGCCCGTTTGCGCGACCAAAAAGAACCCCTGACCCGTGAGCAACGCGAGACCATTCGCAAGCACCCCGAGCAAAGCGCCAATAAGCTAACGCTGTTGGGTGTGAAAGACGAGCGTTGGATAGACACCGTGCGCATGCATCATGAGCTGCCCGACGGCAGCGGTTACCCCAGCCAGGTGCGCAACACCAACCCTGGGGCCGTGTTGCTGGGGGTGTGTGATTCGTTTAATGCGCGCATGGCGCAGCGGGATTACCGCAATAATTTCACGGCTGAGCAGGCAGTAAAAGACCTGTTTGCCCACGCTGACCCGTTGACCAGTGGCTTTACTGCAGTGGTGCTGGAGCAATTGGGCATTTACCCGGCGGGCAGCCTGGTTCAACTGGTGGGCAACCAGATCGGCTGCAGTTTGATTCGGGGTGAAACCGCCATTACCCCGGTGGTGTTGGTGTTTAAAAATTTGCCGCAGCCCGGTGGTGGGGCCGCTTTGGTGGATTCGTCACAAGACGAGTTTAAAATTCGCAATGCCTTGCCCCGACGGGGCTTGGGCAAATTGCCCGCCTTGCTGGATCTGTTGGCCAAAGTGGTTTAGCTGTCGGTCTCTAATTCCAGGCTGGCCACGGTTTGATTGCCCACCCGGGCCAATTGTAATGTCCAGTGGTGGCGTGTGGCGATGCGCTCGGCCATGGCCAGGCCAATGCCTTCGCCCTCAAACTCGTCGTTGCCGTGCATGCGGTGGAACAGCCTGAACTTTTGGGCGTCATGCGCCTGCGAAAATCCAACCCCGTTGTCGATGATTTCCAGGGTGTTGGGGCTGGCCATGCGAATTTGTACACGGGGCTGCTCAACAGGCTTGGCAAACTTCACGGCATTGTCGATGAGTTCTTTGAACAGGCGCATCACCAGCGCTTTATCGAACTTGAATTGCCCACTCACCTGGATCTCAATGGGCACGGGGCTGAAGTCAAAATGCTCATCGACGACCTGCTCCAGGATGTTTTGCAATGAATGCGTTTGCAGGTTCAGCGGGCAAACACCCAAACGAAGATATTCAATGAGCGCATCCAACAGCACGCCCATGCGTTTGCCGTTGCGGCGAATTTCCTCCAGGGATTTTTCTGCCTCGGGTGGTGCGTTGGCGCCCAGGTCGTCTGCCAAAAAGAAGGAATAAGCGTCGATGGCTCGCAGGGGTGCTCGAAAATCGTGGGCGATGGTGCCAGACAGCCAATTGAGTTGGTTCAGCAGGGCGTTGTTTTCGCGGATTTGCCGTTGGGTTTCCAGGTCGACACTGCGGGCCAGTTGCTCATAGGCTTCCCGAAGGGTGCTCATTTCCTGTTGCCTGGCGCTGATTCGCCCTTCCAGTGTGAGGCGCAGGGCCATTTGCTGCTGCTCATTCTGTTGTTGCTGGGTTTTTAGCTCGGCCCGCAACTTGCCGTTAAGCTCCTCCAGGGCAGCGGTTTTGGCTTGTTGCATGCCAAGCTCGCTTTGCAGTTGAGCCAATTGCTTGGGCGAGGCCAGGGGTTGGCCCGTGAAAAAAGACAGCAGTCGAAGCAGTACGGCCAGCACAACGTTACTTGGTGTTGATGGTCGACAACTGTGAGCTGACGGGGGCCTGGTTTTTCGAGCCGATGGAGTCGACGTAAGCGCGGTAGGCTTTGCCCGCAGATTCGGCACGGTAGGGCTCGGTTTCACCGCGGTTTTGCCCTTCGGCCTGCTCTTTCAGCCAGGCGCGCGTGCTGGCGCCGGTTTGGGCATCGGTGGTGCCTTCATGACCTTGCGTATTTGAGGTTTGAGCCTGTGCCACGCTGGGCAGGCCAAATGCCAGCCCTGTGGTGAGGACCGCAGTGAGTGCCGCGGTGCGCGCAACAGTGATGGGGTGTAGCCGAGTGACCATGATCAGTTTCCTTGCGGTGACATGCGCCTTTTGATCGTGTTGGCTTGAGACATCACGCGGTTGCGCGTGCTGTCGGACCATTGCAGGCGGTCGGCAATGTCCAGGGCCATGTTTGGGTCTTCAAACACCAAGCCCCACAAGGCCAGGTTGGCCAGCACATTGGGGTCGTTGTTTGACAATTGGTTGGCTTTCATCAGCGTGCTGTAGGCCGGTTCTTTTTGACCCTCCAGCAAGTACACCAAACCAAGGTCTGAGTATGCGGTGATGTTCAATGGATCGGCTTGTACCGATTTTTCAAGCCGCGTGGCCGCGGTTTTAAGGTCGCCCCGTTCAATGGCCACTTTGCCCAAGCCGTACCAAACCGGCCCAAGGCGCGATTGTTCGGTGCCACTGAGCAGGCTTTTGTAGACCAGTTCGGCCTGGTCCAACTGACTGGTTTTGCGAAGCGCATCGGCGCGCAGTTGGCGGCTTTCGCGGTTGGCACCCCATTTTTGGTCGTAGGCATCCAGGTGGGCCAGGGCCGCGTAGGCGTTGTCTTGCTGCAGCATGGTTTGCACCAGCTTGAGATGAATGGCGCGCTCACGCTCGGCACGTCCGCGTTTGAGCTCTTCGTCTTCGCGCAGGTCTTCCTGGCGCTGGGCCTCGATCATGGCTTGTTGCGAGGGCGACACCAAATCCACATTGGCTGTTGGCCGGGCGGGCTCGGGCGCAGTTTGGGCTGCGGGGCCTGATTGCCTGGTTGGTGCTGCACACGCGGCCAGCACCAAAGGCAGCAGCAGGGCGACCAGGCGCGATGCCCGGTTTGCCCGGTGTGGTGTGGGTGGGGTGCTGCGGGTGTCCTTCACTGCCTTATCCTCCAACTCGTTCAAATGCGCGAATGATGGAGATGATACCCGGCCCGCCGGTCATGATGAGCAGGGCTGGCAGCATGGTAATCACCATCACGCCAGTCAGTTTAACAGTCAGCTTGCCCATGGTTTCTTTGGCATTGGCTCTTTCTTTTTCAATGAGTCGGTCAGAAAACTGCTTGAGGGGTTCTTGCACCGCCCCGCCGTATTTTTCAATTTGTCCGATCACTTGCACAAAAGATTTGAATTCATCGCTGGAATACACGGTGCTGATTTTTTTCAGGATTTCATTCCAGGGCACTCCAGACTTCACCTGAGCGCGTTGGCGGTGCAGCATGCGGCCCGTGATGGGCACCAGGTCACGAAGTTGGGTGGACATGATTTCAATGGACTGGTCCACGCTCAAACCCACGCCTTGCAGCAGGCGCATTACGTCCACAATGGCCACCAGTTCGCGCTCGAAGGCCGCTTCACGGCTTTCGCCAATGGCTTTGAGTAACCACTTTGGACCCATGAAGCCAATGCCAGCCACTGCGATGATTTGAATCATCTGAATGGGCCCAAACCCGCTGCTCCAGTTCAGGTAGATGCCCAGCGCCACCCCCACGATGAGCAGGGTGATGCGCAACAGCACATAGCGGTTAAGATCTTCGTCACGACCGAAGCCAGCTCGACCAAGCAGCTTTCGATCTTCATCTTCAATGAAGTAACCGAAGGCTTTGGTTTGTGAAAACTGGTGCCCGATTCGATCGATGCGCCCGCTCAACACGGCGGTGGGCACCTGGTTGCGCGCGGCCAGTGTGCTTTGCACCCGCCGGCGTTTGTCGATGAATTCCTCAATGCGCGCCAAGGCTTTTTCTTTGCGGGTGGCTTGCCTGTACAGGCTCCAGGCCAGGCCTACAAAACCCAGCCCGAGCAGAAAAATTCCCATGAGCAGCAATTGGTCTTTTGGCATGCGTGGGCCCCTTAAATGCTCTTGACCATGCGGTAAATGATGGCGGCACCTGCCACTTGCAACAAGGCGGCCAGCAAGAGAAGCATGCGCCCGGTGTCGTCATTCCACATGGTGCCCAAATAGGCAGGGTTGAGCGTGAGGATGATGCCTGCCAGCGCGGGTGTCAGGCAGCACATAAACACAGCCGACATCCGCGCCTCGGATGACATGGCCAGCATCTCTTGATGGTGTTGCTCGCGATCGCGCAGGTACTGTGCCAGGCGGCCCAGCAAAATATCGCTTTTGCCACCATAGTTCAGGGCCAGAGCCACCACCGATGCGATCAATTTGAATTCTGTCAGGCCGTACACGCGGGCCAAGCGGTGCATGGCTTGGTCGAGTTCCAGGCCAGCGTATTGCATTTGTACGGCCAGGCCCAGCGCCTCTTTCAGGGGCTGCTCAGCGTTTTCCAGTGCGGTGTTGAACGACACCGTGAGGCTGTAACCCACGGCGCTTACGCGGACCACACCGTCCAAAAAATTCGGCAATTGGCTGAGCATTTGCAATCGTCGTTTGCGCTGCTTGTATAGCACGTAGGCGCCCACGCCCAATAGCGCAAGCATGAGAGCTCCGATGGCACTGGCGAGACCACGAAACACCAGGCCCGCCAGCGTGGGCACCAATAATATGAGGCCAATTCGTAGCCCCAAGGTGCGATCAATCACCAGGCCGGCAGAAATCAAGCTGTCGGTGATCCATTGGGGTATATATTTTTTGCGCAGAGGGTCTTTTTCCAGGGCCAGCGGGTCGCGGGCCTGGCTGAGGGCACTGTCCAGGCGGCTTTCGGCGCGCTTGCGCAGTTCATCCTCCGAGCTTTTGCCCAGCAGCAAAACAGCCAGAGAAATAAACACCAGCGCAGCGGCGATGAGTCCGAAGGTCATGTGAGGCGTATGTGGGAGATTTTCGGGTTTTTGGGGTACGGCACCACGGGCAACCAGTTGTCCAGTTCTTGCCCGTCGGGTCCAAGCCGGCTTTCGTGTCGATACAGGTCTTGCAGCAAAATATTGTCGTCCACGATGCCCGCCACCTCTGTGATGCTGTGGATGCGGCGCTTGCCCGAGGGCAGTCGCACAATTTGCACAATCAGGTCCAGGGCCGATGCGATTTGCCTGCGCAGGCTCATTTCGTTGCCGGTGAAACCAGCAAAGCCTGACAGCATTTCCAGGCGGTGCAGGCAATCGCGTGGTGTGGAGGCGTGGATGGTGCCCATGGACCCATCGTGACCGGTGCTCATGGCTTGCAACATGTCCAGCACCTCTGCGCCGCGCACTTCACCCACCACCACTCGGTCAGGGCGCATGCGCAGGCTGTTTTTGACCAGGTCGCGAATGGAAATGGCCCCCGCGCCTTCGTGCCCACCCGGGCGGCTTTCCAGCCGCACCACATGGTGGTGGTTCAGTTGCAGTTCGGCGGTGTCTTCAATGGTAATGATGCGCTCGCCCGGTGGAATAAATTCGGCCAGCACGTTCAGCATGGAGGTTTTACCTGTGGATGTGGCACCACTGACCACCAGGTTGCAGCGCTTGCGAACAGCTTCGCGCATCAGGTCGTATAGCCGTGCATCAAAAGTGCCCAGGCCCATCAGGTCCTCTGCCCGCAGCGGGGTGCTTCTAAATTTACGGATGGACACCACCACGCCATCTCGGGCCAGCGGGGAGATGATCACGTTGATGCGGCTTCCATCGGGCAGGCGAGCATCCACCATGGGGCTGGACTCATCCAGGCGCCGGCCCAGTGGGGCCAAAATACGCCGCACGATGCGCAGCAGGTGGGCGTTGTCGGCAAAGCGGGTGCTCACCCGTTCCATGCGCCCCATCTTGGACACATACACGTCTTTGTAGCCGTTGATCATGATGTCTTCAACGGTGGGTTCGGCGAGCAGATCCTCAAGTGGACCAAAGCCGGCAATTTCTTTAAACAGCGAGTTGGCCACATGCACCACCTCGTTGTCGTTCAAAGGAATTTGTTTGCCGTAAATCAAGCTTTGCACTTCACCCTGAATAAATTTCTCCAGGGCTTTGTTGTCCATTTTTGCAAAGGTGGCGCCTTTTTTCTCGATGATGGCCAGGATGTGCTCATGCGCCATGTCTTTCACATCGTTGAGCACTGCAGAATCGATGTCGCTGGCTGCAGCCGCCGCAAATTGCACGGGCTCCGTGTGCTCCGCGCTGTGAGCTGTTGGGGCCGAGGCGGGCTGATCGGAGTCTGGGCGCGGGGCAGGGCTTTCCTGTCCAAAAATAATCTCGCTCATTTCTTGAACCACTTCTTCAATGTCGATGCGATTCCCTCTGTACCGTCACCCCCTTTGAGGTGAGAGATGCGCTTGTCGAGCAGCGCACTCACGGCCTTGGTGTAGGGGTCTTTGCTGTCTGTGAGTGACACCACCTGCCCGCCGTTGACCGCATTGATCAATGTGGTGCGCCGGTCCGGCAGGGTGTGTACTTTTTCGATGCCCAGCTTGCGGGCAATGGAGTCGGCGTCCAAGGCCACTTCTTTTTGGTGGGGGGCAATCACCAATTCAAAGGTGCGCGAGGCAATGCCTTTGTCGTTCAGGCTTTTGATTAACTCCGCAGTGGTGACCACGCCGGGCACCGATTGCGGCGTCAACACCAAGGTGCTGTCTGCGCTGCGCAGCAGGCTGGCCACAAATTCAAGGTTTGAGAAGCCGCACAGGTCGATCACGATGTTCTGGAAAAACGACTTGATGAGGTTCAAAAACTTCAATGCATCTGAGGCGGAAATGTCGCGCAGGTCGGCCAGGTTTCTGGGCAGTGACAAAATGGCCACGCCCGTTTGAACGTTTTTGCGAAATGCTGTTTTGGCCAGCGTGGCGTCAAAGCGTTTAAGGTTACGCACGCATTCCACAAAGTCCATGGCGCCTTGTTTGTCTTCTGCGGGCAGGTGGATCAGGCCATCACCAAGCGGCAAACCAAAATCAAGCAGCAGGGTTTCGCCGTCGCCACGACGCGCCAGTTGGGCGGCCAGGTTCACGGCCAGCGTGGTGGAACCCACACCTTGCCGACCACCCAACACCACCATCACATAGCCTTTGCTTTCTTGTTGGGTTTGAGGCGCTTTTTCGAGCACGGCCGACAAAATTTTGACCGCTTCGCCCGCGCTGCTGTCCAAGCCCAGAAAGTCGCGTACGCCCGAGCGCAGGGCATTGACCACCGACTCTGTCGAGGTTTTGGAGCCCAAGGCCACCACAGGCAAGTCGGGGGCCAGTTCGCGCAGCTCTTTAACCACCAGGCTGGGGTCCAGGCCCACTTGAGGCGAGTAGTCCACCACGGCGAGGCTTGGCGACACCAGACCCACGCGTTTGGTGATTTCGCTGAACGAGCCCGATTCACGCACCAGCATGAAACGATCGCCCAGCGCATCTGACAGCCAAAGCCAATTGGCGTCTGACCCGCTGATGAACAGTATTCGGGGCATGCTTGCTTGCATCACATTCCCCTTTATTTGCTTGTGAAGCCTGGCACAGGCTCGTTTTTAGACGGCAGGAAGAGTTGCCCCCACACGCTGCGCGGGCGCATGCCAACATTTTCGCCGGGCAAGGCCATGGCCGGTGCCGCGGCATCGCGGGGTTTCACAAATCGAGGGGTGACCACAATCAAGAGTTCTTTGTCTTCGCGGCTATACGAGTTGCTCTTGAAAAACGCGCCAAGAATGGGAATGTCGCCCAGCCAAGGCACTTTGTTGGCATTGGCAATGATGTTTCGGCTGATCAGGCCACCGATGACAAAGCTTTGGTTCTCGCCCAGTTCAACCGTGGTGGTGGCACGCCGAGTCAGGATGGCGGGCACAAGGATGCCCTGGATGGACGTGCCTCGGGAAAAGTCGAGGTCGCTCACCTCTGGGGATACTTTCAAGGCGATGGTTTTGTTCGACAAAATGGTGGGGGTGAAGGCCAAGCCGATACCGAACTTTTTATATTCAATGCCGATGGTGCCGTTGCCTGAGGGCACGGGGATGGGGATTTCGCCACCCGCCAGGAAAGAAGCGTCTTGCCCAGACTGAGCAATCAGTGAAGGCTCGGCCAACACCTTGGCGTAACCATCAGACTGCAAAATATTCAAACCCGACACCAAATCACAGGTGGCTGGTCCGATGTTGGTGCCATTCAACGCACCCACGACCGCACCGCCCACACACCCTGCGCCATTGAAGGCCAGGGAAAATGCATTAGACACGCTCGATGAACTGCTGGAGGCTGGCCCTGCAATCGAATAGGTAAACCCGCCACCACCCACTTGCCCGGTGATGTTGATGCCCAAGCGTTGCAGCTCACTGCGAGTGAATTCAACCACCTTCACATCCACTTGCACGGTGCCCGATGTTTGAATGGTGGCCTGGTCGATCAGCTCAGCCGGTGCGGTGCCTTCTTTGGTTCGGGTCAGGCTTTCACGGGCCTGTTGGTAGGTGCCGATGTTGGGGGTCGAGCCTGAAAGTTTGAGCACCTGCCCTTCGGTTTCAAGGTTCAGGTCTTTCAGGGTCGAAATGGTCTCTGCGGCCTTGCCGGTGACGGCCACCGTGATCACGCGGGCTTTGCTGGCACCGCGGTCCCAAATCAACAGGGAGGTGGAGCCGGTTTTAAGACCCGTCACCAGCACACCGGCGCCGCGTCCACCGCTCGCCGTGGGGTTAAGCACGGTGATGGACGCAATGCTGGGGTCGCCAATGGAAACCCGTGCAGGCACGGCGGGCAAGCTCACAATTTTTTGAAATCCAGTGCTCACAGTAAGCACAAAGGGCGCAGGGCTGCTGGATGCAGCGGGTTTGGCGGCCTCTGGTTCCGGGGTGTTTTGCGCCAGGGCTGGCAAGCCCAGCCAAGCACTTCCCACCAAGGCCAAAGCCAGTCCCAGGGTGTGGCGGTTTATTGTTTTGGTTTTGGTGTTCATCGCGCTTTTTCCCGAGAAATTTCACCGCCGCGAATCACTTCCACCGTGGGTGGCGCCTCTTCAGCGCGGCGTTGTGCGGTTTGGGGTGGTTTTTTGTTGTCTTTGGTGTTGGCGCTGCCCGGCAACACGGTGTTACCCAGCGAGGTGCCTGCATAGGCTTTGTCGCTGTCGCTGAGCTCTGGCGGCGGGGGTGGCGGGTTGGGTGTTTTGCCCCCCTCGGTTTTTACCGGCACGGGCTTGATCACGGTGTCAGCCTTGGGATAAAGCGCCACATTGGGCACTTCTTCATCGTCCGGGCTGCGAAGCACCACAAACAGTTCGCCTTGCGATTGGGCAATTGCCAGGGTGTTGATGTCGGCGGTGGGCACTTCCACCATCATGGCGCGTTGCCGCACTTGGCGGTTATTCTGGTCTTTTTCCTCGGCGTTGACACTTTCGGGCGCGTTCACCAGTTGGGAGCCCACAGACAACACCCGCAAACGGGGCAAAATCAGACGGGAAATGGTTTCCTCCACTTCCTTGGTGTTGGCCCTGAAAATCGAAAACACATCCACGTAATCGCCAGCTTTGATCTTGCCGGTGGCCACGTTGTTTTCGTCCAGGCGCAAAGCAAAAGCGCGATACCCTTCTCGCACCTCGGCGGCCACTGCACCGCTCTCAAAATATTGCGAAGTTACCGGCAGGCCCTTGCCAATGTTGAACAGGGGCTTTTTGCCCACCACGTCGTTAACGTCTTTGAATGCACCGGCTGGCGAGATGGCAAATTTTTCAACTTTGACCATGTCTGGGGTCACTGGCTTGCCAAACTGTATTTCGGTGGCACTCACCACCACGGGGAAGCGCTCCAATTCAGTTTTGATTTGCTCGGTGCCTTCGCGCACGTTCTGGCCCGACAAAAAGGCCATGACCATGAAGATCAGACCCAAACCAAGCAGAAGCAGCGCAAGTATTTTTGTTTTTCCTGACATGGTGCGACGGGCTCCCGGATTTGTTTAAAGTGCTGTTGTGTTTTGGTAGAGCACCACGGCGCTGGCGCTCAACTGGGATGGAAAAAATGTGCTGGAAAACGGGATATTGGCCAAAAAGTTGTTCTCGGACGGGCTAAAAAATCCACGAAACTCCAAACAGGTCAACGATGGGTTGGTCCCAGTGCCCAGTGCATTGCCGCAGTCTGCAGCACCGGCCAGTTGCTCGGTTTCAAAAGAAAAACCCGCCGGATACATGGCGGCGGGCAGGGCGTCTTGGAGCAATTGCCGCGCAGCCGATTCCGGGTTGGCATCGCTGCCAGCCACTGCCACAGACCGAGCCGCCTGCGACACCGCCGAACTCAGGCTGTGCTGCACCATGAACAACATGCTGTAGCCCACAATTGCAAAAATAACGGTCAGCACCACGGGCAGCATCAGCGCCAGTTCAATCAACTGGGCGCCACGCTGCCTGGTGCGGTTTTGCAAAAATTGGCTGGGCTTAGCAGCACGCATGGCCGATTGGCATTAGCCGCCAGCGCCAGTCAGCGCGTTCACAATGTTGTCGAAGGCGGTGCCCAGGCCATCGCCCAGCGTTGCAAAGCCAGCAACAGCCAAGGCCACCACCAACGCGGCGATCACGGCGTATTCAATTAAGGAAGCGCCTTCCTGTTTGCGAAATTTTGCCAACTGCATTTTTGCTACCTTGCTCATGGTTCACTCCTGTTTAAAACATCGAACGAATGATCGAATACCCCCATAATAGGGGTGCCTCAAATGGAGCAAAGCAACAATTAGGGACATTAAACCGCCCCCTTTTTGGAACTTTGACTCTATGTTGTGCAAAGCCATGCGGAAGGTTAACCCGATGTGATTGCACCATGTGAGTTACGATAGTAAACCAAGTCTGTAACTTGTTCATTCCTCACTTCGACACAATTTGCTTTTGGTCATCGATTCATGCAAAAAAACGGTCTACCCAAAGCCATTCTAGGACCATTGCACACCGTGATGGGCGTGGTCACTGGGGGGGTACCCCAAACGAATGAACCAGGCCGCGCCAAGCGACCCTACGAGCGTTCCAAGGAAATCACCCAAAAAGCATGCGCCAAGGCGGCAGCCGTGTCTGGGGGCTTGGCTTTGCCGGTGGGGCCTTTGGGCATGCTCACGGTGCTGCCCGACTTGGTGTTGGTGTGGCGAATCCAGGCGCAAATGGTGGTCGACATCGCCACAGCCTTTGGGCACAAAGGGCCTGTGACCCAGGAAGACCTCATGCATTGTTTGTTTAACCACGTGGCAGGCACAGCCGTGCGCGAATACGAACGTGCCATACCGCTGGAGCATGCGCCTGTGCAGCGCTCCTTGCTGGATTGGATCGACACAGCCACCCGCAGCGGTGGGCGCGATGTGGCGGTGCGTGTGACCAAGCAAGTGGGGCAAGCCATTTTCAAGCGCGTGGCGCAGCGCACAGCCTCGCGCATTGTGCCTTTGGCAGGGGCCGCCATTGTGTCGGCCTATGCGGCCTTGGACACCAAAGAAGTGGCCCGCACCGCGGTGGAATACTTCTCGGGCGAAAAATTGCCTGCGCGGCGCACCAAGAAAAGCTACCCTCGGCCCGAGGAAATGTTCAACGTTGACAACATACGCGACATCCCCTCCTAGTCCATTTGAGGCATCGCCCAGGGCTTGAAGCCGCGGGGGCTCTGTGCAACACTGAACCCAAGCATGTTTAGCCCCGCCGGGCCCACAAGGCTCTTCGGGCCCCAAACACGTCAGCGCCAAGCGCGCTGTGGAGGTTTGTCCCGCATGAACGCACCGCGTCACCCCCCCTTGCACTCCGCTTTGCAACAAGCGATTGCCTCTGTTTCTCTCGACGACAAATACACCTTGCCCAGCGGGCGAGTGTTTCTTAATGGGGCGCAGGCTTTGGTTCGGCTCACCCTGTTGCAAGCCGAGCGCGATCGACTGGCCGGGCTGAACACCGCAGGGTTTGTGTCGGGTTACCGGGGCTCGCCTTTGGGTGGAGTGGATTTGGCTTTTGCTGCCGCCAAAAAACATTTGCAGCCCGCAGGGGTGCGTTTTCAGCCCGGCTTGAACGAGGACTTGGCCGCCACAGCCGTGTGGGGCAGCCAACAGGTGAATTTGTTCCCGGGGGCTCGGTTCGATGGCGTGTTTGGCATGTGGTACGGCAAGGGGCCAGGCGTGGACCGCAGCCTCGATGTGTTCAAGCACGCCAACGCAGCGGGCACCTCGCCCCATGGTGGGGTGTTGTTGGTGGCGGGCGACGATCACGCCGCCAAAAGCTCCACCTTGCCCCATCAGTCTGACCATGTGATGAAGGCCGCGCTCATGCCGGTGGTGTTCCCCAGCAATCTGCAAGAGGTGCTGGATTACGGCGTGTTGGGCTACGCCATGAGCCGCTATGCCGGCGTGTGGGTGGGCTTTAAAACCATCGCAGATGTCATTGAATGTTCCGCCGTGGTGGAGGTGGACGCCCGCCGCGTGCAAATTCAGATGCCGCAAGATTTTGACATGCCACCGGGGGGCTTGAACATTCGCTGGCCCGACACCCCCTTGGATCAAGAAGCGCGCCTGCTCGACTTCAAGCTGTATGCCGCATTGGCATTTGCGCGGGCCAACCGCATGAACCACACCACTGTCCACGCGCCGCAAGCGCGCATGGGCATTGTGGCCAGTGGCAAGGCTTACCAAGACACCATGCAAGCGTTACACGACCTGGGTCTAACGTCGGAAGCCTGTGCCCGCATCGGGTTGCGGGTGTACAAAGTGGGCATGGTCTGGCCGCTGGATGCGGTGGGAATTCGAGAATTCGCGCAGGGTCTTCGGGAAATTCTGGTGGTGGAAGAAAAGCGCCAGATGCTGGAATACCAAATCAAGGAAGAGCTTTACGCATGGCGAGCTGATGTGCGCCCCAAGGTGTACGGCAAATACGATGAGCGGGTGAGTGAAGATGGCCGCGAGGGCGGGGAATGGAGCCTGCCGCAGGGGCAGTGGCTGCTGCCCAGCCACCATGAGCTAGACCCAGCCTTGGTCACCAAGGCCATTGCAAAGCGACTGATGAATTTTGAATTGCCTCCCGATGTGCGGGCAGGCATCGAAAAACGGTTGGCTCAAATTGCCCACCGCGAATCGGTGGGCCACCCTCCGCATGACCCGGTGGAACGCAAACCTTATTTTTGTTCGGGATGCCCTCACAACACCTCCACCCGTGTGCCCGAGGGCAGCCGAGCCATGGCGGGCATTGGGTGCCACTACATGGCGGTGTGGATGGACCGCAACACTCAAACCTACACACAAATGGGCGGTGAGGGGGTGCCATGGATCGGCCAGGCACCATTCACCGAAACGCCCCATGTGTTTGCCAACCTGGGCGACGGC
Organism: Limnobacter sp.; assembly: GCF_964228395.1. GTDB lineage: Bacteria > Pseudomonadota > Gammaproteobacteria > Burkholderiales > Burkholderiaceae_B > Limnobacter. The sequence goes on from NZ_CAXQZX010000055.1 coordinate 36,212, forward strand.
ACCTATTTCCATTCCGGCATTTTGGCCATACGGGCCAGTGTGGCCGCAGGCGTCAACATCACCTACAAGTTGCTTTACAACGACGCAGTGGCCATGACCGGCGGCCAACATCTGGATGGCACATTGACCGTGCCGCAGCTTACTCGCCAATTGGATGCAGAAGGTGTGGCTCGCATTGTGATTGTGAGCGACAACCCCGAGCAGCACCGCAGCGTGCGCGCCGATGACCCCATGGCCCCTGGGGTGCAGGTGTTTCATCGGGATGAGCTCGATGACGTGCAACGCACATTGCGCAGCACGCCGGGCACCACCGTGCTGGTGTATGAGCAAACATGCGCTTCAGAAAAGCGTCGCCGCAGAAAGCGCACCAACCCTGCCACCGGGCAGCCGCTTTACCCCAACCCCGCCAAGCGGGTGTTCATCAACCCGCGCGTGTGTGAAGGGTGTGGCGATTGCTCCAAACAATCGAATTGTTTGTCCATCGAACCCTTGCCCACCCCCTGGGGAATCAAGCGAACCATCAACCAATCCACCTGCAACAAAGACTACAGCTGCCTGGCGGGGTTGTGCCCAAGCCTGGTGACCGTGGAGGGTGCAGAGCTGCGCAAGCCCACGCCGCGCAGCGATTGGGGGGCCTTACAAAACCAGGTGGCGCAATTGCCGCCCCCGGCCTACCGCCTGGAACCTGAACATTTGAACCGCCGCTACGCCGTGTTAATCAATGGCGTGGGTGGCACCGGAGTGATCACCATTGGGGCATGGTTGGGCATGGCTGCGCATTTGCAGGGCCTGGAAGCCGTGGTGTTGGACATGGCAGGCCTTGCCCAAAAGGGTGGGGCTGTGTTTTCGCATGTGCAAATTGCCCCTGCTGGTCAAGCGCTGACCTCGGGCAAAATTGCCGTTGGCGAGGGCGACCTCATGCTGGGCGGCGATCTGTTGGTGTCTTCCCACCCCAAAACTCTGGAGCTTTTGGCGGACGACGCCTATGCGGTGGTCAACACCGATTCGCCACCGACTGCCGACTTTATTCACCAACCCACCTGGCACGTGCCCGTGGGCCAGGTCAATCATGACATTGAGCAAGCCTTGAACAACCCTGCAAAACAATTGCACCGGGTGCAGGCCCAGCACTTGGCCCAATTGGCTTTTGGCGACACAGTGTATGCCAACGCATTGCTGCTCGGGTATGCCTGGCAAACGGGTGCATTGCCTTTGCACTTGCAGGCCTTGCGGCGGGCCATCGAGCTCAATGGCGTACAAATTGAAACCAATTTGCGTGCATTTGATGTGGGCCGCCTGCTGGCCCATGCACCAGAGCAGGCCATGCGCTTGATTCAAGGCGAGCAAGCCGGGGCCGCCTTGGCGCGCACGGATCACGAAAGCAACCCAGCCTTGCTGCAGCGCTTAAGCGCCGAGTTGGCTCAATATCAAAACCAAACCTATGCACAGGCCTTCGAACAAAAAATGCGGACCTTGGCTGCAGCAGCAGGCAGCAAGGGGGATGAATGGCCCGCGTGGTGGCAGCCCATGTTGAAAGCCTATTACCGCCTGCTGGCTTTTAAAGACGAGTACGAGGTGGCCCGTTTGTTGAGCGACACCGTTTGGCAAAAAGAACTGCTTGGGCAGTTTGATGGTCAGGCCAAACCGTACTTTTATTTTGCCCCCACCTGGTTAAAGCAGCCGGAGGGCAACGGTCGGCCACGCAAATGGCGTGTTGGCCCGTGGGCCTTGCCCGGGCTGCGCCTGCTGGCCCGTCTCAAAGGCATCCGGGGCACTGTGCTTGACCCATTTAAGAACAGCGAAGAAAGAAAAATGCAGCAGACCTTGGTGGCTTTGTTTGAATCGTGGCTCCTTATGTTGCACAATGACCCTTCCTTGTTGCAACACAACAAGGCTTTGATGTGCACACTGGACCTGTTCAATCAGGTGAAAGGTTTCGGCCAGGTGCGGCTTGAATCATGCCAAAAGGCACTGCCTTTGATTCGCGCCAACCTGGCTCAATGGAAAACGCTTCAAGCCAATGACCAAAGCAGAATCAAAGAGCTCCAAACGCAAGGGGACCAAGCGCTCTGAAAAGGTGCTACCCGACGCACTCGTTCCCGAAAGCCAGTGGGAAATACTCGGCCAGGCCTGCATGGTCAACGGCAAAGCCGTGCGTTTGCGCCAATGGCCCACGCGCTATGGTGACATGCCCTCCAAAGAAGACATGCACGAGCGGGTGGATCAACTGTCAGAACGGCTTAACAGCCTGCTCACCTGCCTGTATGCCCAAGGTGAACACAAGCTCTTGGTCATTTTGCAGGGCATGGACACCTCCGGCAAAGATGGCGCAGCGCGGGCCATTATGCGTGCGGTTCACCCATGGCTTTGCGCATGGAGTCATTCAAAGAGCCCACCGAACAAGAAGCCGCTCGTGACTTTTTGTGGAGAGTGCACAGCAAGGTGCCTGCCACGGGGCAATCGGTGATCTTTAACCGCTCGCATTATGACGGCGTCATTGTGCCATTGGTGCAAGGCGACCTCACCCCTGCCGATCTCGAAGAAAAAATTCGACAGGTGAATGACTTTGAGAAAATGCTCAACGAAACCGGCACCACCGTGCTTAAAATTTTTCTGAATATTTCCCGGGAAGAGCAGCACCAGCGCATGGTTGAGCGCTGGGAAAGCCCCGAGAAACGCTGGAAGCTCACCGAGAAAGACCTTCACTGCGGTGAAAACTTCAGCCTGTACGCCAACGCCTATGAGCAGGTTTTGGAAAAAACCTGCACCAAAGACGCGCCTTGGTGGATTATTCCCGCCGATCACAAAGGGTTTCGCAACATGCTGACCGCTGAAATATTGGTGGGCACCTTGGAGCGCATGGGCCTGGCCTGGCCAGAGCCCGACCCAGCCGTGCTTAAAAGCGAGTTCTGGAAAAAGCAGTCAACCCAGGGCAGCCACTAAGCGTTACTGAATTTCCCAAACAACATAGAGACAGGGAGTAAACATGATCAAATCACCACTGAAACTTGCCGTTTTGACCGGCGCCATTGCACTGAGCACTTCGGCCATGGCTGTTGGCCTGGGCGTGAACACAGGCGTGGGCGTACAGGCCAATGTGCCCGGCGTTTCACTGGAAGCAGACGCCAAGGCAAAGGCCAAAGCCGATGCAAAAGCAGAAGGCAAGGCCAAGGCTGACGCCAAAATGGACGCCAAAGCCGATGCCAAGGCAGACGCCAAGGCCGGTGGTAACGCCGCTGCCGATGTGCGTGGCAAATCGGGCGAGGCTGTCAAAGGGGCCAAGAGCCAAGGCGACGCCATGCGCAGCGAAGCAGGTCAGTTGCACTCCGAAATCAAAGGTGAAGCAGGCCAACGCACCGGCCAAGCCAAGGCCGCTGGTGAAGGCGCCATGGGTGCCGCTGGTGACCTGAAGAGCAAGGCCCAGGGCAAAGCCGAAGGCGGTGCCAAGGCCGAAGTAAAAGCCGAGGCCAAAGGCCAAGCCAAGGTGAAGTAAGCCCCTCACCCGTGCGCTGGGGGTCCCCAAGGCCTTTGCGCACAAACGCAATCCATGCCCCAGAGCCCAAACGCCTGGGGCATGTTGCTTTAAGGGCCTACAATAGGCCCTTCTGATCAACCTCGGCTTGTATTGGTATGGATTTTTCTTCAATCAAAGGGTGGCTGCTGCAATTGGGCGTGCCACAAACCGTTCTTGGCTTTGATCTTTGGGTGTACCAAGTGTTTTTGGTGGTGTTTTGCACCCTGGCCTTGAGCGCCTTCAGTGGCGTGGTCCTGGGCCGTGTGGCTACACTCACCAGTCGTTCCAGCAACCTGTGGGACGATGCCCTGGTGGCCAGCGCCAAGCGACCCATCAAGTACCTCATTTGGTTGCTGGGTTTAAGCTGGGCGGCAGAGCTCACGCATGCGGCAGCACCCACGGCCTTGTTTGAATACCTGGGCCCCTTGCGTCGGGCTGGTGCGATTGTGTTGGTGGCCTGGTTTTTGTTCTCGCTGGCCAAGCATTTTGAGCAGGTTTTGCAGGTGCGGCGGGGGGACAAAGAGCCCATGGACCCCACCACGGCCAGCGCCATTGGCAAATTGCTGCGTGCTTCCATTTTGATCACCGCCACCTTGGTGATTCTGCAAAACCTGGGGTTCAGCATTTCGGGCGTGTTGGCCTTTGGCGGCGTGGGCGGCATTGCCGTGGGGTTTGCCGCCAAAGATTTGCTGGCCAATTTTTTTGGCGGGCTCACGGTTTACATGGACCGTCCCTTTGTGGTGGGCGACTGGGTGCGCTCGCCTGACAAAAACATCGAAGGCACGGTGGAGCACATTGGCTGGCGGCTCACCCGCATCCGCACCTTTGACAAGCGCCCGCTGTATGTGCCCAATGCCACTTTTACCACCATTTCTCTTGAAAACCCATCGCGCATGAGCCACCGACGCATCAGCGAGACTGTGGGGGTGCGGTATGACGACATGGCCCAGGTGAAAGCCATTGCCCAAGCGGTGAAGGCGATGCTAATAGAGCACCCGGAAATAGACAACCAGCAAACCCTGATTGTCAACCTGAACAGCTTTGGGGCTTCCAGCGTGGACCTGATGGTGTACTGCTTCACCAAAACCACGGTGTGGGTCAGGTTCCACGAGGTTAAGCAGGATGTGTTGCTTCAAATAGCAGACATCATCACCCAGCATGGGGCTGAAATTGCGTTCCCCACCCAAACCCTGCATGTGGCCAGCCTGCCCGAGCAATTTGCTGCGGCCAGCGTGTCACCGGGGGGCATGGGTAGCAAGCAAGGGCAATAAGTCGCAGGCGGTGGCCAAGCCGATTGGCCTGCCTTGGCCCCTTACAGTTTGCGGATTTTTTCAAGCGTGGCAGTGGTGCTGCGGTCATGTTCAAACGCAATGGACACCGCGCGCCCGCCCCAGCCTTGTACTTCCTTGGCCCCCACCATTTTTTCAACGGGCCAGTCGCCACCTTTGACCAACACCTGGGGCTTGGCGGCCAATATGGCATTTAAGGGCGTGTCTTCTTCGAAGTAAGTGACCAAAGCCACACATTCCAGCGCCGCCAGCACATGCATGCGGTCTTCCTGCGTGTTGATGGGGCGGTCGGGGCCTTTTCCCAGGCGCTTCACCGAAGCGTCTGAGTTGACCGCCACGATGAGGCTGGCGCCCTCTTGAGCCGCCTGGTCCAGGTACGTGACATGCCCGCGGTGCAATAAATCAAAAACCCCGTTGGTAAACACCACGGGGCCTTGCAGTTGGCTGGCGCGTTGCGCCAGTTCACTGGGGTGGCACACCTTGCTCTGAAAGCGTGCCGGTTTTCCGGTTGTTGTCATGGTGGCCTTATGCTGCGTTGCCCACAGGGGTATCGCTGGTGCCCAAGCGGGCCATCACTTCTTTGCGGTAGCGGTTGAGGTCTTGTACAGACTCAAAGGTGCGCTCAAACAACAGGCTCATGTTGTGCAAAATGCGGTCCACCACCTTCTTTTCCCAATCGGCGTCGAAGCGGATCTGACCATCCAGCCAACGCTCCAGCCAGTCGGGGTCGGGCAGGCGGCTCTGCACGGTGTCGTTGGGGAACAGGTCTTTGTTCACATGCAGGTTGGTGGGGTGCAAAGGCTTTTGGGTGCGGCGGGCCGAGGCCATTAACACACCAATTTTGCTAAAGGCGGCGCGCGCATTGTCGCCCACCTCTTGCAGGGCTTTTTTCATGTAACGCAGGTAGGCGCCACCATGCCGTGCTTCATCGTGGGAAATGGTTTTGTAAATGTGCTTGATGACCGGCTCGGTGTGCCAATCGGCGGCGCATCGGTACCAGTGGTTCAAACGGATCTCGCCGCAGAAGTGCAGCATCAGGGTTTCAAGCGGGGGAGCTGGGTCGAATTCAAACCGCACTGCGTGCAGTTCTTCTTCGGAGGGCAGCAGGTCTGGTCGGAAGCGACGCAGGTATTCCATCAGGACCAGCGAGTGCTTTTGCTCCTCGAAGAACCAAATCGACATGAAAGCCGAAAAATCGCTGTCATGCTTGTTGTCACGCAAAAACATCTCGGTGGCGGGTAGCGCCGACCACTCGGTGATGGCATTCATTTTGATGGTTTGGGCCTGTTCTTCGGACAGGAGACTGGCATCAAATTGATCCCAGGGGATGTCTTTTTCCATGTTCCAGCGAACAGATTCCAAGGATCTGAATAGTTCGGGATACAGCATGTCGTTTGGCCTTGAGAAAAAATGATTTGTGTGATTTTAACAAGACATGTCATCAACAGCATTAAATTTCAATGACATTGCCCACTTTTGTGCACACTTGTACGCGCCCAAAGCCAGCCAAAACTTCAACCAGCCTGTTTTTTAAGCCAGCGCATCAAGCCGCCCAGCACCGGGATTTTTTCGTACAGTTCTTCGGCTGCATCCCAGTAATCCCGATGTGACTGCACCTGCCCGGATTGGTTCAATACGAGGTGTGAAGACCCCCTGCACACCTGGGTTTGCCCCACTTTGAAGCGCTTCATTTCAAAAAGGAAGTGCCAGCCCAAAAACACCTGTTGATCTTGCTCAAAGGCCGTGTGCACTACAAACCGGGGCTTGTCCACTTGGTGAAACATTTCTCCAAAAATGCGTTGAATGTCCACAGCACGGTGCACTTCGTTGAATGGGTCTTTGAAATAGGCGTCGGCTGCATAGAATTTCGGCAGGTCTGCCACTGTTTCGGGGGTGATGTGCTCAAAAAAGTCGATCAGAGCCCGCACCGGGGCCGACAGTTTTTGCCGATCCAGGGGGGCCAGGGTGGGCTGGGTGTTTATGCTCATTTTTTGAGTTGGCCGGCTGTGAATTTTTTAACCGCAGCAAAGTACAGGCTGTAAGGCAAAATGCGCAAAGCGCGCAGGCTGCGGGTGAAGGCTTTTGGGAAATGAATTTCAAATTCGCCTTTTTCCAGGCCCACAATAATCTCATTGGCCGCTTGCTCGGCGGTGATTAAAAACGGCATGGGAAAGGTGTTTTTGCGGGTCAAGGGCGTGTCCACAAAGCCCGGGTTGATCACGCTCACCCCCACCTTGCTGGGTTTCAGCTCCATGTGCAGGGCTTCGGCCAGGTTGATGAGTGCCGCTTTGGTGGGCCCATAGGCCAGCGAATTGGGCAGCCCCCGGTAGCCCGCCACGCTCGACACAATCGAAATGTGTCCGTGCCCTTGCCCAATAACACACGGCAGTACACTGGCCAGCACATGCATGGTGCCATTGAGGTTCACGTCAATCTGCTGGCGCACCTTGGCCAAATCAAAATGCGCCACATCCATTTCAGAATAGGTGCCTGCCATCAGCACCACCAGGTCAAGACCGCCCCACGCAGCCATCAAAGTGTCAAAGGCATTGTTGACCGCATGCTCATCGGTGATGTCCAGGGGCAGGGCTGTGGCTTGTTTTAATTCGCCGGCCAGGGCTGACAATTTGTCGGCGCTGCGGGCCGATAGCATTTGGCGGCATCCCAGTTGGTCAAGCTGGCGGGCAAGCGCCTCGCCGATGCCCGTGGAGGCCCCCACAATCCAGACCCGTTTGTTGTCCCATTGGGTGAGTTTTGGGTTAAAGCTCATGACATGGTCCTAGTGTTAGTCGCGTTTGCGAAAGCTTAACAAGACTTCGCCCAGCTCAATGCCAAATTTGCTCATCACCGCCTTGTTCAGCATGGTTTTCTCGTCCATCAGGTACATCCAGTCATCAAACTGCACCTCGTACGTGGTGCCGTCCACAGGCAGTAGCAGGGTGTACTTCCAGTTGAAGGCATTGCCAGCAGTTTGCCCTGTGGCTGTGCCCAGTACGTCACCCGCGGTGCCTGTGTACTGGTTACCATTTTTTTGCAGCGTCCAAATGCGCTTTTGGGTGGTGCCGTCAGAGTAGGTGAAGTCTTCATCGAGTGTGCCTGTGTTGCCATCCCAAGTGCACTTCATCACCACAGTAAACCGCTTGACCACCTTGCCCGAACGGTCGTGAAACACGCCCCATGCATCGATGGTGCCATTGAAATATTCTTTCAAATCCAGCGTGGGTTTTTCTTGCGCATAGTCGGCCGGGGTTGGGCCAGCGCATGCGCCCAGTGCAAGCAAGGCCAGTGTGGCCAAGGCCAGGTTGAAAAGGCGCGTTTGCATGGTTTTAAACAGCGTCATGGGTTTGCTCCTTGTGGCGTGTTGGGTGTGGGTGCCGTGGGTTTGGTTTGGGTAAAGCCGCTGCGCGCCAGCAGCACCAAGGCCACCAGCTTTAGCGCGCAGGGCAGCAGGGCATACACCCAAATCAGTGGGTCGGCGGCAATTTGGCCCAGCAGACCCAGGCTTTGAAACTCTTCGCTTTTTGACACATCGGCCGAGTAATTGAACCATTGCAGGGTGCCCAGGGCAAAGCTGGGCGCCAGGGCGAGGTTGAACTTGTTGACCCAGTTCCATAGGCCAAAATAGGTGCCTTCGGTTTGGCCACGTTCGCCGTTTTCCTCAATGAGACGCGCCACCAAGGCAGCGGGCAGGGACAAATCGGCCCCCAGCGCAAAACCGGTGAGTATGCACACCCACAGGTAACCCACCAGGTCGCCTTGACCCAACAGCACCACCATGACAAATGCTGGAATGGGCGCCACCATGCCAATTAACCAAGCGCGGGCCAGGCCGATTTTGCCAGCCAGCCACACCCAAAACACGGTGGAGGCTGCGCCCACCAAAAAGTACACGGCCAGCACCCACTGGTCGCTGTCGCCCAGGCCGAGCCGGTCGCGCATGTAAAAAGGCACCAGGGTGGCGGGCAGGGCCGCAGCCAAGCCATTGAAAAAGAAGACCACCATCAATTTGCGGAAATTGGCACGGCGAAGGGGGGCAAGCACCGCCCGCAGTGCGCCCTTCAACCCCTCTCCGGCAGCCACCATGTGGCGAGCCGCCTGGCCCATGGCGGCCTCCGCGGCATGGGCTGCGTCTGCGAGTGCAGTTTTCTCTGGCCGGGGTGCAAGGCGCAGCAACAGAAAAACACCGGAGAGCAACATCACGGCAAATACGCTGAAAATCAGCATGGCGTAGGTTTCAAGGGCCAGCGACACGGCAAACACCACACCGATGATGCCCAGCCCTTCACGAACAGCGACAAAGGTGGATCGCTGTTTGTCGGTGTGGCCAAGCTCTGCTCCCCAAGCCTGGTACGCAATGCTGGCAAAACTGTAGCCCAGGTGCACCACCAACAGGCTGAGTAACAGGCTTGCTGCATATTGCGTGGGCGTGTTGCCGAAAGGAAAAAACACCCCCGCCATGCCCAGCAACAGCAATGGCACGGCCATCAACAGGGGCAGGTGGTAGCGTTTGGCGCGGCCGCTGCGTTGGTCCACCCACAAGCCGATGGCGGGGTCCAACACGGCATCCAGCAGGCGAGAAATCAACAGAATTACACCCACCCAGGCGGAAGGCACCTCGTACACCCGGGAGTACAGGTAGGGCACTTGAATGTAAATGGGCACCGCCACGGCGCCCAAGGCCCAACCCAGCCAGCCGTAGGTCAGCAAATCGCGGGTGGAAACAGGATTAGGCTGGCTGTGCATGGGGCGCGGCCTGGGGTTAACGCTTCAGGCCGATCAGTTGCCTGCGCATTTCGGGCGCTGATGTTTTTGGGTCAAGCCAAATGCCCATGAATGCTGCTGCCAACTCGGGGTCGTCCACGCGGGCCAGTGGCGACCCATTGCGGAAAAACTGAATGCCCTTGCCCGGCGTGTGCAGCGCACTCAAAGTGTGGCCCTGTTTTACATCCGGAAAAATAGACTTCAATGTTTCAAGCCACGCTTTGTGCTGTTCTGGGGTGCCAGCACCGATTTCTTCCATCTCGTCGATGCTGCGCTCGGCAATGTCTGTGCCGTCAAAACTGCGGGCGTAGGTGAGCTCCAGCCAGGCCGGGTCTCGCTTGTAATTAAAACCTTCGGGCTCTACATTGGCCCACAATTGGCCATCGTATATCTTCAGGCCAAACCAGCGCAGGGTGCCAAACCCCATGCGTTTGGCGTTGTCGATGGTGTTGGTGACCTGTTTGGGCGGCTGGCCAAAATGGTCGCCGGCCCACGCCTTGGGCACAACCAAGGCCATGGCCGCGATCAAGGCAACACCACTCCAAAAGTAGAAGCGCGCCTTATGCATGTTCAAGGCTGTGCTCATTGAACACCGTCCTTTTTTTCAAGGTAGAACTGGATTACATCGGTGCTTTGGTATTCAAAGCCCGCTTCGCAGTAGGCCAGGTAAAACTCCCAGGTGCGGATGAATGGTTCATCAAAACCTTGGGCACGCACTTGGTCCAAGGTGTTCATAAACTGCATGCGCCAGCGGCGGAGGGTTTCGGCGTAGTCTTTGCCAAATGCCTTTTCTTCCACCACACGCAAGCCGTGTTTTTCGGCCAGTTGGCGAAACTTGGTCGGGCTGGGCAACATGCCGCCGGGGAAAATATATTGCTGAATAAAATCGGTGGATTTTCTGTACCGATCAAACAGCGCATCGTCGATCACGATGGTTTGAATGGCCGCTTTGCCGCCCGTTTTTAGCAGTCGGTTCACGGCCTGGAAATAAGTGGGCCAGTATTCTTCACCGACCGCCTCAAACATTTCAATGGAGGCGATGTGGTCAAATTGCCCTTGGCAGTCGCGGTAGTCTTGCAGGCGGAATTCGCTGCGATCGTCAAACCCGAGTCGTGCCATGCGCGCTTTGGCAAAGGCCAATTGCTCAGTAGACAATGTGAGCCCCACCAGCTTGGCCCCGCGGCCACAGGCCTCTTCGGCAAACCCACCCCAACCGCAACCAATTTCCAGCACACGGTCACCTTGCGCGGGCTTCAAAAAGCTCAGCATGGCCTGGTACTTTGCGCTTTGCGCTTGCGCCAGCGACAAGCTGGTGTTGCCATCAAACAGCGCACTGGAGTAGGTCATGGTGGGGTCAAGCCACAGCTGGTAGAAGGCATTGCCCAGGTCGTAGTGGGCGTGAATGTTTTTGCGCGCTTGGGTTTTGGTGTTGCGGTTTAACAGGTGCTTTATTTTGTAGGCCAGGCTGCCCAAAAAACTGCCGTAAATCACTTTTTCAACGGCCTTGCGGTTTTCAAGAAACACACCCAACAAGGAGGCCAGGTCATCGGTTTCCCATTCACCCGCAATATAACCTTCCGCAAAACCAATGTCGCCTGCTTTCAGGGCCCGTGAACACACGGCCCAAGTGTGCAAGCGGATGGTCGCACTGGGCTGGTCCGCATCGCCACCAAACAGCAAGTGTGTGCCCTCGGGGGTGATCACCTTCAGGCGCCCTTTCTTGAGCTTGTTCAGAAGCTTGAGGGTCCAGTGTGCCGATGATGGGGCATGGCTGGGTAATTGAAATTGAGAAAGAGAAATCGTTGCTTCGGTCATGCTTCTTGCTCAGTGTGCGAAATGAGTTGAGAGGGGGGGGCGGGTTTGCGGTGAAACTTTGCGCCCTTGAACAACAATTTGACGGCTTGCCAGTGAATTTTAATGATGACAGCCAGGGTAAACCAACCGTACTTCACCAAAGTTCTACCCCATAGACCTGCGCTTGGATGCGATAGTTCTCCACTTACGCTGGTGGACAGTTGCAGGGTTTGGTCTTCAAAGTAATTGATGCGAGCCACGGTGCGCGGCCCTACATTGGCAAAACGGAATTCATAACGACCCGACACCGGGAAAAATGGCGACACGTGGAACACCTTGGTGGCGTGCAGCAACATGCCATGGTCGATGGGCACATCGCGTTTTAACTCATCGTTGAGCAAATAAAAATGCCGCTCGCCAAAGGTGTTGTTGACTTCGCACAAGATAGCTCGGCACGTACCGTGGTGGTTGTGGAAATACCAAAAGCTCACCGGGTTAAACACGTAGCCCAGCACCTTGGGAAAGGTGTGCAAATCCACCGCCCCGTCCAGCACTTCGCCGGTCAGCGTTTGTACTTTTTTGTGCAATTGCTCCAGCAGTTGCGCAAAGGGCATTGCGTGTGGCTCAAAGCCATAGTGGCGAGCCTGCACGGCCAGCAGGCCTTTTTGGTCGATGGCCAACAAACCATTCGCCTTGGCCGGGCCTGGTTTGCGTTCAAAGCGCAGCTTGACAAAACACGCGCCAGTTGTGAACCCATTGGCCTTGGGCTTGCTGCGGCGGTGCTTTACCAGCCCCCAGGCAAGCTTGACGTGTTGGAGTTCAAACAGCGGCAAGTGCATCAGGCGGCCTTTTGTGCAGTGTGTCCCAGTTGAGCCAACAAAGCCTGAGCAGCATTCAAGCCGGCGGTGTGGCCGTCTTCATGAAAGCCGTACTTCATCCAGGCGCCAGCCAGGTATACGCCATTCAAACCCTGCAGGGCTTGAAGATCATGTTGCGCTTGCACCGCAGGTGCATCAAACACGGGGTGCGCGTAATGAATTTCGCGGTGAATGGTGTGTTGCTTGGGCATCACGATGGGGTTCAAGGTTACAAACACAGGTGTTTGGGTGGGCAGAGGCTGCAGGGAGTTGCTCCAATACGTCACCGACACGCTGGGTTGCGGGTTTAACACATCGCTGAGGTAATTCCATGAGGACCAGGTGCTGCGGGTTTTGGGCATCAAGGCCACGTCGGTGTGCAGGTAGGCCACATTGTCCTGGTAGCCAATGTGTTGTAGGCAGGCCCTTTGGGCTTCGTTGCCTTGCAACAGTTGCAAAGCCTGGTCACTGTGGGTGGCCAAAATCACGTAATCAAATGTTTGCTCGCCAGCCGCTGTTTTTATGCGTACTTGCTCGCCCAGTGGTTGCACGGCCAACACGGGGGTGTTGGCATGCACGGTCGCAATGTGCGGCAATATTTTGTTCACGTAATTGCGTGCGCCGTTTTTAACCGTGAACCACTTGGGCCGGTTTTCAACCTGCAGCAAACCGTGGTTGTGGCAAAACTGTACGAAAGTGGCCAGCGGGAATTTCAGCATTTGCTCCGATGGGCAACTCCAAATGGCTGCGGCCATGGGGATCAGATACCAGTCGCGAAATTCCGCACTGTAGCGCTCTTGCTGGAGGTAATCCCCCAAACCCATGGCGCCTTGGCCTGTAAACAAAGCCTCGCGCCCACCGTGGGCGACCATGGCGGTGGCGGTTTTGTTGAAGCGCAAAATGTCGAGCAGCATTTTCAAAAACCTGGGGCGCAACAGGTTGCGGCGCTGGGCAAACACGGTGTTCAGGTTGGTGCCCGCCCATTCCAGATTGATCTCTGGCAGGCACACCGAGAATGACATGTCTGACTGCACGGTTTCCACGCCCAATTCATTAAACAAGCGAATCAGGTTGGGGTAGGTGCGTTCGTTGTAAACCAAAAAGCCGGTGTCCACCGGGAAAGTTTGACCGTCCAGGGTGATGTCCACTGTGTTGGTGTGCCCGCCAATGTAGGCGTTGGCTTCAAACAGGGTGACCTGCGCATGGTCGCGCAGTGCGTATGCGGCAGACAGTCCTGAAATGCCCCCGCCAATCACGGCCACAGACGGCTTGGCGGGTTGGTTGGTGTGGTTCATGGTTCCCCAAAGTGTGTGATCGACAAAACATTCACCCAATGCTACATCGAATGTGTGAAGTATTTTAAATGGCTTCAGTATTACCGCTTGTCTTCTTCGATCCAGGCCACGGCTGAATGGTTGTGGATGGACTCAAAGTTTTCACTCTCTACCCGGTAAGCCAACACTTTGCCGTTGGCCCGCAGGCGCAGCGCCACATCGCGCACCAGATCTTCTACAAACTTGGGGTTGTCATAGGCACGTTCGGTGACGTATTTTTCGTCCGGGCGCTTGAGCAAGCCCCACAGCTCGCAAGAAGCCGATTCTTCTGCCATACGGATCAGTTCCTCTACCGACAAACCTTTGCCAGCCAAGGCTCGAATGGTGATGTGCGAGCGTTGGTTGTGCGCACCGTAGTCTGATATTTTTTTGGAGCAAGGGCACAGGCTGGTCACGGGCACCACCACGCTTAAAAATACGTCCGTGCCTTTGCCGTTGTTGTTGGCTTCCAGCGTGACCTCATAGTCCAGCAGGCTGGCCACTCCGGATACCGGCGCCACTTTGCGGATGAAATACGGAAAGCGCATGGTGATGGTGCCGGCTCGGGCTTCCAGCCTGGCCAGCATGTCCTGCATCATCACTCGCAAAGTGTCCATGGCCAGGGCGTGGTCTTGCTGTTGCAGAATTTCAAGAAAGCGCGACATGTGAGTGCCCTTCACATCGGCGGGCAGGTGCACGGCCATGTCGATGGTGGCCACGGTGGGTTGTGGGCCCTCGGCGGTGTCCATGATGATGGGGTGTTTGATGCCGCGCACGCCCACCCGTTGAATGGCGATATTTCGCGAATCGGCTCGGGATTGCTCGTCTGGTAAAAAAAGGCCGTCAGGTGCGTTCATTGGATGCTCTCCATCGGTAAAGCAAGTGGTTGACTGGATGTGCATCAAATGCACCACGATTAATGACAAACCCGGGCTGGACTAGACAGAGAGATCGTCTTAGAATGCAAACAAAACACCTGAATGTCTCTATATGTGTACTGCAAAGAGGCGTCATGTGTTAGTTTGATCTACACAACCCGGTTCGGTTCCATTATTATTCGATCACGGGGGCAAGTCAATTTGTCTAGGACAAAATAGATGTTGAAGTATCCAATGCGTCGGGTGTCGGCATGAACGAGCGCTCAGAATTAAATCAACCGTCATTCTCGATTGCTGCGGTTGAGCGCGACACGGGCCTGCCCAAAGATACCCTGCGCGTTTGGGAAAAGCGGTACAACTTTCCTCAGCCCGGGCGCGATGCGTTTGGCGAACGCATTTATTCCATTGACCAGGTTGAGAAGCTCCGCGTCATCAAGCGCTTGTTGGATGGCGGTCACCGGCCAGGCAAAATCATCGGGCTAAGCATCGATGAGCTTGTCAAGCTGGCCGAGGTCAGTAGCGCTGGTGTGCGCATGGCGGTTGCCCCAGACAGCCTTGACGAGCTCAATGGCTACATGGATCTCATCAAAAAACACGATGCCGAAGAGTTTCGGCAAACCATGTCGCGTTTGGCGCTCACCATGGGTTTGCGTCGGTTTGTGGTTGAAGTTGTTGCGCCACTGAACGCCATGGTGGGGGATGCATGGGCACGGGGCTATTTCGAAATATTCGAAGAGCACATTTACACCGAAACCATTCAGGTGGTGCTTCGCAATGCACTCAACACCATCCCCTCAACCCGCAAGGGGCCAAGGGTGCTGCTGACCACCCTGCCCAACGAACTACACGGCTTGGGGCTGCTCATGGCCGAATGTATTTTTTCGATGGAAGGCGCGCAATGCGTATCTTTGGGTACTCAAACCCCCATCTACGACATTGTGTTGGCTTGCCGTGCTCAAAACATCGACATCGTGGCCTTGTCGTTCTCCGTCATTCAAAGCTCACCGGCTGTGCTCGATGCGGTCACTGAGTTGCGCGAAAAGCTGCCCCACAACGTTGAAATTTGGTGCGGGGGTTCGTCCACGGCCCTGCGCAAGCGCGTGTCCGACGACTTCGTGCTCTTGCAATCGCTGGACGCCATTGCCGAAGAAGTGGCGCAATGGCGCCAACGTTACAAATTCAAAACTCCCCATTGAGCCTGGCGTGGCATTCAAAGGCAACAAGTCGTACCTGCCTGCCAAACCGTGTGCGGTGTGCGGCAAAGACATGACCTGGCGAAAAAGCTGGGCCAAAAACTGGGAGCAGGTGAAATACTGTTCAGACGCCTGCAGAAAACGCGCTCCCAAGTCCCAAGGTGGTCAGTGAGGCTAGCAGTACCATGAGCAGTACCCGAGCAGTTTTGGTGTTGGGCGATCAACTCGATTTATCCAACCCAGCCCTCCAGGCCAACCCGCCCGGCTCTGCGGCGGTGTTGATGATCGAAAGCCTTCAAGAATCCAAGTTGGTGTGGGTGCACAAGGCACGCATTGCCGTGTTTTTGGCGGCCATGCGGCATTTTGCGCAAGCCCTGCGCGAGGCAGGCTACACGGTGCACTACAGTGCGTTGGCCGACAGTGGGCAGCGCAGCCTGGTGGAGGTTCTGCAAGACCAGTGCGAGCAATTGGGCATTGCCAGCCTGGACATGGCCGAACCTGGCGAGTGGCGCCTCGAGCAAGACATCACCACCATGGCGCGCAAACAAAGCCTGAAACTGCGCATGCTGGACGACGGCCATTACCTGTGTACTCGCGCAGAGTTTGCAACATGGGCTTCGAAGTACAAACAGTTGCGCATGGAATATTTTTACCGGGAAATGCGCAAACGCACCGGCGTTTTAATGGAAGGTGAGCAGCCCGCCGGTGGGCAATGGAATTACGACGCCGACAACCGCAGTGCCTATCCCAAGGCTGGCCCGGGTAGTATTTCGCCGCCGGCGGCTTTTGAACCCGACAAATTGACCTTGCAAGTGCTTGATGAAGTGCGACAGCGCTTTGCTGACCACCCCGGTGAACTGGACGATTTTTGCTGGCCAGTGACCCGCGAGCAAGCTTTGCACGCCTTGGAGGTTTTTGTTACCACCCGATTGCCCAATTTTGGCAAATACCAAGATGCGATGTGGACCAAGACGCCGTTTGGTTGGCATTCGCTGTTGTCAGTAGCCCTGAATTTGCATTTGCTCAACCCCCGTGAGGTGATTGAACGAGCTGAACAGGCCTGCAAAGAAGGGCAGGTTGATTTGCCCAGTGCCGAAGGTTTTATACGGCAGGTTTTGGGTTGGCGCGAATTCATGCGGGGCGTGTATTGGCTGGACATGCCGGGCATGCGCCAAGGCAACGCGCTACAAGCCCAACTGGATTTGCCCAAGTGGTTCTGGACTGGGCATACGCACATGCGTTGCCTTGGCGACTCCATTGGCCAAACTCTGCAATATGGCTATGCACATCACATCCAACGTCTCATGGTCATTGGTAATTTTGCCTTATTGGCCGGGCTTTCCCCGCAACAGGTGGAAGACTGGTTTTTGGCAGTGTATGTGGACGCCGTGGAATGGGTCGAATTGCCGAATGTGGCCGGGATGGCCTTGTTTGCCAACGGTGGGCGGTTCACCAGCAAGCCCTATATTTCGTCTGGGGCGTACATCAAGCGCATGAGCAATTATTGCGACAATTGCCGCTATAACCCCTCGCTAAAAACAGGTGACAAGGCTTGCCCCTTCACCACCCTGTATTGGGGCTTTTTGGATCGTCGCGAGGCCATGTTGTCGGCCAACCCGCGCACTGGCTTAATGGCCAAAAACATTGCGCGCTTGAGCGATGACGAGCGCCAAAAGCTTCGTCAGCAATGTGAGCTCACCCTGAAGAAGCTCGACACCCTGTAAAGCCCGCTGCATTGGTGTACTCTTGGGCGTCCGGTTTGCTCTTGTTTGCCCATGCCTTCCCACCCCTTGCCAGGCTTTGCCCTTGATGCCGTGGTGTCTGCCCTCCCTGCGCCTGCACAGGTGTATGTGGTCGGTGGCGCGGTGCGTGATGCCCTGCTGGGCATGCCCAGCAGTGACCGTGATTGGGTGGTGGTGGGGGCCTCACCCCAAGCCATGTTGGACGCTGGCTTTCGCCCGGTGGGCAGCGATTTTCCGGTGTTTTTGCACCCCCACACCCAGGAAGAATATGCCCTGGCACGCACTGAGCGAAAAAGTGGCCATGGCTACAAAGGCTTTGTATTTCATGCCGACGCCAGTGTCAGCCTTGAACAAGACCTGCAGCGTAGAGACTTCACCATCAACGCCATGGCCATGGATGCGCACGGGCGCTTGATAGACCCCTACGGCGGCTTGGATGATCTGCGTCAGGGATTGTTCAGGCATGTCAGCATGGCATTTTCTGAAGACCCTTTGCGGGTGCTGCGCTTGGCGAGGTTTTTGGCACGCTTTCATGAATTTCGGGTCAGCCCTTCCACGCTGGCCCTGTGTTGCGCCTTGCGCGAAGCGGGCGAGTTGCAACACTTGGTGGCCGAGCGGGTGTTTGCAGAGCTCAACCGTGGCATGGCCGAACCCAAGCCATCGCAAATGGTTCAGTTTTTACAAACCACACAGGCCTGGCCTGCCCTCAGTGGTGGGCTGGCCGAACCTTTCACAACCCTGGGCCGCGATGCCCTGGGTTTGCTGGACACTCTGCCCACCCCTGAGCAGCGTTGGCTCAGCGCCCTTGGCTTGCGCTTGCAGGCGGCGCTCATTGCGCCCTTGGCCGAGCATTGGCGCATGCCGACGAGCCTGGCTGATAGCGCGCGCGTGGTGGCCGATCTGAAGGCGTTTGTGCAGCAACCCGATCCAACACTCACCGATTGGGTTGCGTTATTCAACCAGTTGGATGTGTACCGCAAACCGGAGCGTTTGCAGCTGGCCGCTCAGGTGGTATCCGCAGCTGAAGGGTCGCAGGCCGCTCTGGTGGTGGTTCAGCAGGCTTGTCAGCAGATGATGGGGGGGCAATACAAAGCAGGCTTGCGGGCAGCCATGCAAAACCAGCAGGGGCGTTCCCCGGCAGATGTGGCGCAACTGCACAAGCAGCATTGGGTGCAACAACTATTAAACACCGTGTAAATATTAAGGCAATCAAAACATTGATGAAAAATATTTGTGTCTACTGCGGCTCCAGCAACGGCGCTTTGCCTGATTACGCCGAGGGGGCTCGCCAGTTGGCCAGCGCATTGCACAGTCGTGGTTTGGGCTTGGTGTATGGCGGGTCGAATGTGGGCCTCATGGGCGTGGTGGCTGATGAAATGCTTCGCTTGCAGGGGCGGGTGGTGGGCGTGATTCCGCAATCCTTGGTCAACAAAGAGGTGGCTCACCCCGGCTTGCACAAACTGCACGTGACCCAAACCATGCACGAACGCAAGGCCTTGATGGCTGAGTTGTCAGATGGGTTCATCGCTTTGCCCGGGGGGCTGGGCACCCTCGAAGAATTGTTCGAGATGCTCACCTGGGGGCAGTTGAGTTTTCATGCCAAGCCGGTGGGGGTCTTGAATGTGGCTGGTTATTTTGACGGTTTGTTGCATTTTCTGGATCAGTCCACCCAGCAAGGGTTTGTTCGGCCTGTTCATCGCGCCATGCTGATGGCCAGCAACAATCCGCACACGCTGCTAGAGTCCTTTGCAACATACCGGGCTCCGGAAGTGGCCAAATGGGTGCCGCCCAAACAGACCGCCCAATAAAGGGCACCCCTTTGTGGGCGTGGTATTCGGTGGGGCACCCGTGCAACATAAGAGCGTTTAATCCAGATCCCTTGGGGTGCTCGCCATGCGCATTCACCGTTCTTTTGCCTTGGTGCTGTGTTGCACAGTATTTTTGTCGGCCTGCGCCTCCAACCCGCGTCAGGCCCTGCACGCCGAGGCCAAGCCGCATGTCAAGCGCATTGCCCTGTTTCAGGTTGAAGAGCCCAAGCGTTACCTGGCCGAGCCCGAACAGCTCACCGCGGGTTATTTGTTTTACGCCCTGGGTACTTTGGGCAGCGTGATTCGCGCTGGCATTGAAACCTTGCGCTACAGCGCCGCCACCGAGCGCTTGCACGCTGCTCTGCAACCCCATCAGCCCAGGTTGGCCGATCAATTCGAGGTTCAACTCAAAAGCCAGTTGCGTGCCAAAGGGTATCAGGTGGACTTGATCAATCCGCCCCCCAAGTCCCGCACGGGTGAGGGTTATGACCTGCGCGACATTGCCGCCAAATACGATGCATTTTTGACAGTGGACATGATGGCAGGCTTTGTTGAGCACGATGGTTTGTCCTCCCCGCATGTTCAGGTGCACGCAACCCTGTTGGCCTCACCCACTTCTGATGTGCTGATGAAATCCCCGTACGTGTACACCTCTCGCGATATTCAAAATGTACCCCGCATCGCCAGCAGCCAGCTACACGCCTTACCCGCCTTGGACGACGTGGCCAGTCACCCTGAAAAGGCCGTGAATGGCCTGCGCGAAGGCGCAAGGCAGGTAGCGCAACTATTGGCTGCCGATCTTTAGCCACAGCCCCTGTTGCGGCGATACACTAGAGGAGTTGTGCTGATGTCAGCACGAAGCCAGAGGGTGTTCGCATGGGTCATAAAATGGCATGGGCTGTTGGGGCGGTGGTGTGGCTGTGGTCCGCGTCTGCACTGGCTGCCAAGCCAAACACGACTGACGGTTCACCGATATTGCCCATTTCTGCCGCGCAAGCCGGCAGCAAAATGGGGCAGGCCGTGTTGGTGGACTTCAAAGTGCGTTCCACCCAAACCCGCACCGATGGCTATGGCGCGTATGTGCTCCATTCTGAGACCAGCGCACGCGCGCCCAACAACCTCAGCATCGTGATTGATGCGCGGGCCGCGGATATTTATTCCCGTCTGGGTATTTTCGACCCTGCTTCCTATTTTTTTGGAAAACGCATTCGCGTGGCTGGTGTGGTGAGCACTTGGGATGGCCAGGTGCAAATTCTGGTGGGCGACCCGGTGCAAATTGAAGTGTTGCGCTAGGGGTGGGCAGTGGGTGTGCTAAGGCAGGCAAAGTTCGGTGAGTGTGCATGTTGCGGCCGTTACACCCCGCTTACATTTCATCACCTCATTCCCAAAAAACTGCACCGCCGCGCCTATTTTAAAAAGCATTTCAATAAACAAGCCCTCAATGCAGGCATACAGGTGTGCCGCACCTGCCATGACGGTATTCATGACCTGTACACCGAAATGGAGTTGGCCAAGCGGTTTTTTTCGCTTGAGCTTCTGAAGGCCGATGAGGCCTTGCAACGGCATTTTCATTGGGTGTCCAAACAGAAATAAGCAAAACCGTGGGAGTGTTGCATGAAAGAGAACTGGCGTTTTTGGCTAAACCGTCTCAAAGAAAAGTTGTGGCTAAAACCCTTGGTGATGTGTGGTTTGTCGATTGTGGCTGCCTTTTTGGCCATGCTGGCCGATGGCCTGGAACCCACTTTGCTGCCCGATGTGTCCACCGATTCAATTGTCACCCTGCTTGAACTGGTGGCCTCCACCATGCTGGTGATTGCCATGTTTGCCGTGGGTTCCATGGTGGCCGCTTACAGTTCGGCCAGCAATTCGGCCACGCCCCGGTCGTTTCCCCTGGTGCTGGCCGATGACACCTCCCAAAACGCCTTGTCCACCTTCATCGGCGTGTTTATTTTTAGCGTGGTGGCCCTGATTGCACTGAAGAACAATGCCTACGGGCAGGGCGGGCGGTTTGCCCTGTTTGTGTTCACGGTGTTTGTGTTTGCTTTGGTGATTCTTGCCTTCTTGCGATGGGTGGACAACATCGCCAGGCTAGGGCGTTTGGGGCACACCGTCGACAAGGTAGAGCGGGTTACTTTTCAGGCCATGCGCATCCGCATGCAAAACCCTTACATGGGCGGTGTGTGCATGAATACCTATGGTCAGGCCAGTGGAGTGCCGTTGGCGCTTGCCAACGTGGGTTATTTGCAGCGGGTGGACATGGCAGCCATCCAGGCCTGGGCCTTGGCGCGTCAATTGCGGGTGGGTGTGCTTGCGCTGCCGGGTACGTTTTGTACGCCAGCCAAGCCGGTGCTCGAGATCTATGGTCTGCCCGGCGACCATGTTGAAAACCCAGAGGACACCGCGCCTTTGCTGGCGGCTTTTCACGTGGCTGATCACCGCACCTTTGATCAAGATCCCCGTTTTGGTGTGGTGGTGTTGAGCGAAATTGCAAGCCGCGCCTTGTCACCAGCCGTCAATGACCCTGGCACTGCGATTGATGTCATCGGCACTTTGGTTCGTTTGTTTCATCAATGGGAGGCGCCACCGGTGCCTGCAGTGGAGCCGGTTTACCCCAATGTGTTGGTGCCTAGCCTGCGCATCGAAGACCTGTTTGATGATGCTTTCACTGCCATTGCCCGTGATGGAGCCACTTTGGTTGAAGTGGCCATACGCCTGTTAAAAGGGCTGCAGGCCTTGGCGGAGCAGGGTGATGAAGACATGCGCCGCGCTGCCATCGCACAAGCGGCCACGGCGGTGGAGCGGTTTCGCAAAGCCATGCCTGTGCAGGCCGATGTGCAACGGGTTGAAGAAGCCGCGGCTTTTGCACGTTTTACATAGACAAAACTGCGTTTGTCTACAACATATCTTATAAAAATGGGCCAATGCCCCCATTTTTTTCAAAAAACATCTGGTTTTTGTCTATAACAATTAACAAATAAAAAATTAATTGAGATTTTTAGACTTTTAAATGTTAAAAAACAAGAAAATATCGAAGTAACAAAAACTTTAGAAAATTTAAGCCTGAAATAAGCCATATAAAAGCATTTCAGCTTTTTCTTTTGCACCCAATTGGCAGGGGGCACAGATGGAGGGGGGTATATAAGTTATTGATTTATATAGATAATAATAATAGTCAACAAGTGTAAAAGCTGTTGTTTCACAAAAATTGGCTGCCTAGAATTTGGACTGGTTCTATAAAACCTAGATTAAGTGAATTGCAAAATCTTAAATAGATTGTTGGGTTTGCTGGGTCTAATAGTTAAACATCCAAGCCTAAATTTCTCGTCAAGGAGACGCAGCCATGGCCCTCGTTAAGAAACAGATTCACGCCGTAACCCCAGTCGACACTCGCTCTTCAGCAGCCGCAAGCCGCGAATCCGAAGTGCAGCGCAAACGCGCCCGCACACTGGCCAAACAACAGCAAGCCGCCGAGCGCATTGCGGCGGCCACCTCCCAGTTGTCCTCGGGCATCACCGAGGCCGCTTCTGCCGCTGAGGAGCTCAAGCGCTCATCCGATCAAATCGCCACCGGTGCCGAAGAAGCATCCGGTGCATCGCAAGAATCTTTGCAAGCCTTCCGCCAAGTGAGTTCTGCCATCGACCGCCAGTTGAAAAATGCGGACGAGAGCCAACTGTTGATGGAAAACACACAAACGCTGGTTCAAAAAACCGGTGAAGAAATCAGCTCCTTGATCTCCAATGTCAGTGTGGCCGCTTCTCGCCAGGAAGCCTCCGTGAAAATGGTGGCCGAGCTTGAGCGTCAAGCCAGCAACATTGGCGACATCATCAAAGCAGTGGTTCGCATTGCCGACCAAACCAACCTGCTCGCCTTGAACGCCGCCATCGAAGCCGCCCGCGCAGGCAAGCACGGCAAAGGTTTTGCCGTGGTGGCTGACGAAGTTCGTACCCTGGCAGAAACCTCTGAGAAAAGCGCCAAGCAGATCCAAGACCTCGTGGGTCAAATTCAAGGTGAAGTCAAAGAAATTTCTGAAGGCATCAATCGCTCTGCAACGTCTGTCAAAACACAGGCAGAAAGAGGCACCGTCATCACTGAGCAGTTGAGTGTCATCCGCGCCAACGCTGTTGAAATTGTTGCCGCCGTGCGTGACATTGCCACCGGTGCTCAACAATCCGTCGTTGCTGCAGCCCAAGCCTTAAAAGGCTCTGAATCAATTGCAACTGCTGCTGAAGAACAATCTGCTGCCGCTGAAGAAGTGGCCAAGACCGTGGCTGAGCAGTCGCAGGCCCTCGGTGAGTGCGAGCAAGCTGCGCAAAGTCTTTCGGAGCTGGCTGAAGAATTGAAAAACTCCACCGATGTGGCCAAGAGCGCCGAAGAAGTTGCTTCTGCCGCCGAAGAATTGTCTTCTGCTGTGCAAGAAATCAATCGCGCCAGTTCACAGATCATGGCCGCCATTGAGCAGATCCGCAAAGGCGCCCAGGTGCAAGCTGCTGGCACCGAGCAATCGTCTGCCGCGGTGAGCCAAATTCAAAAAGGCTTGGAGCTGGCCCAGAGCCGCGCCAACGCCAGCAAAGAAAAAGTGGGTCAAATTCGCAACCTCCTCAACGAAAACAAAACCGCTGTGGATACCCTGGTCACCGGCATCTCGACCGCCGCTGAGGAGTCTCGACGCAGCATCAACCAAATCAAAGACCTGGCTTTGGTGTCACGCCGCATCGATAAAATTGTAGACGCCATCACCACTGTGTCTATTCAAACCAATATGCTGGCCGTCAACGGTTCCATCGAAGCCGCGCGCGCTGGTGAATTCGGCAAGGGCTTTGTGGTGGTCGCCACCGACATTCGCAACCTGGCCCACGACTCCGCCGAAAACGCTGACCGCATCAAAGACCTCGTCAAAGGCGTACAAGACCAAATCGCCGTGGTAGGTCGCGATCTTGAAGAAATTGTTTCTGCAGCCTTGGCCGAAGTTGAAAAAGCCAAAGCCACCACCATCAACCTGGTGTCTGTCGAGTCCGAAATCGGCAAGGTGGCCGCTGGCACAGACGACATTCTCTCTGCTGCCGACGAAGTATTGGCCGCTGTTACTCAGGTGCGTGTGGGCATCGACCAAATCTCTGCCGCCGCGCAAGAGGCCGAGAAGGCCGCCACAGAGGCTGCCTCGGCATCCAAGCAACAATCGCAGGGCGCAGAAGAACTGGCCTCGGCGATCGAAGAAATTGCCTCTCTGGCCGATGAGTTGCAAAGCGCCTAAGCCCGCCAACATCAGGAGAAATTCGCATGAGCGATATCATTGAAGACGATGTGGCGGTGTTGGAGCAGGGCACTGCCCCGCCCGCCGACGAGGCCAAGGAACACGACACCGACGTTCACCAATTTGTGATCTTCGTGGTCAACGGCGAAGTGTTTGCCGTGGACATGAGCCCCGTGCAAGAAATCATTCGCGTGCCCGAGGTGGTGCGGGTGCCCATGGCTCCCCACTCGCTGGAAGGCTTGTCCAACCTGCGTGGCAAGGTGCTGCCCATCATATCCCTGCGTCGAATCTTCGGATTCGATGAGCAGGACTATGACGACTCCACCCGCGCCATCGTGATTGACCAAGGCCAGCCCCTGGGCTTTGTGGTGGACCGTGTGGTCAGCGTGGTGGCGGTGGAAACCCGCCTTATTGAAGACGTCACCGCCCTGGATGGCACGGTGGATACCGAGCTGCTGTGCGGCCTGCTGAAGAACATCAGCGGCTTTGACATGGTGATGGTCATGGACTTTGGCAGACTCATCAGCCGCGAGTTCAAGGACATCAGCAAATTGTCCAAGGCCCACGCCAGCAAAGCCCTGCTGGGGCAGGCGGGGGAAGACGCCGACGATCAAGCCATTTCGGACGAACTGCAATTGGTGAGCTTTGAAGTGGCCGGGCAGGAATACGCCGTGGCCATCGAAGAAGTGCAGGAAATCGTGCAGGTGCCCGAGAAAGTCATTCACGTGCCGCATTCAGAGTCCCATGTGTTGGGTGTCATGACCCTGCGCAACCGGCTTTTGCCTTTGGTGTCGCTGCGTGCCATGTTCGACCTGCCTCGCCAAAGCGCAGACGAGCACAGCCGCATCGTGGTCATCTCGGTGGGGTCGGTCTCGGTGGGCGTGGTGATGGACACCGTCAACGAGGTGCTTCGCGTGCCCAAAAGCGCTGTGGATGAAATGCCTGGCTTGTTTGCCCGCAGTGGCAATCTGTCTGACATCACTCAAATTTGCCGCCTGAACAACGGCAAACGTTTGGTCTCCATCATTTCCGCAGAAAACATGTTCAAACACACCGCGGTGAAAGACGCATTGAACAGGGTAGACAACATGGACGAGCAGTCATTGAACCAGTCGGCAGACCTTGAAGAAGAGGGCAGCGACGACGAGGAACAGGTGGTGGTGTTCAAACTTAACGATGAAGAGTTTGGCGTGCCTATTAACAGCGTACAAGAAATTGTTCGCGTGCCCGAAGAGCTGACCCATGTGCCCAAAGCACCATCCTATGTTGAAGGTGTAATCAACCTGCGTGGATCGGTACTGCCTGTGATTGACCAGCGCTTGCGCCTGGGCATGAGCAGCGCAGAACGCAACGACCGTCAACGCATCATGGTGTACCTGTTTGACAACGTGCGCATGGGTTTCATTGTCGACTCTGTGACCGAAGTGTTGAAGATCAACAAGGCCGCCATTGAAACATCGCCCGAGTTGTCTGAAGAGCAGCACACCCTGATTGGTCGCGTGGCCAACATGGAAAAGCAAAAGCGCATGATCCAGCTGATTGACCCTTCCCGCCTGATGGACAGAAAGGAAGTGGCCGGTCTGGGTGCGTTGATGAAGTCTTGATGTGTAGTCGAGGTGAGCCGTGATCAAGTTGTTGATTGTTGATGATTCTGCGCTAATGCGCCGCCAGCTGGCCAAGCTGTTCGAGTCTGAGGGTGACTTTCAAATCAGCCTGGCCCGCAACGGGGCTGAAGCTGTTCGGGAAAATCTGGAATTTGAACCAGATGTGCTCACGCTGGACATCAATATGCCAGAAATGGACGGACTCACCGCACTGGCCGAAATCATGGCCAGTCGGCCTGTGCCCGTGGTCATGGTGTCCTCGCTCACCGAGCGGGGCGCCTTGGCCACCTTTGAGGCTTTGGCCTTGGGCGCAGTCGATTACCTGGCCAAGCCAGACGGCACAATCTCCCTTTCGCTGCAAGAAATTGGTGGCGAGTTGATTCGCAAGGTGCGCCAAGCGGCACGCTCCAAAATCAAACGTGCACCCAGCGGTGCGCGCAAATTTGAGCGCCCGGCCCCAGCCCCCAAAACTGCCTCTGGGCGCACCCCACGCCAAGCGGTGGGTGATGGTCTGGTGCTGGTGGGCGTATCCACCGGTGGCCCCCGCACACTTGAAGACATTTTGCCAAAGCTTCCAGCCGATTACCCCTGGCCCATTTTGGTGGCGCAACACATGCCCGCCACCTTCACCCTGCCCTTTGCAAACCGCATGAACGACATGTGCGAGTTGCGTGTGGTCGAGGCCAGCAAACCCATGATGCTCGAGCCCGGCACGGTGTATATCGGCAAAGGCGGGGCAGACATGGTGGTGACCTCACGTTCAGGTCAATTGGGTGTCATGGCACGACCAGAGAACAACCAGTTTTTGTGGCACCCCTCGGTGGAGTTGTTGGGCCGCAGCGCCTTGGAGCATTGCCCCGCCAACAAAATCATTGGGGTGATGCTCACTGGCATGGGGCACGACGGGGCCGATGCTTTTGCAAACATTAAAAAACAGGGTGGGAGAACCATTGCAGAGTCGCAAGAAAGTGCCGTGGTGTTTGGCATGCCTTGCGAGCTGATAGAACGCGCTGGCGCCACTGTGGTGATTACCGCAGACAAAGTGGCTGCGCAATTGATCGCCTGGTCGGAGCGACCCCTTTAACAAGAACATCAACTCAAGCGAGGTGGCTTCATGCCCTTTGTAAAAAGCAACATCAGCGCGGTTCAGAGCAACACGGAAGAAGAGTCCGTTGCCACATGGCTGGCTCAACTCGATCACCCACAAGCCAGTGAGCGGCGCCACGCTGCCATTCAATTGGCCAAAGTGTCGGGGGCCAGCAAAGCTTTGTCAGCACGCCTTTGGAAAGAAAGCGATGCCTCTGTGCGCGAAGTGATCATCACCGCCATGGTTGCCCAGCGTGACAAAGTGACCTTGGACACACTCATTGCCTGCCTGCGCACCGAGGATGCCAACCTGCGCAACGAAGCCATAGAGGCGATCAAGAACCTGCCCAATGAAATCGGTCCGCACATCGACAGTCTACTGGCCGATGCAGACGCCGATGTGCGCATATTCACCGTGAATATTCTGCACACCTTGCCGCACCCCGACACCGAGCGCTGGCTATGCCGCCTGCTGCACAGCGACCACAACCCCAATGTGTGCGGCGCTGCGCTAGACGTTCTTGCCGAAATGGGCAGCACCAACTGTGCCCCGCACATTCAGGCGGCGCTAACCCGATTCCCCGACGAGCCGTACCTGCAATTTGCAGGGCAGCTTGCCCTGAAACGCGTGACTCAAGGGTGAACCATGTTGGAAACCGAAGCACATCTGAGCATTGAAGACTTCCGGAAATTCCAGGAGTTCTTCTATAGAAAAACGGGTATCCAGTTTGACGACTCCAAGCGCTACTTTGTCGACAAGCGCATTCTGGAACGCATGGAAGCCACCCAGTCGGACACTTTCCGCAGCTACTTCATGTTGCTGCGCTTTGATGGCACCGGCCAGGAATTGCAGGCCTTGGTCAACGTGATGACCGTGAACGAAACCTACTTTTTTCGGGAAGACTACCAGTTCACCTGCCTGGTGCGCTCCATGTTGAAAGAGGTGGTGCAGCGCAAGCAAGACGACAGTCCCATTCGCATTTGGTCTGTGCCATCGTCTTCGGGTGAAGAGGCCTACACCATTGCAATGCACCTGCTGGAAACATGGCCGCACATCAACAAGTACGATGTCGAAATTATTTCATCCGACATCGACACCAAAATTCTTGACCAGGCCCGTCGGGGTTTGTACACAGCTCGCTCTGTGCAGCATGTCCCACCTTACATGCTCGAAAAATATTTTCGCAAAGTGGGTGATCAGTACCAAATTTGCGACGATCTGCGCGGCGCGGTTGAATTCACACGCGTGAACTTGGTGGATCCCGCTGATGTCCGGCACTACCGCAACTTTGATGTGGTGTTTTGCCGCAACTTGCTGATCTACTTCGACGATCTTTCGCGCCGCAAAGCCGCCGAAGCCATGTACGACGCCCTTGTGCCGGGTGGGTTTGTGTGCCTTGGACACTCAGAATCCATGAGCCGAATTTCATCCCTGTTCCAGGCCAGAAAATTTCCTGAAACCATCGTTTATCAAAAATCATTGGAGGCCGTATGAGCCGAATTCTCGTCATCGATGACGCGGCCACTGTGCGTCAATACCACCGCGGCACTCTGGAGAGCGCAGGTTACACCGTGGATGAAGCCATGAACGGCCTGGAGGCCATCGAGAAAGTGCTTCAATCACCCTACGACCTGTACCTGGTCGATGTGAACATGCCCAAGATGGACGGTTACAGTTTTGTACGCCAATTGCGCGGCATGCAAGTGCACCAGGCGCCCGCCATCATGGTGTCCACCGAGTCTGAAGCGCACGACCAAACCATGGCCTACCAGGCTGGAGCCAACCTTTACCTTTGCAAGCCAGCCAAGCCACAAGCACTGTTGGGTTATGTGGCCATGTTGCTGGGAAGGAAGACCCCATGAATCCGCTTTTAGAGCAATTCCTGGCAGAAAACCGGGATTGTCTGCAATCCATCGGTGAAAAGTTGCTGGCACTTGAGCGAGAGCCCGGCAGCACCGACCTGCTCAATGAATTGTTCCGGTTGGTTCATACCTTGAAAGGCAACAGCGGGCTCTTCGACTTCCCCGAAATGACGCGCGTCTTGCACGCCGGCGAAGACCTCATGGATGCCGTTAGAAACGGTCAAGTGCAGTATTCAGACGATTTGGCCGACGAGCTGCTGAACATGGTCGACTTTGTGACCTTGCTCAACGACGAAATTGAGCAGCATGGTCAGTTGTCAGGCGCCCACGTAGCACAAGCCGCCGAATTGGTGAAAGCCTTGCGTGCCATGTTGGCCGAGCAGGGCGACGCCAGCGATGCACAAGCCGACGCGCAGGCGGGGCTTGCCGCGGCTGCCACCCCGCGTGGTCTGGCCGATGTGCCTGTGGCCCTTCGTCAGCAATGGGCGCAAGAACACTCACCCGAGCAGCCCCACATTTGGTTGCAATACGAACCGGAGCCTTCCTGCTTTTTTAAAGGCGAAGACCCGTTTTTCCAGTTTCGGCAGGTGCCGCGCGTGCAATGGTGCGGCATCGAAGCCTTACAACCCTGGTCTTCACCCCAAGAACTCGACCCCTACACCAGCAACCTGCGCTTCATGGCGGTCAGCAACGCCCCCTTGGACGAGCTGGCGGCCTTGTTCCGTTACGTGCCAGAGCAAATCACCATCCAGGCCTTGACCCCGGCCATGTTGCTGGACATCCCCAGCGCTGCCCAGGCCAGTCGGGTTTCCAGTGTCAATGCCGAACACCTGTGCCGTATTCTGGACGCCCAAATTGGCGTGCTCTCGCTGGATGACAAACCCAGTTGGGCCGCTGGTCGCCTGGAGGCGGTGGCCAACACGCTTCGCTCCTGCTGTGTGGTGGAAGAGCTCAGTGACGCACTGCCAGCGCTTGAACTGGCCTTGGCCGAGTCGCTGCAGAGCAGCACACCTGGCCCGCTCAAAGGCTGGTGCCTGGATGTGCGCGCGGGCGTGGTTGGCTTGGCCAGCGAGCCCCCAGCCCAGCAGCAAGAGCCCAGCGCGGCTCCTGGCCAGGGCGCAGCCCCCAATCCCGCTGCCTCAGGTTCCGCCCATCAAGCCACACCGGCTCAAGGGGCTGCGTCAGCGCCCAGTGCTGCGGCCTCTCGCAAGTCAGACGAGCCGGCCGGTGCCGTTAAAACCCTCAAGGTAGATCAAGTGAAGGTGGATCGCCTCATGGGGCTGATCGGCGAAATCGTGGTGGCAAAAAACAGCTTGCCCTACTTGGCCTCGCGCGCTGAAAACCATTATGGCAGTCGCGAAATGGCGCGCGAAATCAAGGCCCAGTACGCCGTGATCAACCGCATCGCCGAAGAAATGCAAGACGCCATCATGCAAGTGCGCATGATGCCCGTGTCTTTTGTGCTGCAGCGTTTTCCGCGCCTGGTGCGCGACATCTCCAAGAAGCTGCACAAAGAGGTTGAGCTCATCATTGAAGGCGAAGAGACCGAGATCGACAAAAACATTGTCGAGGCTTTGGGTGATCCGCTCATCCACATTGTGCGCAACAGCCTGGACCACGGTTTGGAGTTGCCCGAGCAGCGCATCAAGGCAGGCAAGTCGGCCACGGGCACCTTGCGCATTCGCGCCAGCCAAGAGTCCGACCGCGTCATCATCGACATCACTGACGATGGCAAAGGCATCGACCCCACCATCATCAAAACCAAGGCCTATGAAAAAGGCCTCATTGATGAAGCCACGCTGGAGCGTATCAGCGATCAAGAGGCTGTCAATCTGATCTTTGCGGCCGGGTTTTCTACCTCCGAGACCATCTCTGATCTCTCCGGTCGGGGCGTGGGCATGGATGTGGTGCGCAATGCCATCGAAAAGGTCAACGGAACCGTTAGCCTTCAAAGTCAAGTGGGGAAAGGCACGCAATTACGGCTCTCTCTTCCGCTTTCAATGGCAGTGACCAACGTTATGCTTATACAAAGCAGTGGGCAATTGTTTGGTGTGCCCATGGATTGTGTGGTCGAAACCGTCCGCCTGCCCAAGGCAGAAATCCACGGCATCAAACAAGCCCGCACCACCGTGCTGCGGGGGCAGGTGATTCCCCTGTTATCGCTCAACGAATTGCTGGCTTTAAATACGCAACCGCAGCTCAATGACGAAGGCGAACATGCAGTGCTGGTTCTGCGTCACGATGGTGAGCATGTGGGTGTGTTGGTCGATGATTTTCAAGAAACCATCGACATCATTCTCAAGCCCATGACCGGCATTCTGGCCAGCCTGGGCGTGTATTCTGGTTCTGCCTTGCTGGGAGACGGATCAGTCTTGATGGTACTCAACCCCAGGGAGCTGATCCAATGAGCCTCACCTTCAATGAAAACCTTGCCACCGTGCAAGACACCGCCACCGTCGAAGACGCCGAGCAGTTATTGGGTTGGGCTTTGGTGACTGAAAACCCTCAACTGGATTTGCGTGCATGCACCCATGTGCACGCCGCCGTGCTGCAAGTGATGATGGCACTCGAAATACCCGTGCTGCACGCACCAGAAGACCCCAATTTCAATCGTTGGCTGCAAGCGGCCCTGTTAACCCCCCAAGGAGAAATGTCATGACCAAACGAATCATGGTTGTGGACGATTCGGCCACCATGTTGATGAGCGTCAAAACCAATCTGGAAATGAATGGCTACAACGTTGAAACAGCCCAGGACGGTGTGCAGGCGCTGAACAAGCTCAAAACTGCAGGCAAGATGGACCTGATGATCACCGACATCAACATGCCCAATATGAACGGCCTGGAGTTGATTCAACAAACCCGGGCATTGCCCGGCGGCCGCTTCATGCCGATTCTGGCGCTCACCACCGAGAGCCAGCAAAGCAAACGCGACGAGGCCAAAAAATTTGGCGCCACTGGCTGGTTGGTCAAGCCCATCAGTGGTCCAGACCTCATCAAAGTGATCAAGCAAGTCTTGCCCGGGGCGTAATCATGGCTGCCAATCCAACCCTACTGCAACCCACATTCAAGCCTTGGCCCGCACTGCTGCGGCGCCCGGTGGTGGTCGCCAGCCTGGTGTTGGTGGTCAATGCATTCTGTCTGGGGTTGGCGTTTGGCTGGTTGGGCTTGCAGTCTTCCGCTTGGCTGGTGTCGGTGTGGGTGTTGTTGGGTGGCGGGCTTGCTCTGCTGGCTTACCACAGCGCTTCACAACGAATGGCCCAGATTGCCAAGCGTGAGTCGTCCTTGCACGCCCGGCAAGAGCCAGTTTCTGGCGCCATGCCCACACTTGTGGAAAACCCCATGGTCAAAACCATGGCTTTGAGCGACGATTTGGATCAACAAATGGGGGTTCAAATCAATCGCGTTGTTCAAGACACCGAGTTGGCTGCCATGAGCCTCATTGAGCGAGTGAACTCCCTCAACAAGGATGCGCACGCCGTGGTGGATTACCTTCAGCATTCCACCACCCACGCAGGCGACATGGAGCACGAAATAGGCCTGAGCCTCGACCTCATCGGCAACATCGGCGAGTTTGTGCAGCGCCTGCCCGAGCGCGTTCAAAAAGACATGGGCCTAATCCAACAGGCCAACGAAAAGGTCAGTGGTCTTTTGGGCCTCATCGAAGACATCAATGCGATCAGCAAACGCACCGACATTCTGGCCATCAACGCCAGCATCGAAGCCGCACGGGCTGGTGAAGTGGGTCGGGGCTTTGCCATCGTGGCCGACGAGGTGCGCAAGCTGTCCTTGGGCACTCGCACACTGGCAGGCAACATCGACAGTGGCTTAAAAGAGCTGAACAAAACCATCTCCCAAAGCCTGGCTGCGTTTGTCAACAACGCCAAAACACAATCCCACGAGGCCGAGGGCATGGTGCAGTCCATCGCCAAGCTGCAAAACAGCCACGAAGACATGCGCCAGTATTACAAAACCCTGTTTGCCGTGGTCAGCAAACACAACGGCGACTTGGCCAACCAAATTTCTTGCATGTTGGGCGACATTCAGTTCCAGGATGTGCTTCGGCAGCGGCTCGAGCGTGCCCTGGAGGCCATTGCGCATCGTGGGCTGGTGTTCTCTCGCCTGAGTGATTTGCACGCACTGGAGCCTTCGCAAATGCAGGCCATCGAAGCCGAACTGGTGGCCGTGTGCGAAGCCTACCGCGCCCACGAAGTACAGCATTCACCCATTGACAACTCATCCGAACAAGCCGAGGGTGGTTTGTCCAGGGTTGAGCTTTTTTAATTGAATAACATGGAGCAACCATGAGCACACCTGTATCCGCTTCCATCGCATCACTTCTGGTGGCCCAGCGCGACAATATTCTCAACGAGTGGGTCAGCAGCCTGCTTGGCTTGTGGTCCAAAAACTACCCCGGTTCGTTGAACGAAGCCGAGCTGCGCGCTCAAGTCGACAAGCTGCTCGGCGAGGTCATTGAGCAATTCAATGCGGAGCATGGCACGCCAGAGTTCGATGTGATTCGCGCACGCACCATCGAGACCATTCGACAAATCAGCATCAGCCGGGCCAAGCAGGGCTTCAAGCCCACCGACACCGCGCAATTGGTGTTCTTCTTGAAAAACATTTGCACCAACGCCTTGAATTCCGCCAGTGGCATGGATTCCAGCCCACGCGCCACCATGCTGATTGCCCTGCAAGATGTGTTGGACCACCTCTCGCTTGCCAACTTCGAAAGTTACGTTGAAACCCGCGAAAAAGTGATCGCCCAGCAAAGCCTGTCTTTGCAAGAACTGTCCAGCCCCGTCGTGCGCATGTGGGACCAAATCCTGCTGTTGCCGCTGGTGGGTGTGGTCGACACCTTTCGCGCAAGGCAAGTGACTGAGCGCCTGCTGGAGGCCATCAGCCGCTACGAGGCCGTGGTCACCATCATTGATGTCACTGGCGTGCCCGTGTTTGACACGGGTGTGGCCCGCCACATCATGAAAGCTGTGGATGCGGCCCAATTGCTGGGTTCTCGCATTGTTATTACCGGCATCAGCCCCGAAGGCGCGCAAACCCTCACCAAACTGGGCATTTCATTCGAGGGGGTGACCAGCCGTGCAACCCTTCGTGCGGGCGTGGCCGAAGCATTTGCCATGATCAACCGGCGCGTGCTCAAAATTCAACCCAACACGACGAATACCCAATGAATATACCCATACTCCGACTAGGCAATGTGCTGCTGGCGTCAGTGCAAATCGATCTGTCCGATCTGGACGCCATGCGCTTTCAGTCTGATCTGGTCAAGCAAATTTCAGAGACCGAAGCCATGGGCGTGCTCATCGACATCACCTCATTGGACATTGTCGATTCATACCTCGCGCGCATCATCAACGACACCTCCAGCATGGCCAAACTGCTGGGGGCCGAAGTCACCATCTGCGGGGTCAAGCCCTTTGTGGCCATGACCCTGGTCGAGCTTGGCAAAGACCTCATCGGTGTGGATTGCGCATTCAACCTGGAACAGGGCTTAAAAATTCTGAATGCCCGAATCGCTCGGCGCGGAGACGCGCAGCAGTGGTCATCAGATCAAGAGGATTAAATCCATGAGCTTTGAATCGGTGGCCATTTCAGAAACAGCCGACATTGTGCGAGCCCGAGGCGCGGCCCGCACACTGGCTGCACAGGCCGGGTTTAACCTGGCCGATCAAACACGCCTGGCCACTGCCGTATCGGAGTTAAGCCGCAACGCTTTGAATTACGCCGGGGGTGGTGTGTGCCAAATCACAGACCACTCCTGCGACCGCCATCGCCGCATCCGTGTCGTGGTTGAAGACCACGGCCCCGGGATTCCCGACATTACCCGCGCCACCGAAGACGGTTACAGCACGGGCGGTGGTTTGGGGGCGGGCCTGCCGGGCACCAAGCGCCTGATGGACGTGTTCGAAATCGAGTCGCGCCCGGGGCACACCCGCGTGCAGGTGGAGTTGGTGAGGCCCAAATGAGTGTGCTCAGTTTTTACCAAAGCACCGACGTGCATCTTGAGTCCGACATCGCCGCAGCCATACGCATTGCCCGCCATGCGGCCGAGCAATTGGGCTTTAACCGCACCGAGGTGGGGTATATCTCTACCGCGGCCGCCGAGTTGGCGTCCAATTTGTTTGTGCATGCAAAAAACGGTGAATTCGGGGTGTACTGCAGCGAATTCCCTCCGGGCATCACCCTTCAAACCCGCGACGACGGGCCGGGCATTGCCAACGTAGAACTTGCGCTTTCAGAGGGGTTTAGCACGGCTGGGGGGCTGGGGTGTGGTTTGCCCGGCGTCAAGCGCCTCATGGACAACCTGGAAATACAGCCCCGGCCGGAAGGGGGCACCGTGATCACTGCTCAAAAATGGAAATAAGCGTTTCTCACACCAGCCGCCCTTGTATGGGGGAATCTGCCTGCGGTGACCAAGTCGCCCACTGGCATTTCCCGGGTGGCATGTTGTTGGCCTTGGCCGATGGGCTTGGCCACGGTCCGCAGGCGCAAGACGCGGCGGCGCTGGCCATGCACACCTTGGGCAAGCAGGTCGGCTCTCTTCAGGCCAATAAAACCCTCGCCAACTGCAGCGATTTGTTTTCGCTGTGCGACAAAACCCTCGAAGGCTCTCGCGGCGCAGCCATGGCCTTGGGCCTGCTTGACCATGCACAAAGCACAGTCGAGTTGGCCTCAGTCGGCAATGTGCGCATTCGGGTGTTGCGTCAACAGCAACGCGACCTCAGCGTGGCCGCCTCGCGTGGCATAGTGGGGGCGGGTTATCAAACGCTCACACCCGAAACCATTCGCCTCCACGACGGGGATTTGGTGGTTTTGTTTTCTGATGGCATGGATGAACTGGCGAATATTCGTGAGTTTTTAAATCCACAAGCCACCCCGGCTGAAATGCAACGCTCAGTGCATTCACTGGTGTCTGCGTTTGGCAAGCACAATGATGATGTCGCCGTGTTGGTGTATCGGCACGGCAGCACGCTGCCGGAGCCTGCCCATGCGTGACGAGGCCCTGCGATACAGCGAATTGCTCCAACGTTTTGTGCTGGGTGTGGGGCAACAAAGCACCGAAGCCGACCTGGCCGAGGCCTTTGAATTGGGCCGCACTTTGGTTGAAAAACAAGTGCCACCTGATGAACTCATGGGCATACATCACGAGGCCGTGGTGTCTCTTGCCCAGTCTTCTTCCAATTTGCCTTTTGCTGAAGTGGCCGAGCGCATCACCGCACCTTTGCTAGAGTTGTCCATGGCCTACGGCTTGGCCTTTCGCAAACAAACCGAAGACCACGTCAACCAGCTGATGCGCGCCCGTTACGAACGCACCAGCCGCTTGCAGGCGGTGGCCACGCTGGCCTCTGGCATTGCGCACGATTTCAACAACATTGTGGGCAGTATTCAAGGTCACGCCGAGTTGATCGAGGACCACCTGCCCGAATGCCCCAGCCTGGCCCGCCACACCCAGCCCATTTTGAAAGGCTGCCAACGCGCCGGCGCCCTGGTGGAACAAATGCTCACCTTTGCCCGCCAGCAACCAGTTCAGGCTCTGCCTGTCAACCTGGCCGAGCAGGTGCACGAGTGCGCCAGGCTGATCCGATCTTCCATGCCTGCTCAAATTCGCTTACAGGTGGAGGAGCACATTGAACCGCCTTGGGTGCAAGGCGATCCCGGTGCTTTGGGGCAGCTCATCATGAATCTGGCCTTGAACGCCAAAGACGCCATCGAGGGCGCGGGTCGCGTGCGTCTTGTTTTGCAAGCTGTTGAAGGGCAGCCGCCGTTGGAACACATCGATTCACCCCAGCATCAGGTGTTGCTGTTGGTGCAAGACACTGGCAGTGGCATGCCACAAAACGTCATTTCGCAAATTTTTAACCCGTTTTTTACCACCAAGCCACCGGGCAGCGGCTCGGGCTTGGGCTTGTCGGTGGTGCATGGCATTGTGTCCCACCTGGGTGGACTCATCGAAGTGCGCAGTAGCCCTGGCCAGGGCACCACTTTTTTTATTCAACTGCCCACCTTGCGGCCAGTTGTTCCACTGCTAGAAAAAAGGAGCTCAGAGTATGAGCAATATTCTGCTAATTGAAGACGATGAGCTGTACCGCGACATGCTGTTGGAGATGCTTCAGCGCGAGGGTCACAGCGTGGACGTGGCCGGTGACGGTCAAGAGGGCCTGGCCAAATTGCAGGGCAAATCGGTGGATTTGGTGATCACCGACATCCTCATGCCCAATATGGATGGCATCGAAACCATCATGGCCTTGGTCAAGGCCAAATCCAACATGCCCGTGATCGCCATGTCGGGGGGGCGGCGCTCCATTAGCCCGGCCTTCAACTTGGAATCAGCAAGGCTCATGGGGGTTAAAGCCACCTTGACCAAACCCTTTACCCGGGCGCAATTAAAAGACGCTTTGTCCGTGGCGTTGGGGTAAAGCTGCTGTGCGTGTTTCGCCACAGGGGGTTGGTGCAAAAGGCACCAGGTTTTAGAACAATGGTTAAATCAACCCCCTTTATTGGTTAACGCTGTAGCGCAAAAAATTCACGTATTAGATACTTGAATGGACAGAGAAGCAGGCACGCTTAAGTGGCCTGAATACAAGCGCCCTAAAGCGTACTTAAACTGGGTAATCCATGAACCAATGCTACGAGTCCTGCGATCTTCAAGAAACAGAGCGCCTGGCCGAGCTGTACAAACTGGGTGTTCTAGATACGCCCCCGCAAATCGAACTGGACGCCCTGGTCAACCTTGGGCGCAGTCTTTTTAATTCAGCCATTTGCGCGGTGTCCATGGTGGACAAAGAGCGCTTGTGGTTCAAATCCAGTGTGGGCTCGCCGGTTAAAGAGGTGCCACGCGATATCTCTTTTTGTTCCATCACCATTGAGCGCGACCACCCTCTGGCGGTCAACAACGCCTTGCAAGACCCGCGTTTTAATTCCAATCCTTTGGTGGTCGAAGGGCCGCAGTTGCGTTCCTATCTCGGTGTGCCCATCAAAACACGCTCGGGTCACCGCGTGGGTAGCTTTTGTGTCATTGACAACACGCCGCGCCAGTGGAGCCATGTGGATGTCAACATTGCTAGGGAGTTCGCCTCGCTGGCTGAGGCCCTCATTTTAAAAGGCGCAGAAGGCCAGGTCTTGGCATTTCCGGCCCCAAGTGCTGACGACTGGGAGCCCGTGTCCGAGTCGGTCGAATTCAAAACCGTGTGGACCCGCGATCTTCGTGACAACACCGTTGTACTGGAGCCCGATTTTGCCCGGCGCATCGGGTTGGACGGTCGAACCCGGATCAGTAAAGACTGGTTTACCCGCCAGGTGCTCGATTGTGACCGCGAATTGGTGTACGCCGCCCGCAGCCGGGCCGATGGTGAGCCGTTCCACTACCAACTGGGTTTGGTCGATGGGGGGGTCTTGCAAATCACCGAGCGTGTTAGCCTGGAGCAGCTTGATAGCCACCCGGTCAAGGTGGGGCGCATTCAAGGACGCGACCTGCGTGTGGGGCAATCCCCCAGGGTGGTTGAGCAGGCCGAGGAGGGTGCCACGCCAAAGCCGCGTTCCCACACCCAGGGCCAAATTTATGTGGGCTTCGACCTATCCGTGGCATTGGACAAAGGTCTGTGCGTTGAAGGCGATGCCTATGGTGCGGGTCGCTTCCTGGACATGGTTCACCCAGCGCACATTGCCGATGTGTTGCACGTGATGCGCCAACTGCGCGCTGGCAGCCCCGCCTGTACGCTCACACTCGACCTCAACATGGGCCAGGGGCGCTTTGATACTTACCTGGTGGACATGAGCTATGTCAGCGAATCCAACCTGGATGGGCACAGTGGCTTCTTGGTGCGCTATTGCCTGGAAAACCCGACCATGGCACCTGTGGTCAACCTGGAAGACATCTACCACCAAGAGCATGTCAAAACCCAAACCGCCACAGCTGGATGGGTGTACGAGGCCAGCACGCAGGCCCTGCACGTGTCGCGCCCCCTGCGGCAGTTGCTGCGTTTAAACCGCCGCTCGCCCACGCTAGACGACCTTATTGTTGGTTTGGAAACTTTTTCTGGCCTCAGCCTGCGCGCACTGGTGGCTCAGTTGCTCCGTGGTGAAAAAACCCAAAACCTGGAATGGAAAACCGAATGCGCGGGGCAAACCAACTGGTACAACCTGCAAACTTCGCCCCTGCACAACCGGGGTGGTGATCTCAAAGGGTTCAGTGGTTTTGTGTCCGACATCACCGAGTCGCGCCGTGCACAGCTCAATGCCGAAAGCAGCCACTTCACCTACGACCTCATCGTTCAAGGCCTCTGCGATGGTGTGCTTGAATTTGACGAACACGACAGTCTCGTGTTTTTCAACCGCAACGCCAGAGACCTCCTCATGGCCCAGGCCGATCACTTGCGCCTGGGGCAATCCATACGCCAGGTGTTCCCGCAACTCAACGAGGTAGAACTGCATCGCGCCAAAGCCAGCCTCACCATGCAGGGCCTGTCCAAGCCCTTGGAGCTTTACCTGGCCAATGCCCGCAAGCACATTCAAGTGCGTTTGGCCCGTGGCTACGGCAAATATTTTGTGCTCATCAATGACCACACCGAACACAAAACCAACCTGCTCAACCTGGAGTTGACCAAAAAAGCCTTGTCGTCTTCCACCAAAGGGTATGTGCTGTTGCGCCACAACCCGATGGAAGAGGGCAATTTCGAGTTGGTCTACATGAACGATGTCATCCAGGGTTTGCTGCCCGGCACACAAAGTAAAGCGCGCATCAGCGCGCAATGGCTGGCGCAATGCTTCTTAAGCCCCTTTGCCCGGTTGCGTTTAATTTCACTGCTCAACCGCGCTGGCAGCAACAATGCTCGCTTTACCGTCAAAGTGCGCAATGCCGCCAACTTGTCTTGCGAGGTCGACATCGCGCGCATTTACAACCCACGCTTGGGCTTGCTCGAGGTGGTGCTCAGCTTCACCTTGCCCGACTAAGCCCTTCCCTTTGTTGGCGCCCCTCAGGGTGCCGTCATGTCGCCTGCCCGGTTCACCGCTGGCAGGCGGTCAGCCCTGCATCGGTTCGGTCGCTGCTTCGGTTACAATAGCGGTTTGGTGTCTCGGCCAAGCGCTTTGCAGCATGTGCCGGCGACTCATCCTATTCTTGCTTCAAACCTGCCATGCTCCCTAGCCAAAAACAAACCCTGCTTGCCGCATTCGAAGCGGCCGCCTCCGCCGCCTTGGGCCAAGCCTTCGAGGGCGTGGTCACGCTAGAAAAGCCCAAAGACCCCAACCACGGCGATGTTGCTTGCAACCTGGCCATGCAACTGGCCAAGCCCGCGCGCCGCAACCCCCGCGAATTGGCACAGCAACTTGCCGCGCATGTGCAGGCCAACCCCGATTGTGCGGGTTTGGTGCAGGCCATCGACATTGCCGGGCCGGGTTTTATTAACATCCGCTTAAGCCAAGCGGCTCGAGTGGCGGTGGTGGGTCAGGTTCTGGCGCAGGGCGACGCATTTGGCCGCTCCAACGCCCACGCTGGCCAAACCGTGCTCATCGAATTTGTCTCGGCCAACCCCACTGGCCCTTTGCATGTGGGCCATGGTCGGCAGGCCGCCTTGGGCGACGCCATGGCCGAGGTCATGAAAACCCAGGGCTGGCGGGTGCACCGTGAGTTTTACTACAACGACGCCGGTGTGCAAATTCAAACCTTGGCCATCTCGGTGCAAGCGCGCGCCATGGGCTTAAAGCCCGGCGATCCCGACTGGCCCGCCAACGCCTACAACGGTGATTACATTGCAGACATTGCCAGCGATTACCTGGCTCGCAAGCAAGTGCAAGCGGCCGATGGTGAGCCTGTGCAAGGCAGCGGCAACATCGAGGACATGGAGTCCATCCGCGCGTTTGCCGTGGCCTACCTGCGCGCCGAGCAAGATCTTGATTTAAAGGCCTTTGGCGTGAGGTTCGACCAGTTTTACCTTGAAAGCTCCCTATACACCGAGGGCAAGGTGGAAGCCGCGGTCCAAAAGATGGTCCAATCGGGCAAAACCTTTGAGGAAGGTGGTGCCTTGTGGCTGCGGTCGACTGACTATGGTGACGACAAAGACCGCGTGATGCGTAAGTCAGAGGGGGGGTACACCTACTTTGTGCCTGACGTGGCCTACCACATCGAAAAATTCAAGCGTGGATTTGGCAAGGTCATCAACATTCAGGGCACCGACCACCATGGCACCATTGCCCGCGTGCGCGCTGGCCTTCAGGCCTGCAATGTGGGCATTCCTCAAGGTTATCCCGACTACGTGCTCCACAAAATGGTCACCGTCATGAAGGGCGGGCAAGAAGTCAAAATCTCCAAACGGGCAGGCAGTTACGTCACCGTGCGCGACCTCATTTGCTGGTCGGGTGGCGTGGATGAGTCCCGGCCCATGCTCGAGCAGCCCGAGGCCCTCACCAAGGGCCGCGACGCTGTGCGCTTTTTCTTGGTGAGCCGCAAAGCCGACACCGAATTCGTGTTCGATGTGGACCTCGCCCTGGCCCAGTCGGACGAAAACCCGGTCTACTACGTGCAGTACGCGCACGCGCGCATTCATTCCATTCTTGACCAAGCCGGGGTCCCCCTTGCCGAACTGCCCAAGGCTCCACTCACCCTGCTGCAAGCCCCTGCAGAGCAGGCTTTGTTGCGCACGCTGGCCAGTTACGGCGATGTGTTGGCCAAGTCAGCCGAAGAGTTGGCTCCGCACCACATCGCCTTTTACCTGCGCGAACTGGCTGGCGCTTTCCACACCTTCTACAACGCCGAGCGCGTGTTGGTGGACGACGTTGCTCTAAAGACCGCGCGGCTGGCGCTGCTGGTGGCCGTGGCCAGGGTGCTGGCCAATGGTTTGGCAGTGTTGGGGGTGTCGGCGCCCAAGCGAATGTAATTTCGGTTAGTTTTAAACCCAGGTTCGCTTAAAACCTTGGAACCCTCGATGGGAATTCTTCACTCAAGGAATACCCCAACTAGAGTTCTGAGAGGTTTATTCATGGTCGCCGCTGCTGAGTCCCCAACAGTTAGTCAAACTGATCAAGTTCCGGAGTCGTCCTCAGAATCAAAGGTTTATCAAGACCCAAAAACAGGGGCAATTCTTACCGTTAGCTATCTTGGTGATCGGGGCAGCCTCGGGGTTGAGGGAACTTACGAAGAAGGTGGGGTTAAATACGCATTCAAGACCAACCAAGACGGAACCGACTTCGATATTGAGCGGCTCAATGCCGATGGCAGCCGTTCCCCGGTTACGGGTGGCGAAAAAGCGATGGTCAGGCGCGGCGTTCTCAACATGCTTCAAGAGCAAGGTGGGGAAGAAGGTGCAAACGCTGTAGAGGGTTTAGCCCACTCGGCTCATGCTGAGGCCGAAGTCGAAGTAGAAAAACCCCCGGTCGAACCGGTCTGGACCCCCAGAAATGGTCAACATGGCGCCAACATGGGTGTGGCTGAGGGCAGGTCGAATCCATCGGCTGGGCCATCTGGCTCGGCCGTGCACAATGCCGAGTCTTCAACTAGCACGCCCGGTCGGATGGACATACGCCACAACGGCACCCACGGCGGCTTTTACCAAGCTGATGATGGCAATGGCTACCAGGTTTTTGGCATCGAGGCGGGGCGTAAAGAGGGAATGAACGATACCCGCAACAAGTACATCCGATCAGAGGCTGCATTCACTGACATGGGTTTTGCTGCAAGCGACAATGTCAAGGTGAGGTTCCAAGGAACCTACAACGTTGATCCAGGCACCAGCGGCGTTATTGCCCAACTGCTGAACAACAGCGATGGAGAGCATTTGCCGCAGGTCAAAATCATTTACCGCAATGACGGCGAACTGGTGGTGGATGTACCTGGCCAAGCCGACGTTATTTTGCCCGGTCACTATCCACCGGGACAAGATTTCAACCTGGCCATTGAGTCTGATGGCAAAACCTTTCAGGTTTTCGTCAATGGTCAAATGGTCCACTCCGGGGAATGCATCACTCCCGGGGGTGTGAATGTCTACAAAATGGGTCTGTACGGCGGCAGTGGCGACTCCAACGACCGAGTGCGCATCAAAGACGCGTCG
The DNA here is from genome assembly GCF_964228395.1 of Limnobacter sp. GTDB lineage: Bacteria > Pseudomonadota > Gammaproteobacteria > Burkholderiales > Burkholderiaceae_B > Limnobacter. The sequence continues at coordinate 79,224 of NZ_CAXQZX010000055.1, forward strand.
GTCAGCAAGGTCGATTCTCAACAAACACAAACCCAACAAGAGCCGCAAAATCAATCGGGTGGCCGAACCCGCCACATCTGGGGTTCTACCCTGTAGTATCAAGGTTTTAGAAGGGTGCTGGGGTAGTGCGTTCGCCCAAAAGCGGTACGTTTTGGTACACTTAAGGGCTAAGCAGTTAAAAGGTTTTGCATGAACGCACCCGTCGAACTCAACACCCTCAAACCTTCCGCCGGCGAAACCGCTCGCCTGCGGGAGATCCCGTACAACTACACCTCGTTTTCTGACCGCGAAATTGTGATTCGCCTGCTGGGTGAGCAGTCTTGGACCATCCTCCAAGAGTTGCGGCAGGAGCGTAAAACGGGCCGCTCCGCCCGTATGCTTTTCGAGGTGTTGGGCGACATTTGGGTGGTGCGGCGCAACCCTTACTTGCAAGACGACTTGCTCGACAACCCCAAGCGTCGTCAAGCGCTGATCGATGCGTTGTTTCATCGCCTCAGCGAAATTGACCACCGCCGAGTAGAAACCCAAGACACGGTGCCCGCCGAGGCGGACGATCGAAGCCAAAAAGTTCGCCTGTTGTTGGGCGCCGCTGAAAAGGCCGTGCTTGAGTTTCAGAGCGAATTTTCAACCATGGCCAACCTGCGCAGCAAAGCGCGTTCGGCCTTGGGCGCACACACTGCCAAAGACAACATCAAATTCGACGGGCTGTCTCGCGTATCCCATGTCACGGATGCCACCGACTGGCGTGTTGAGTATCCCTTTGTGGTGCTCACGCCCGACCGCGAGTCCGAAATCCCCGGTTTGGTCAAGGCCTGTATTTCTCTTGGGCTCACCATCATTCCCCGCGGAGGCGGCACAGGTTACACCGGTGGCGCTGTGCCACTCACGGCCCTGTCGGCGGTCATCAACACCGAAAAGCTCGAAGACCTGGGCCAGGTCAAGATGGAAGTGCTGCCCGGCTTAAGCGAAGAATACGCCACCGTGTTCTCTGGCGCGGGTGTGGTCACCAAACGTGTGTCTGAAGCTGCAGAGCATGCGGGTCGTGTGTTTGCGGTAGACCCCACCTCTGCCGAGGCCAGCTGCATCGGCGGCAACATTGCCATGAATGCCGGCGGCAAAAAAGCCGTGTTGTGGGGCACAGCGTTGGACAACCTGGCCTGGTGGCGCATGGTCGACCCCGAAGGCAACTGGCTCGAGGTCACCCGAATCAATCACAACCTGGGCAAAATTCACGATGCTCCTCAGGCTGAGTTCGACCTGGTGTGGAGCGATGGCAATGCCGCCCCCGGTGCCCGGGTGCTCAAGCAAGAGCGCCTGGTGGTAGAGGGTGCACGCTTTCGCAAAGTGGGTTTGGGCAAAGACGTCACCGACAAATTTTTGGCGGGCCTGCCCGGCATCCAGAAAGAAGGTTGTGATGGCCTGATCACATCGGCCAAATGGATTTTGCACCGCATGCCCAAGCACACGCGCACCGTGTGCCTGGAGTTTTATGGTCAAGCCCGCGACGCGGTGCCTTCCATCGTAGAAATCAAAAACTACCTGGACGGCGAAGGCAAAGCCATGGGCGCCATTTTGGCGGGCCTTGAACACCTCGACGAGCGTTACTTGCGCGCGGTGAAGTACAGCCCCAAGTCCAAGCGTGGTGCCTTTCCAAAAATGGTGTTGTTTGGCGACATTGTGGGCGACGACGAAGACGCCGTGGCCAAGGCCGCCTCGGAAGTCATCCGTTTGTCCAATGGCCGCGCGGGCGAGGGCTTTGTTGCCGTCAGCCCCGAAGCGCGCAAAAAGTTTTGGCTCGACCGCGCCCGCACCGCAGCCATTGCCCGCCACACCAACGCGTTCAAAATCAACGAAGACGTGGTGATCCCCCTGCATCGCATGGGGGAGTACACCGACGAAATCGAGCGTATCAACATCGAGCTTTCCATTCGCAACAAGCTCAAGTTGGTGGCCGAGCTGCGCAGCTTCTTTGAAAAGCCTTTGCCTTTGGCCAAAACCGACGAGGTGGACACCACCAAGTTGTCGGTTGAAGACATCGTGGGTGACCGCGTGCAGCGCGCCATCGCCTTGCTGGAAGGGGTGCACGAGCGCTGGAGCTGGCTGCTGGGCAATATGAACATGCCGCTGGGCCAAGCCATCCCCATTCTTAAAACACTGGGCTTGGGCAACCAGGAGGCTGACCTTGCCAAGCGCCTGGAACAACAGCCCCAAGCCGCAGTGTTCGATGTGCTGCAAGACCGCACCATTCGCATCAGCTGGAAGACCGAGCTGCGCGCTAACCTGCACCGCATTTTTGAAGGCGGTGCATTTGTACCGGTCATGGACGAATGCAAAGCCGTCCACAAACGGGTGTTGCGTGGCCGCTTGTTTGTGGCCTTGCACATGCACGCTGGCGACGGCAACGTGCACACCAACATTCCTGTGAACTCCGACGACTACGACATGCTGCGAGAAGCCGAGCACACGGTGGATCGCATCATGCAGATTGCACGCAATCTGGACGGCGTAATTTCTGGTGAACACGGCATTGGTATCACAAAGTACCAATACCTCACACAAGCCGAGTTAGACCCATTCCAGCAATACAAGCAGCGCATCGATCCCGAAGGCCGCTTCAACAAAGGCAAGCTTTTGCCCGGTGGCGACCTCAGCAATGCTTACACCCCCAGCTTTAATTTGATGGGCCACGAAAGCCTCATCATGAGTCAAAGCGACATTGGCTCCATTGCCAATTCCGTCAAAGACTGCCTGCGCTGCGGCAAGTGCAAGCCCGTGTGTTCTACCCACGTGCCACGCGCCAACCTGCTGTACAGCCCGCGCAATAAAATCCTGGCCACATCCCTGTTGGTTGAAGCGTTCTTGTACGAGGAGCAAACCCGACGCGGCGTTTCCATCAAGCATTGGGAAGAGTTTGAAGACGTGGCCGACCACTGCACGGTGTGCCACAAGTGCGTCACGCCTTGCCCGGTCGACATCGACTTTGGCGATGTGTCCATGAACATGCGCGCATTGCTGCGCAAAATGGACAAAAAGAGCTTCAACCCGGGCACAGCGTTGGCCATGACCTTCCTCAATGCCAAAGACCCGGCCACCATCAAGGCCTTGCGGGTGGGCATGACCGACATCGGCTTCAAAGCCCAGCGCGCCGCTTACAAAGTGGGCAAGGCCTTGGGCCTGGTAGATCGTCAAACCAGCAAACCCGCCGCAACTGTGGGCAAGGCGCCTATTCGTGAACAGGTGATTCACTTCATCAACAAGCCCATGCCCGGTGGCCTGCCCAAGAAAACCGCACGCGCTTTGCTGGACATCGAAAACAGCGACTACGTGCCAGTGATCCGCAACCCCAAAATCACGCAGGCCGACTCCGAAGCAGTGTTTTACTTCCCCGGTTGTGGCTCTGAACGCCTGTACAGCCAGGTGGGTCTGGCCACGCAGGCCATGCTGTGGAATGTGGGCGTGCAAACCGTGTTGCCCCCGGGCTACTTGTGCTGTGGCTACCCGCAGCGTGGCACCGGCCAGTACGACAAAGCCGAAAAAATGATCACCGACAACCGCGTGCTGTTCCATCGCGTGGCCAACACCCTGAACTATCTCGACATCAAAACGGTGGTGGTGAGCTGTGGCACATGCTATGACCAGTTACAAGGATACGAATTCGAGAAAATTTTCCCGGGTTGCCGCATCATCGATATTCATGAATTCCTGATGGAAAAAGGCGTGAAGCTCGACAACGTCACGGGTACAAAATACATGTACCACGACCCTTGCCACACGCCCATGAAAACCTACGAACCGCTGAAGGTGGTCAACACCCTTATCAACAGCGATTTGCAGGGCCAAACCGTCACCAAAAACGACCGCTGCTGCGGCGAGTCGGGCACCTTCGGTGTGTCTCGTCCCGATGTGGCCACCCAGGTGCGTTTCCGCAAAGAAGAGGAAATGCGCAAGGGTGCCGACAAACTGCGCGAAAATGCCCCGCAGGCCGATGTCAAGATTCTCACCAGCTGCCCGTCCTGCTTGCAGGGCTTAAGCCGTTACAGCAACGATGCCAACGTGGAGGCCGACTACATCGTGGTCGAAATCGCCAAGCATGTGCTGGGGCAAGACTGGTTGCAGAACTATGTGAAAGAGGCCAACGCCGGTGGCATCGAACGCATTTTGGTGTAGGGCGAGTAAGCCCATGCGCACTCAGGGGGGCTTGTGAGCCAAGCCGCCGCCCCCCTGCAACAAGCCAACTGCCCTTTGTGTCAATCCTTGGGGGGCGACTTGGTTTACCGCAACAGTCGCTTTCGGGTCATCGACGCCCTCGATGCCGATTACCCTGGCTTTTTACGACTGGTCTGGAACGATCACGTGCGCGAATTTAGTCAGCTTCAGCGGGACGATCGCTTGCTCTGCATGGACGCTGTGGCGCATCTAGAGCAATTTGTCCTGAACACCTTCAAGGCCGACAAGGCCAATTTGGCCACACTGGGCAATGTGGTGCCGCATTTGCATTGGCACGTCATTCCGCGTTTCGTCGACGACAAACACTTTCCCGCCCCGGTGTGGGCGGCAGCCAAGCCTGGCGTGGGTTTGGTGCCCAAGCAGCAGGCAATTCTGGACACTCGAAGCACCTGGTTGCCGGCGCTGAGGGCAGATTTGGTGCGGGCGTTTGGGACATAGGGAATCGGGCGCTTGCTCTTTGAAGCAAGCAGGTCGTGCCCCGTTTGGCGATGTCGCTTGCTCTCTGAAGCAAGCAGGTCCATGCAATGTTCGTTCGCTTGCTCCTTGAAGCCAGCAGGACCATGCCCCTTGGCGACGGCCAATCTGTTGATCCCTCCCTGAGCCTCGCCTGAACTGAGGCCCGCCCTCCAAAACAGAGGTCGGGTCGGGCCTCTGCCCCCTTGGGGGGCACCGTTCATTCTTGGCACGGTCGGGCAGATTGTCCTGAAGGTCGCTGCAGGGGCAACGGCCCCTGCTGGCTTCTGGGCAAGCGAAGGCGGCTCAGGTTGCATGCGCGGATGGCTTGACGGCTGCTGCATGGAGCTCGGATGCGCGAATCACCGGCGTTTCCAAGCGCAGCGCCGGAGCTGGGGTGGCACAGGCCGCGCAGGCCGATTCAGGGCAGCCCGCCCGGTTTGGCCCACACCGAGGGGCCGAGGCGTGTTTCCCCGCCAAGGCCCCGCTTGGCGGGAAACCGAATCGGATGCAATGGCGACATTTTCGCCTTGCATGCCCCCTCGGAAGGGACAAGAAGGGAACCACGGGCTGATCCCAGGCCAAGGGGACGGTGCCGCTCCAGTACCAAAACGCGGCGCATTCAACCGAAACGCAGGCTGATCCCAGGCCCAGTGGCCTGTGCCACCCCGGCCCAAAAGCGCGGCGCACAGAACTCCAAAGGGCCAATCCCAGGCCCAGCGCTACGCCTGCACCACCTCAGATTGCGCTTGCCGCTGCAACATTCCAGGCTTCAGCAGCGGCAACAAAATGGTAAAGGTGCTGCCCGCATTGGGCCGGCTTTGAATGTCCAGCTCCCCATCGTGCCGCTGCACCACGTGCTTCACAATGGCCAGGCCCAGCCCGGTGCCACCGCTCTCGCGGGAGCGGCTGCGGTCTACCCGGTAAAAGCGCTCGGTCAGGCGGGGTATGTGCTCAGCCGACACGCCAATGCCGTTGTCTTGCACCACAAAGGCCACGCAGGGGCGGCCTATATCATTTTCCGCTTGGCGCAGGCTGATGGAAATCTTTCCACCTTCGGGGGTGTATCGTACGGCGTTGGTGGCAATGTTGGAAAACGCGCTGAAAATTTCGGCCCCATTGCCCATGGTTTGCAAGCCGTCTTCAATGTGGGCTGAAATCTCGTGCTTACCTGCCGACAACTGTGCAGCATCGTCAAGCGTGCGCCGCGCAGCGTTGCTCAAATCAACCACATCGCCACTCTCGGCCGCGTTGGGGGCCGACTCCAGGGCCGACAATGCCAACAAATCCTCAACAAGGTTTTGCATTCGGCTGGCCTGTGTGTGCATCAGGTTGATGTACTCCTTTTGTTGTTCTGCACTCAAGGGCAGATCGCGAAAAGTTTCCAAAAAACCGCTCAGCACGGTCAGGGGGGTTTTCAATTCATGGGACACATTGGCAATAAAGTCCCGTCGCATGCGTTCCAGTTTTTCAACCTTGGTCACATCGCGGGTCAGCACCAGCATTTGACGCTCGCCGTAACCCACCAGTTGAACCGACAATATTTTGTTTGAGCTTCTTGGGGAGCGCATCACCATGGGGTGTTCCCAGGACTCGCTTTTTAAATATCTGCCAAAGTCGGGGTTGCGCACCAGGTTCACAATAGGCTGGCCGATGTCACTTCCCAATTTAAGCGAAAGATGGTCTTGAGCGGTGCCATTACACCAGGTGATGTGGCCTTGAGGGTCGAGGGTGACCACGCCATCGGGCAGGGCCTGCGCCGCTGTGCGGAAAGAAAGCAGCGCATTGCTCAGTGCTTGCTGCTGGCGTTGGTGCAGGCGCAAATACCGAAACAATTTGGCGGCAAGGTCGTCCCACCAGCCCGACACGGTGGGCACGTTGTCCACCTTGAAGTCATCCAGCCAAGCCAGGATTTTTTGGCCAGAACGGGCGTGTAGGGCGTGCACCAGCAGCGAAGCCAAAATAGCCCCGCCCACCGCGCCTTTGTGCCCAGCCACCATTTGCCCAACAATTGCAGCAAGGCCAAGCAGAAGCCCCAGCAGGAGCAGTCTGAAAAAGATAAATGCCATAGCTGCGTATTCTAGGGGAAAGTGAGCCCAAAGGGCGGGCTCAGTTCATTGCCCCTTCGTTTTGCGTGGCCGTGAAGCGGTAACCCGCGCCCCGCACGGTTTCAATCAATTTGTCGTGTCCGCTGATGGTTAATGCCTGCCGTAGACGGCGAATGTGGACATCCACCGTGCGCTCTTCTACAAACACATGGTCGCCCCACACTTGGTCCAGCAACTGTGTGCGGCTGTGCACACGCTCGGGGTGGGTCATAAAAAAGTGCAACAAGCGGAACTCGGTGGGCCCCATGTCCAGAATTTTGTCGTGACCCACAATGCGGTGGGTCACGGGGTCGAGTTTTAAGCCATGTACTTCAACAATGTCGTCGGTAAGCTGTGGGGCTCGGCGGCGCAACACCGCCTTGATGCGGGCCAGCAGCTCTTTGGGTGAAAACGGCTTGGTGATGTAATCGTCGGCACCGGCCTCCAGGCCGTCGACTTTGTCCTGCTCTTCAGTGCGGGCTGTCAACATGATCACCGGCACATGGCGAGTGCGTTCCTGCGCGCGCAGTTCGTGGGCAAATTGAATCCCGCTTTTGCCGGGCAGCATCCAGTCCAGCAGCACCAGGTCGGGCAATTCGGCCGTAATCAGGGTTTTGGCTTGATCGGCATCGGCTGCGCGCAGCACCTTGTGACCGGCAAAGCTCAGGTTGACCGATACCAGTTCGGCGATGGCGGGTTCGTCCTCGACGACCAGAATAGTGCTTGACATGCTGACTTCTCCACAGGCTTCTGTTGTGTGTAATGCCACCTAAAGTCGTGGATTTCCAGGACAGTAATATGACACTTGAATGAATCGTCATCAATTGCCAGCCGCTACGTGGGGCGCGGCGCAGCCCGCTGGCATAGGATACACTTAAGGTTTGCGCAATTTTAGGCGTTTGCAGCATGGAAACCAGCAACAACCCCATTCCCACCCGCATCGTGGTGCATCAGCAGTCCCGAGTACTCGAAATCGAATTCGACGCAGGCAAGCTTTTTAAGCTGCCTTTCGAACTGCTGCGTGTGTATTCCCCATCTGCCGAGGTGCGTGGCCATGGCCCCGGGCAAGAAACCCTGCAAGTGGGCAAGCGCGAGGTGAATATCACCAACCTGGAGCCTGTGGGCATGTACGCGGTCAAGCCGTATTTCTCGGATGGTCACGACTCCGGTTTGTTCTCCTGGGAATACCTGTTGTGGCTGGGCGAAAACCAAGAGGGCTTGTGGAACGACTACTTAGAGCGCCTCAAGCAAGCCGGTGGCAGCCGCGACCCCAACGCACCCGAAAACATTCCTTTGCAACAAAAAAAGGGTGGCGCTTGCGCCAGCCATTGAGCACTGCAACTACCCAGCCATGAACAACAAGACGACCGATTTCGGTTTTGACACCGTCCCCGAAGAACAAAAAGCCAAAAAAGTGGCCGAAGTGTTCGACTCGGTGGCCAGCAAATACGACGTCATGAACGACCTCATGTCGGGCGGCATGCATAGGCTTTGGAAGGCCAGTACAGTGCGTGCTGCCGGGGTGCGCCCTGGCATGAAGGTGCTCGACATCGCCGGTGGCACGGGCGACCTAAGCAAAGCCTTTTTGGACAAAGTGGGGCCCCGGGGCGAGGTGTGGCTAACCGACATCAACGAAAGCATGCTGCGCGTGGGCCGCAACCGCATGATCGACATGGGCTATTTGCCAAAAATGGCACTTTGCGATGCTGAAAAGCTGCCTTTCCCAAGCGACTACTTTGATGTGGTCACCGTGGCTTTTGGCCTGCGTAACATGACCCACAAAGACGTGGCCTTGGCCGAAATGCGCCGGGTCATCAAGCCCGGTGGCAAGGTGTTGGTGCTCGAATTTTCAAAGGTCAACCCGCTGCTGGCCCCTGCTTACGACCTGTATTCTTTCCAGGTGCTGCCACGCATGGGGCAGTTGGTGGCCCAAGACAGCAAAAGCTACCAATACCTGGCCGAAAGCATTCGCATGCATCCGGATCAAGAAACCCTCAAGCAGATCATGCTCGACAGTGGGTTCGACCACGTGAAATACACCAACTTCACTGCGGGCGTGGTGGCCCTGCATCAGGGAACAAAATACGCATAATTGGGTCTTAAACCCAAAGCACCTTACATCATCCATTGCTACTGGAGGCATTGTTTTGAGCATTAGAAATTGGTCCGTTCGCACCGCCGTGGCCACTGTGGCCGTGTCTTTTTTGGGCCTGATGGCCTTGCCCCCCGAGGCTGAAGCCCGGCGCTTGGGTGGCGGCAGCAGCTTTGGCCGCAGCGCGCCTTCACAGATGCAAAAAGCGCCCACATCGCCCACCAGCACACCCACCAAGCCCGCGCAGCAAAATCAGGCCACCGCGCCTGCAGGGGCCAACACCACCGCCGGTGCTGCCCAGCCTCGCAATCGATTCCTGGGGCCCTTGGGGGGTTTGGCCGCGGGCCTGGGCTTGGCCGCCCTGTTTAGTTACCTCGGCTTCGGTGGTGCGCTGGCAGAAATGCTCGGCACTTTCCTGATGATTGCCTTGGTGGTCTTTGCAGTGATGTTCCTCATGCGCAAACTGCGTGGGCAGGCCAGCCAGCAGCGACCTGCTTATGGCACCGCCGGTGGTGGCCAGGCCACTTATCGCCAAAGCGAACAGGCTTACCGCCCACAGCAGCCCCCAGTGCACGACCCTGTACCCGGCATGGGTGCGCCGCAAGGTGCCAGCCATGGGCACTTTGGCAACGGCCCTGCTGTGCAGCCAGCCTATGAAGAGCCCCAGCCCCAAGACGGTCCGGTTAAAAACCTGCCCGCCGGGTTTGATGAAGCCGCTTTCGTGAACAGCGCCAAAAAGTTTTTTGTGACCATGCAAGGCCTGTACGATCAAGGCAATGTGAATGGCCTTCGCGAATATTGCACCGATGAGGTGGTCGATCATTTGCGCAGCGAAATTGAGGCGCGCGCAGGTGCGGGCAACCGCACCGACGTGGTCACCCTGCAAGCCGAATTGATTGGCTTCGAAACCGATGTGGACGAGCAACTGGCCACCGTGGCCTTCAGCGCCATGTTGCGCGAGGAAGAGGGTGGTGCTGCCCACGAGGTGCAAGAAATGTGGACCATGACGCGCCCAGTGTCTGGTGGCGGCTGGGTGCTGGCCGGCATTCACAATCTGTAATTTTTCAAACACCCGGCCAGGCTTGCCCCGCCTGGCTGGGTTAAACTCAAGCCAATTGAGTTTTCAGGGCGCCCATCTTGTCCAGTCCTCCCGTGTTGTTGTTTCAATTTGCTTCCAAAATTTTGTCGGGGGCCAAGCCTTCTGTCCAAGGGGCGGGTGCGGGCTTGAGCGGTCTAATGTCAGCGCCTTTGGGTCTCTTGTCGGCCACCGTCAATCAAATGGCTTGCCTGGTGCTCAATCATTTGCTGGACCAACAACGCAGCAGCAAAGCCAAGTTACAAGCTGAAGCGGGCAAGGTGTTGTCCATCTCGGTGCCGCCCGTCACACTCATGTTTCGTATCAACGAGCAGGGGTACTTTCAAACCACACAGGCGGCACAAGGCCAGCACCCGCCAGCAGACACTTCCATTGCACTGCAGTGGGCCGACTTGGCCGGTGCGGTGGGCAGTGCAGGCGCTGTGGCTCGCAAAGCCAGCATTCAAGGTGACATGGATTTTGCGCAAACCGTGTCCACCGTCATCAACGATTTGTACTGGGACCCCGAACGCGATCTGGCCCGTGTGGTGGGCGATGCCCAGGCCATCTGGGTCATGAACACCCTGGCGGCTTTGGGTACCAACGCCAAAGACGTGGTGCAACGGTTCAAAAGCAGCCTGCGTGAGTACATGGTGCACGAAAAAGCACTCACGCCCACAGCCTCTGAATTTGATGATTTTCGCCAGGAAGTGGCCCAGCTTCGAGATCACATTGCCCGTCTTGAAAAGCGCTTGGCCAAGCTGCCCGGCTCCGCTGGAGGCGACTCAAGCACAGGCAAAGGCCCCGGGGGCCCTGCGGCATGAAATTGCGGCGCCTTGCAAAAATTGGCTGGGTGGCTCGCAAATATGGCTTGTTCCTTATCGCAGCCGATTCCATCCAAAACCCGGCTGCCAAATGGGTGCTCAAGCTGATTTCGTCCAGCGAGGCCTTGCAAGCCTCGCGTGGCGAGCGTCTTCGCAAGGCCCTGGAAGATCTCGGCCCCTTGTTCGTCAAGTTTGGGCAATTGCTCTCCACCCGGCGCGACCTGTTGCCCGCCGACGTGGCCGACGAGTTGGCCAAGTTGCAAGACCAGGTGCCTGCGTTTTCTTCTGAGGTGGCCCGGCAACTCATCGAGACCAGCCTCGGGCGTCGCATCGACGACATGTTCCTCGACTTTCAAAACCAGCCGGTGGCCAGCGCGTCCATCGCCCAGGTTCACTTTGCAGTCATCAAAGAGGGCGGGCAGGCTGGTAAAAAAGTCGCGGTCAAAGTGTTGCGCCCCGGCATGATGAACGTCATCGACAAAGACCTGGCGCTCATGAAAACCGCTGCCACCTTGGTCGAAAAAATTTGGGCGGATGGCAAACGTTTAAAGCCTCGCGAGGTGGTGGCCGAATTCAACAAATACCTGCACGACGAGCTAGACCTCATGCGCGAGGCGGCCAATGCCTCCCAACTGCGTCGCAATTTTTCCGCGGCCTCGGGCAGCGGGCATTTGCTGCGTGTGCCCGAGATGTATTGGGATTATTGCTGCAGCACCGTGATCACCATGGAGCGAATGCATGGCATACCCATTTCGCAAATTGAGCGCCTGCAGGCCGCCAATATTGATCTTAAAAAGTTGTCTCGCGATGGCGTAGAAATTTTTTTCACGCAGGTGTTTCGCGATGGTTTTTTTCATGCCGACATGCACCCGGGCAATATTTATGTGGGCGACCAGGGCGAAGACTTTGGTCGTTACATCGCGTTGGACTTCGGCATTGTGGGCACACTCAGCGATGTAGACAAACAGTACCTGGCGCAAAACTTTTTGGCATTTTTCAGGCAAGACTACAAGCGTGTGGCCGAGTTGCATGTGCAGTCTGGCTGGGTGCCCAAAGGCACTCGAATCGACGAATTGGAGTCCGCCATACGCGCCTGCATCGAGCCATTTTTTGGCAAGCCGCTCAAAGAAATTTCACTGGGTCAGGCCTTGATGCGTTTGTTCCAAACCTCGCGCCGCTTTAACGTGGAAATTCAGCCACAACTGGTGCTGTTACAGAAAACACTGTTGAACGTGGAGGGCCTGGGGCGCCAGCTCGATCCCGACCTCGATTTGTGGAAAACCGCCAAACCATACCTCGAAAACTGGATGCACCAGCAAATCGGCGTCAAGGGTTTCCAGGCCAGTTTGCAATGGGAGGCCGCCCAGTGGTCGCAAATACTGCCAGCCTTGCCACGGCTTTTGCATCAAAACCTCACCCATGCCAATGGCCGGGTGGACCATCAAATTGAACAGCTTGTGAAGCAGCAAAAGCGGCTAAACCGTGCGCTGTTCTGGATGGTGCTCATGCTGGCGGTGCTGTTTGGCGTGGTGGCACTGGATTTGCTTTGGCCTTTCTTGTTGGGCTATGCAAACTCCAATTCCATTTTCTAGCCTATAATCCGCAAAATTTTCTAATCATTTCATTTGCTTGGTGGGTTTCTTATGTTGCTTGCATCGGTTATTGCCTACTTGCTGGTTTCGGTGGCCATTGGTTTGTATGTGGCGCGCAACGTAAAAAACACGGCCGATTATGCGGTGGCGGGGCGTAACCTCAGCCTGCCCATTGTGACCGCCACGGTGTTTGCCACCTGGTTTGGGTCCGAAACCGTTTTGGGTATTTCGTCCACCTTCGTAGAAAGCGGTTTAAGCGGCATTGTGGCTGACCCCTTTGGCGCATCCATGTGCCTTATCTTGGCGGGCTTGCTGATTGCCCCCAAGCTGTACCGCCTAAACCTGCTCACCATTGGCGACTATTACCGCGTGCGTTACAACCGCGCAGTGGAAGTGTTTTGCAGTGCAGCCATTGTGGTGTCGTACCTGGGTTGGGTGGCAGCACAAATCAGTGCACTGGGCTTGATCTTTCACGTGCTCACCGATGGTGCAATATCCCAGGAGTGGGGCATGGTGATCGGCGCTGGCGTGGTGTTGGTGTATACCCTGTTTGGCGGCATGTTGTCAGTCGCTGTGCTTGACTTCATTCAAATGGTGGTGATTGCCGCCGGGTTGGTTTACATCATGTGGATCGTGTCCGATCTGGCCGGTGGTGCCGGCGCTGTGCTGGCCCATGCCGAGGCGGCGGGCAAGCTCAAGTTTTTCCCCGAAGAATTCAGCTATGTGTTGTGGGTACCCTTTGTGGGCGCATTTCTGACCATGGCCTTCGGGTCCATTCCCCAGCAAGATATTTTCCAGCGTATTAGTTCGGCCAAAGACGAAAAAACCGCTGTGCGCGGGGCGGTGTTGGGGGGAAGTTTGTACTTTTTCTTTGCCTTCATTCCCGTGTTTTTGGCCTATGGCGCCATCATGATCGACCCAGAGCGCTTTGCGGCCATGGTGTCTGAAGACTCTCAAATGGTGCTGCCCAACCTGGTGCTTACCCACACACCGGTGTTTGCACAAATCGTGTTTTTTGGCGCGCTGCTGTCGGCCATCATGAGCACGTCCAGCGCCACCTTGTTGGCCCCTGCCGTGTCGTTTTCCGAGAACATTGTCAAAAACGTGGTGCCCAACATGAGCGACAAAGCCTTGTTGCTCACCATGCGAATTTCTGTGTTTGTGTTCACCATCATTGTGGTGAGTTTTGCAATCAACAGTGAGTCTTCCATTTTCGAGATGGTTGAAAGCGCTTACGAAATCACTCTGGCTGGTGCGTTTGTGCCTTTGTTGCTCGGTTTGTACTGGAAGCGCGCAACCTCCCAAGGCGCGGTGCTGTCCATTGTTGTTGGGGTCAGCAGCTGGCTGATTGCCAAAAACTTCTTCCCAAGCGAAATTTGGCCTCCCCAATTGCTGGGCATGGTACTGGGCCTGTTTGGCATGGTGGTGGGGTCGCTGCTGCCGCAGTGGATCGCCCACCGCCCGGCCCTGCGTGACGGCGTGGTGCACCCACACTGAAGTCATGAGCCGCCATGTGGGCGGCAAGCGCAGTAAAATAGCCGGATTACCTTTGCTACAAGTGATCCGGCTTTGAAATACCTCACCATTGAAGACACCATCGGCAACACCCCCCTGGTCCAACTGCAGCGCATTCCAGGGGCGGGCAACGCCCAGCGTGGCAACGTTATTTTGGGCAAGCTTGAGGGCAACAACCCTGCTGGTTCGGTCAAAGACAGGCCAGCCATCTCAATGATTCGCCATGCCGAGGCGCGTGGCACCATCAAACCGGGCGACACACTCATTGAAGCAACATCGGGCAACACTGGCATCGCGCTGGCCATGGCCGCTGCCATACGTGGCTACAAAATGGTGCTCATCATGCCCGAGCACCTGAGCATCGAGCGTCGGCAAACCATGCGTGCCTTCGGTGCCGAAATTATTTTG
>NZ_CAXQZX010000056.1:0-14570 GCF_964228395.1 Limnobacter sp.
CGTGGCATGGGCCATGTCGGCCACTGTGCGGCCGGGCACGTTGTAAAGTACCACTGGCAAATCCACCGATTCGGCCACTTTACGCATGTGCTGGTAAATGCCCTCCTGGGTGGGCTTGTTATAGTAGGGCACCACCTGCAAACTGGCCGCAGCGCCTACTTTTCGAGCGTATTCGGTCAGCTCAATGGCTTCGGTGGTGGAGTTGCCGCCGGTGCCCGCGATCACGGGAATTCGGCCAGCGGCTTGTTCAACAGCCACGCGCACCAATTCGCAGTGCTCTTCAACATCCACAGTGGGTGACTCACCGGTGGTGCCCACGGCCACGATGGAATCGGTGCCCTGCTCTACATGCCAGTCAATCAGTTTGCGGTAGCTGTCGTAATCCAGCGAACCGTCTTCAAACATCGGCGACACAATCGCAACAATGCTACCAGTGATCATTTCGTCCCTTCGTGAAAGAGTGTTTTCGTTCCAGATTGTATCTCAGACCAAGCACCAGAAATGAACAGCCCCCGTTGAATCATGGCGGGGCTGGGCTGAGTGCGCAGCCCTTGCTCAAATTTAAGAACATGCAGCCCCTTGGACAGTTCCAACAATTCATTGGCGGCCAGTAAAAACTCGGGGCGGCGAGGCGAACCAAACTCGGCGTTGCCATCCATGAAGGTTTCGTATACCAACAGTCCGCCTTGCGGCGCCAAATTGTCGAGCAAGGCTGGAAAATGTGGACGATGCAAGTAGTTGGTCACCACCACCACATCATATTGTTGACCTTGCAGGGGCCAGTGATCCAGCTCCAAGTCCATCAATTCAAATTGAATATTTGGATGAGCCAAAGGCACCACAGGCTGCTGCCGATCCACGGCATGCACAACAAAGCCTCTCTGTGCCAACCACACTGCATGCCTGCCCGCCCCACACGCCAGGTCAAGCGCGCGGGCGCCCGCCGCACCCGCTGGCCGGCCTTTTAGCCATTGTTCAACCCCGCTGCACACCCACGGTGAAGGACTTAAGCCCGCATGCTGTTGGTCTTTGGCCGTCATATCAGGAATAACTCAAGCCCATGGCCTTGCGCACATCCACCATGGTTTGGTCGGCGTACTCACGGGCCTTGGCGCAACCGTCATGGATAATCCGCTTCACCAAGGACGGGTCTTCGGTGTACATCTGCGCCCGCTCGCGCATGGGTGTGAGTTCAGCAACCACCGAGTCAATAATGGGGGCTTTGCATTCAAGGCAACCAATGCCTGCGCTGGTGCAACCAGCTTTTACCCACTCTTTGGTGGCGGCGTCGGAATACACTTCGTGCAGCTGCCACACAGGGCACTTCTCGGGATTCCCGGGATCGGTGCGCCGAACCCGCTGCGGGTCAGTGGGCATTCGGCGAATTTTCTGGGCGATGTTGTCAGGTGTTTCGCGCAGCGAGAGAGTGTTTTGGTAGCTCTTGGACATTTTTTGTCCGTCCAGCCCGGGCATTTTTGAGGCCTCGGTCAGCAGTGCCTTGGGCTCGGCCAATATCATCTTGCCGCCCCCCTCCAGGTAACCATACAAACGCTCACGGTCGGAAGCGCCCAAGCTTTGGGATTCTGCCAACAACGCTTTGGCCTGCGCCAAGGCGTCTGCATCACCCCTTTCTTGGAATGCATTGCGCAACTCCAAGTAGGCTTTCATGCGCTTGCCGCCCATTTTTTTAGCGGCTTCAAGCGCCTTTTCTTCAAATCCGGGTTCACGGCCATACATGTGGTTAAAGCGGCGGGCAACCTCCCGAGTCAGCTCGATGTGAGGCACCTGGTCTTCACCCACAGGCACCTGGGTGGCCCGGTAAATCAGGATGTCAGCCGACTGCAGCAGCGGGTATCCCAAAAAACCATAAGTGCTCAAATCTTTTTCACTCAGTTTTTCTTGCTGGTCTTTGTAGGTGGGTACTCGCTCCAACCAACCCAAAGGCGTGCTCATCGACAGCAACAAGTGCAATTCAGCATGCTCTGGCACGCGCGATTGAATAAACAAGGTGGCCTTTTCGGGATCAACCCCAGCGGCCAACCAGTCCACCACCATGTCCCACACATTGGCCTCGATGACCTCGGGCGTGTCGTAATGCGTGGTGAGTGCATGCCAATCGGCCACAAAAAACAGACAAGGAAACTCATTTTGCAGCTTAACCCAGTTTTTAAGCACGCCGTGGTAATGCCCAAGGTGCAACAAGCCGGTTGGGCGCATGCCCGACAATACGCGTTCAGATGACATGATGAATCAGAAGTTAAACAAGACAGACAACACCCCCCAGCCCACGCCGACGACTGGCTGTATCAACATGGGGAGCACGTTCAGAAACAGAAGCGCAATCAGGATGATCATGCCATAGGGTTCTGTTCTGCTGAAACTGTACGCTGCAGAACTGGGCAACAGGCTGAACAGAATTCGCCCCCCATCCAAAGGCAATATGGGCAATAGGTTTAAAGCTGCCAGCACCAAATTCACCACAATACCGGCCTTGGCCATTTCTACAAAAAACGGCTCGGTAAACCCGGTGCCAAGCTGAAATTTCAACAGAATGGCCCACAGCATGGCCATCAAAAAGTTGGCCCCTGGTCCGGCGAAGGCCACATAACGGATGTCACGTTTTGGGTTGCGCAAGTTACCAAAATTCACAGGCACGGGTTTGGCCCATCCAAACAAAAAGGCACCCACGCCCATCAAGCTGGAAGATACCAATATGGCAACCGGCACCAGAATGGTACCCACTGGGTCGATGTGTCGAATGGGGTTGAGCGTGATCCGCCCGGCTAACATGGCAGTGTTGTCCCCATAACGGCGAGCCACGTAGCCATGTGCCGCCTCGTGAAGGGTAATAGCAAACAACACGGGCAAGGCGTACACAGCGATGGTTTGGATAATTGATGAATCCACTACAACGACTCCTGCTCGTCAATATCAACTGGCTCCAATGCCCCGCTCAACGGGCCGGCGCCCACGCGCACCACCAGGGGGTTTTCAGCGGTCCAGTCAATCACAGTGGTTGGAAAAGCACCGCAATACAGGCCATCGTCTACGATCAAGTCCACCTCATTGCCCACTGCTTCCTGAGCCTCCCAGCCGCTGCGGGCTGGCTCAGCCATACCGGCCAACTGCAAGGTGCTCGCAATCAATGCCCCCTCCGTGTGACTTAAAATTTCTTGCACCACCGGGTGGGCAGGCACACGCAAGCCAATGGACTTTTTGGAGGGGTGAGACACCCGCTTGGGCACTTCTTTGGTGGCTTCCAAAATAAAGGTGTAAGGCCCAGGGAATACCGATTTCAATAAGCGGTATTGCACATTGCTCACTTTGGCATAGCTGCCCAAGTCGCTCAGGTCTTTGCAAAGCAAGGCCAAGTGCTGCTTTTCTGAAATTCCTTTCAAACGCCGCAAGCGTTCTACAGCGGCTTTGTCATCAAGGTGGCACACCAAGGCATAACAACTGTCCGTGGGAATGGCTGCGATGCCGCCTGAGTTGATCAACTCGGCCGCCTGCTTACACAACCGCGCTTGTGGGTTTTCGGGATGAACGTTGAAGTACTGCGCCAAATGGAATCCTGATTAACTGAACCGCTTGGCCCAATTATCCCAGATTGGCACGCATCCATCGGGCAATTGGGGCAATTCACCAAGATTCACTCTGGATTCTTCCGGGCCATGGAAGTCAGATCCCCGAGATGCCTTCAGCCCCGAGCGCAGCGATCGCCGGGCATATTCTCGGTATTCATCAACCGTGTGGCTGCCAGTCACCACCTCAATACCCACGCCACCCAAACCGATGAACTGCTCGATCAACTCATCCATTTGCATGGGACTTAAGCTGTAGCGGCCCGGGTGGGCAATCACCGGCAAACCATTGGAATCCAAAATCCACTGAACAGCCTGTGGCAAGCTGGCCCATTCGTGCGGCACGTAACCGGGCTTGCCCGGTGTCAGAAAACGCTCAAACACCTCTCGCACTTCCAGGCAAACGCCACGCTCCACCAAATGCCTGGCAAAGTGCGTGCGGCTAATTAGAGCCGGGTTGCCCACATACTTTAACGCCCCCTCGTAGACGCCCTCAATGCCCACCTTTTCAAGCTGGCGGGACATCTCCATGGCGCGCTCGGTCCGCCCGCTACGCACACTGGCCAAGCCCTGCTCAATGGCAGAGTCGCGATAATCGATCATGAGACCAACAATATGCAAGGTGTTGCCCATCCAGGTAACCGACACTTCCACCCCGGGCACAAAAAGCATGCCATGCGCTTTGGCAGCGGCCTCGGCGCGGGCAAGTCCACCTACCTCATCGTGGTCAGTAAGCGACCACATCTGCACGCCATTGGCAGCGGCGCGGGCAGCCAGCTCCTCGGGCGTCAGCGTTCCGTCCGATGTGGTTGAATGGCAATGCAGGTCAGCATTGATCAAATGCGGGTCGTTCCAGTTCAAATCAAGCATCTTTTTTACACATCCTTTATGCCCCATTGTGACCCGATTGACCGGTTTGTGCCACCTCCAGTTGCATCAGCCAAGCCAACTCGTCTTCAGAAAACCCCGCTTGAGCACGCGCCTCAAAATTAAAGGGGGAGCGGGGTTGCGGGGCCAGATAGCGTTGCAAGCAATCTTCAAAAGCCTCGATGGCTTGCAGCCCCTGCACCTCGCATTGGTGGTTGAACCACTTGTTGCCAATGGCGACATGGCCAATTTCATCGCGCAGAATAATGTCCAGCACCTCGGCGCTGGCCATATCACCGGCGCTGGCCAATTTGTTGCGAATGGCGGGGGACACATCCAGCCCACGCGCTTCCAGAAGCCGGGGCACCAAAGCAAGCCGAGCCAGCAGGCTGCCCGCGGTTTTTTCGGCCATTTGCCACAAGCCATCATGGGCCGGGTACTGCCCATACACCACATCGTAATCGGCCATGCGTTGGCACAACAAACCATGGTGGTAGGCTTCTTCTTTGGCCACTCCCAACCAATCGAGGTAAAACTGCGCAGGCAAACCAGCAAAGCGCACCACGGCATCCAGGGCCAAATTGATGGCATTGAATTCAATGTGCGCCAAGGCATGCAGCAACATGCCTCGGCCCACTGCTTCGCCCACCCCACGCGAGGGCACGTGCCGGGGGTGCACAAGCTGCGGGTTTGCGGGGCGTCCCAGTTCGGCGGTCAGATTAAGGCCAACATCCAGTGGCCATGCCGGGTCTATGGCAGCCACGGCCTTCATTTTTTCGTCGGGATCTTGCAGGCGCAAAGCCGCTTGCGCGGCACGTCTGATCTCGATGGCGGGTGGGCATACTTCCATGGCAAAACCGCAAACACATTCAACCGTGATATTTTAAAACAAGCACCCACAACCCAAGGAGACCCGCGTGGCGAAGTATTCAATTGATGGGCACAGCCCACAAGTGCACCCCTCAGCCTATGTGGCCGAGATGAGCAGCGTGATCGGCAAAGTGAGGCTGGATGAACACACCTCGGTGTGGGATTTTGCGGCCATTCGTGGCGACAACGAGCTGATTCACATCATGCAAGGCAGCAACGTTCAAGAAGGGGCTGTACTGCACACTGACATTGGCTTTCCCATGGTGGTGGGTCAAAACGTCACAGTGGGCCACCAAGCCTGCCTGCATGGCTGCACCGTGGGCGATGGTAGCCTGATCGGCATACGCGCAGTGGTGTTGAACGGCGCAAAAATCGGAAAACACTGTATCATCGGCGCCGGCGCATTGGTGACCGAGGGAAAAGAGATTCCCGAACGATCTTTGGTGGTGGGCTCACCCGGTAAAGTCATTCGCACCCTGAGCGACGACGACGTAGCCAAAATGATCGGCGCCCAGTTTTATGTGATGAAGGCCAAGCTGTTTAAAGAAAAGCTGCAAAAAATCGACGATTGACATGACCGACACCTTAAGAACACTGATTTTTGAAAACGCCAGTTGCCGTGCGCAGATGATCCATTTGGACAATGCGTGGCAAAACATCGCCAGCCACAACCATCACCCCACACCGGTCATGACCGTGCTTGGTGAATTGGTTGCAGCCAGTGCGATGTTGTCGGCATCACTGAAGTTTGAAGGGTCTCTGATTTTGCAGATTCAGGGCGATGGCCCCATTCGCTTGCTGGTGGCCGAGTGCAACAGCCGCTTGGGTTTGCGCGCCACCGTCAAACTTCGAGAGGGTGCCCACATCCCCGACGATGCCAGTTTTATGGACCTGGTCAATGCGCAAGGCAAGGGGCTGTGCGCCATCATCCTGGACCCACGCAACCGCATGCCAGGCCAATCGCCCTACCAGGGAATCGTGCCACTCACCGGGCAATCGGTTGCCAGTTCTTTAGAAGCATACATGCACAGTTCTGAACAACTGGAGACCAAGCTGGTGCTCAACGCCAACGCTCGGTTGGCAGCCGGGCTCATGCTGCAGCAAATGCCCTTGGACGGCGGCAAGGGCGCTGGCCCCAACCATGACCCGGATGGCTGGTCACGCCTGTGTGCTTTGGCGCAAACCTTGCAAACCGATGAACACTTGAACACCGACACCTTTGAGCTGGCCAAGCGGCTTTTTTGGGAAGAAGCACCGGGTGTGCTGGCCGAACGCAAAGCGCATTTTGAATGCACCTGCTCTCGCGAAAAGGTGGGGGCGATGCTAATTACCCTCGGCCAAGATGAGCTAAACGACGCCTTAAGCGAGAACCCTGTGGTGGAGGTGCAATGCGATTTTTGCAACGCGAACTACCAATTTACGGCTGAAGATTGCAAAACACTGTTTGAAGGCGGGGAGCCACCCGCCTCCAATACCTTGCACTAGGCGTTTTTAAAGCTTACTGCGTCGGCGCTTGATCAGCAGCTTGAGGTTCAATGAGCTGGATGAACACCTCGCCTTGCTTGATCATGCCAAAATCATTACGAGCACGCTCCTCAATGGCTTCTACGCCCTCGGTGAGGCTTCGTACATCGCCTTCCAGTTGCTGATTGCGCAGACGCAACGCCTCGTTGACCTGTTTTTGCTGAGCAAGTTGGTCTTCTAGCTCATTGACACGCAATATGCCCCCCTTGCCCAGCCACAAGGGGTACTGCAGCAAGATCAACAAGCCCAACAACACCAAAGAAATCAGCCTGGGATTCATATACAAAAAGGCCCCGCATCGCGGGGCCCCCTTCATGCCATTAGTCCAGGTTGTAGAAGGCTGCGCGGCCTGGGTAGTAAGCAATATCGCCCAGGTCCTCTTCGATGCGCAACAACTGGTTGTATTTGGCGATACGGTCAGAGCGGCTCATTGAACCAGTCTTGATCTGCATGGCATTGGTGCCCACAGCAATGTCGGCAATGGTGCTGTCTTCGGTTTCGCCCGAACGGTGAGAGATCACCGCGGTGTAACGCGCACGCTTGGCCATTTCAATGGCTGCGAACGTTTCAGTGAGCGTACCAATCTGGTTGATCTTGATCAAAATCGAGTTCGCGATTTTTTTCTCAATGCCTTCAGACAAAATTTTGGTGTTGGTAACAAACAGGTCGTCACCCACCAGCTGCACCTTGCGCCCCAGCGTTTTGGACAAATAGGCCCAGCCGTCCCAATCGTCTTCGGCCATGCCGTCTTCAATCGAGATGATGGGGTACTTGTTGCACCAGCTTTCCAGCAGGTGGGCAAATTCCTGAGAGCTCAGTTCCATCCCTTCGCCATCCAGCTTGTACTTGCCGCCCTTGTAGAACTCGGAAGCCGCACAATCCAGCCCCAACGCCACTTGCGTGCCTGGCTCAAACCCGGCGGTTTCAATGGCCTGAATGATCATTTGGATGGCTGCCTCGTGGTTGGCCACAGAGGGAGCAAAACCACCCTCGTCGCCCACAGCGGTGGACATGCCTTTGTCGTGAATAATTTTTTTCAGGGCGTGGAACACTTCCGCGCCGTAGCGAATCGCTTCACGGAAAGATGTCGCCCCCACCGGCAGAATCATGAACTCTTGCAGGTCCAGGTTGTTGTTGGCGTGTGCGCCACCGTTGATGACGTTCATCATGGGCACAGGCAAGCTCATACCGCCCATGCCACCAAAATAGCGGTACAGAGGCAAGCCAGTTTCCTCAGCAGCAGCGCGAGCCACGGCCATGGAAACAGCCAAGGTGGCGTTGGCACCCAAACGGCTCTTGTTTTCAGTGCCGTCAAGGTCGATCAGGTTTTGATCCAGAAACACCTGTTCCTGAGCATCCAGACCCAAAATGGCCTCAGAAATTTCTGTGTTGATGTTCTCAACCGCCTTCAACACGCCCTTGCCCAGGTAACGAGACTTGTCGCCATCACGCAGCTCAACGGCCTCGCGCGTGCCAGTGGAGGCACCAGAAGGCACTGCCGCACGGCCCATGGCACCGCTTTCCAGCAGCACGTCACATTCCACGGTGGGATTGCCGCGGGAATCAATCACCTCACGACCAATCACATCAACAATTGCACTCATAATTTCCTCTTGGATGGATATAAATAATGGTTTGGCTCTGGGGCATTCGGGCGTTTTAAGCCATTAAATCTTGTTCTGCCAAAGGCCCGCTTTTAACCAAGCGATCCAGTGCTTGCAACGTTTGCAGCAAAGCCTTCATGCGAGGCAGTGGCCAGGCATTGGGGCCATCTGACATGGCCTTGGCGGGGTCTGGGTGGGTCTCCATGAACAGTCCAGCAACCCCAACACCCACAGCCGCGCGCGCCAGTACGGGCACAAATTCGCGCTGACCGCCGCTGGCTGTGCCCTGCCCGCCCGGCAACTGCACGCTATGCGTGGCATCGAACACCACGGGGCAGCCGGTGTTGCGCATAATGGCCAAGCTGCGCATATCTGAGACCAAATTGTTGTAGCCAAAACTCACACCACGCTCGCAGACCATGATGTTGTTGCCATCATCGCCGCTGGCGATGCTGGCTGCACGGGCTTTTTCAACCACGTTTACCATGTCGCCCGGCGCCAGAAACTGCCCTTTTTTGATGTTCACGGGTTTGCCACAAGCGGCCACAGCCTCAATAAAGTTGGTTTGACGACACAAAAATGCCGGGGTTTGCAACACATCAACCACTGAAGCCACAGGCTCAATTTCTTCAATTTCGTGAACATCAGTGAGCACAGGCACATCCAACGCTTTCCGAACATTCTCAAGAATCGACAATCCCTTGTCGATGCCCAAGCCCCGGAAGCTCTTTCCCGAACTACGGTTGGCCTTGTCGTATGAGCTTTTGTAAATGAAGGGGATCCCAAGGCTTTGAGTGATTTCTTTCAATTGGCCTGCCGTGTCCATGGCCATTTGCTCAGACTCAATGACGCAAGGGCCAGAGATCAAAAAGAACGGTTTATCCAAACCCACATCAAAGTTGCAAAGTTTCATGCTCGGAATCTCCTTCAAGTGGACTCAGCTTACAACGCCTTGGTTTGTTTGTGTGCCAGCGCAGCCTTGACATACGCCAGGAACAGGGGGTGGCTGTCCCGCGGTGTGCTGGTGAACTCTGGGTGAAATTGGACCCCAATAAACCAAGGATGTTCAGGCAATTCCATGATTTCTGGCAAGTCTTCCGTGGGGGTTCGAGCCGAAATGCGCAAACCTGCCGCCTCCAGTTGGGGCACAAAATTGTTGTTGACCTCATAGCGGTGGCGATGCCGCTCGTTGACCTCGGCGCCATAGATCGACTCGGCCAAAGTGCCGGGCAGAATCGGGCAGCGCTGTGAGCCCAGGCGCATGGTGCCCCCCAGATCTGACTGATCAGTGCGAACCTCGGTCTTGCCGGTGGAGTCTTTCCACTCGGTGATGAGCGCCACCACAGGTGTTTCCGCCTGACTGTCGAACTCAGTGGAGTTGGCCTTGGGCAAACCGGCGCAATGGCGGGCAAATTCGATGACCGCAAGCTGCATGCCCAAACAGATTCCGAGGTAAGGCACTTTGTTTTCGCGGGCAAAGCGAATGGCTGCAATTTTGCCTTCGGTTCCACGCTTGCCAAACCCGCCGGGCACCAACACTGCATCAAGTTTTTGAAGTCCTTCAGTGCCCTTGGATTCAAGTTCTTCGGAATCGATGTATTGAATATTCACACGGGTGCGAGTGTGCAAGCCTGCGTGGTTAAGCGCCTCAATCAAGGATTTGTAAGACTCGGTGAGGTCGACATACTTGCCCACCATGCCAATGGTAATGCTTTGGGTGGGGTTTTCTTGGGCATGAACAATTTCAGCCCAGCGCGACAAATCGGCCTTGGGTGCCTGGAAGCCGAGCTTTTCGACCACGATGTCGTCCAGCTTTTGCGCTTCCAGCATGGCTGGAATTTTGTAAATGGTGTCTGCATCCCACACCGAGATCACCGCCTCCAGAGGCACATTCGAGAACATCGAAATTTTGGCGCGCTCATCGTCGGGAATTGGTCGATCAGCCCGGCACAGCAGCGCGTCTGGATAAATACCAATTTCGCGCAGTTTTTGAACACTGTGCTGGGTGGGTTTGGTTTTGAGCTCACCCGCCGAAGGAATAAAAGGCACCAGCGTGAGGTGCACAAAACAGGCGCTGTTGCGCCCCAAGCGCAAACTCATTTGGCGTGCGGCTTCCAGGAAAGGCAAAGACTCGATGTCGCCCACCGTGCCGCCAATTTCTACAATGGCTACATCGGTTTCGCCGTTCCAGGCCGCGCGTGCGCCCTTTTCAACAAAGGCCTGGATTTCGTTGGTGATGTGAGGGATGACCTGAACGGTTTTACCCAAATATTCGCCGCGGCGCTCTTTGCGCAACACCGACTCGTAAATTTGACCGGTGGTGAAATTGTTTGCCTTTTTCATCTTGGCCGAGATAAAGCGCTCGTAATGTCCAAGATCAAGGTCGGTTTCGGCGCCATCTTCGGTGACAAACACCTCACCGTGTTGAAAAGGGCTCATGGTGCCCGGATCCACGTTGATGTAGGGATCGAGCTTAAGCATGGTGACTTTGAGGCCGCGGCTCTCAAGAATTGCGGCTAAGGAGGCGGCGGCAATGCCTTTGCCCAAAGACGAGACAACCCCGCCTGTAACGAATACGTATTTGGTCATGGTGCCAAGCGGCGCGAAGCGCGCAGTTGGAAACGGGAATTATAACCCGACCGCACTTGGCCCATGCCCAAGAACTTCGTTAAAACTGCAGTTGACACCCTGTTTTTTCTTGAAGCTCTTCTCGACTTACGCCGGGCGCCATTTCCAACACTTTTAGACCAGCCGGCGTAACATCCATCACCGCCAGGTCGGTGATGATGCGGTTCACCACCGCCTTACCAGTAAGAGGCAAATTACAGTCTTTCAAAATTTTCAGGTCTGTGGTGCCGTCTTTCTTTTTGGCCACATGCTCCATGAGGACGACCACCCTCGACACACCAGCCACCAAATCCATGGCACCGCCCATGCCTTTCACCAGCTTGCCCGGAATCATCCAGTTGGCCAGATCGCCTTTTTCACTGACCTGCATGGCGCCCAAAATCGCGAGGTTGATGTGCCCGCCGCGGATCATGGCGAACGACTCCGAACTGGAAAAAAAGGCAGAACCAGGCAAAGTGGTTACCGTTTGTTTGCCAGCGTTGATTAGGTCAGGATCAACTTGATCCTCATCAGGAAATGGGCCAATACCAAGCAGGCCATTTTCACTTTGAAGCATCACATTCATCCCGTCGGGAATGTGATTGCTCACCAAGGTGGGCAAACCAATACCCAGGTTCACATAAAAACCATCTTGTAACTCTGCAGCAGCACGGGCTGCCATTTCATCTCTTGTCCATGCCATGGTGTTGTGCTCCAAATCAGGCTGAAGTGCTGGTGGTACGCTTCTCAATCCGCTTCTCGGGATTGGCGTTCAACACCAGGCGTTGCACATAAATGCCGGGAGTGTGAATGAAGTTCGGATCCAAATCACCCACGTCGACCACTTCTTCAACCTCAGCCACTGTAAATTTAGACGCAGCGGCGCATTCCGGGTTAAAGTTGCGCGCGGTGAGTCGGTAAATCAGGTTGCCCGATTTGTCGGCCTTCCAGGCTTTCACCAAAGAAATATCAGCGGTCAAACTGTGCTCCAGCACATAGTTTTCGCCGTTGATCACGCGAGTCTCTTTGCCCTCTGCAATTTGAGTACCAAAGCCGGTTTTGGTGAAAAAAGCAGGAATACCTGCCCCACCCGCGCGCAGCTTTTCAGCCAATGTGCCCTGAGGCGTGAACTCAAGCTCCAATTCACCGCTTAAATATTGGCGCTCGAACTCTTTGTTCTCGCCCACATAGGAAGAGATCATTTTGCGGATTTGCCGGGTTTCCAGCAGCCGGCCCAAACCAAATCCATCTACGCCGGCGTTGTTCGAAATCACCGTAAGATCTTTGGCACCCGACGCACGAACCGCTTCAATGAGGGCCTCTGGAATTCCACACAAGCCGAATCCACCCACGGCCAGGGTCATGCCATCTTTGATTTTGTCGGCTAGTGCCTCGGTGGCGCTGCCCACCAGTTTGTTCATTCCCATGTCCAATGTCCTTATGTTTTAGGTTTTGTGGCCATAGTGTACCTTCACAGAATACACAGTTTTTATGCTGCGGCGCACAAAAAGCAAGTTTGTCAGACTAGAGATCAAAGTCAACTATTTTTTCCTGATATGCAATAAGCTTTCGGCTTAAAATCCAAGCTGAGCTTGGCTTGCACTACAAATTGCGAACATTGAAGGAGACGCACGCAATGTTGGATGTCGAACGAGACATGATGGAATACGATGTGGTGGTGGTTGGAGGAGGCCCCGCTGGCCTGTCCACAGCCATTCGCTTGAAGCAACTGGCCGCTGAGAAAGGCCAGGAAATCAACGTGTGCGTGCTGGAAAAAGGTTCCGAGGTGGGCGCGCACATTTTGTCAGGTGCGGTCATGGACCCACGCGCCATCACAGAGCTTTTCCCGGATTGGAAGGAGCGTGGCGCGCCTTTAAATACCGCAGTCACCGAAGATCAATTTTTATTCCTCACCGAAAAATCGGCCAAAAAGGTACCCAACGCACTGTTGCCAGAGTGCTTCCAAAACCACGGGAATTATGTCATCAGCTTGGCCAACGTGGTGCGTTGGTTGGGTGAACAGGCCGAAGCGCTGGGCGTGGAAGTGTTCCCTGGTTTTGCAGGGGCGGAGGTACTCTACGACGACAAAGGGGCGGTCAAAGGCGTACAGACTGGCGACATGGGCATTGGCAAAGATGGTGAACCCACACATGCCTATCAACCCGGCATGGAATTGCACGCCAAATACACCGTGTTTGCCGAAGGCGTGCGTGGTCACCTGGGCAAGCGCGTGATCGAAAAATACAACCTCAATGAAGGCCGGGACCCCCAGGTGTATGGCATCGGCCTGAAAGAACTTTGGGAGATCGACCCCGCAAAACACAAACCCGGCCTGGTCATCCACTCTGGTGGCTGGCCTTTGGATTCCAGCACCTACGGTGGTTCGTTCCTGTACCACCTGGAAAACAACCAGGTGGCTGTGGGCTTTGTGGTCGGCCTGGCCTACGACAACCCCTACCTCTCGCCGTTTGAAGAATTCCAGCGATACAAAACACATCCAGAAATTCGTAAATACTTCGAAGGTGGCAAACGCATCGCCTACGGCGCCCGGGCCATCGCAGCTGGCGGCTTGATGAGCCTGCCAAAGTTGGTATTCCCAGGCGGTGCCTTGGTGGGTTGCGATGCGGGTTTTCTGAACGCATCACGCATCAAGGGCAGCCATGCCGCCATCAAGAGTGGCATGCTGTGCGCCGAGGCGATTGCAGACGCTCTGGCGCAAGACCGCGCAGGTGACGAACTGGAAGCCTACCCCAAGGCCTTCCACGACTCATGGCTATTTGACGAACTCTACCGCGCGCGCAATTTCAAACAGTGGATGAGCAAAGGCCTCTACACCGGTACCATGATGGTGGGCATCGAGCAAAAACTGTTTAAAGGCAAAGTGCCTTGGACCTTGCATCACAAACATGCAGACCATGAATGCCTGCGTCCTGCAGCCGAGTTTGAGCCCATCAATTATCCCAAGCCTGATGGAAAGATCACTTTTGACCGCTTAAGCTCGGTGTTCATCTCCAACACCAACCACGAGGAAAACCAACCTGCGCACCTTACACTGAAAGACGCAAGCGTGCCCGTGTCGGTGAACCTGAGCAAATACGCGGGCCCTGAGCAGCGTTACTGCCCCGCGGGTGTGTACGAGTACGTAAAAAAGGACGATGGCGTAGATCAGTTGCAGATCAATGCGCAGAACTGTGTGCACTGTAAAACTTGTGACATTAAAGATCCCACGCAGAACATTGTTTGGATCACCCCGGAAGGTGGGGGTGGACCCAATTACCCCAACATGTAAAGCGTCACCAACCGCCGGCCAGACCGGCGGTTTTTTTTGACCTGTTTGATGGCACCTGTTGGTGCTGGAATGGCACAGGTCGCTGAGCCTGGGATCAGCCGTTTGTTCCGTTGATTGCGCAGCGTGTTGGTGCTGGAATGGCACCGACCCCTTGGCCTGGGATCAGCCCGTTTCTCCCTTCTTGTCCCTTCCGAGGGGGCATGCAAGGCGAAAATGTCGCCATTGCAT
>NZ_CAXQZX010000057.1:0-11324 GCF_964228395.1 Limnobacter sp.
GTCGCATTCGCGCACCAGCATTTCCCGAAGCTCACCGAATACCCCTTGAAGGTCCAGGGCCTTGGGGGCAAGGCGCGTGGCAGAGATCAAACGCGACAAGGTTTTGATGTCGGTGTCGATGGCGTCGGCCACGCCCGGGTATTGAATTTTAACGACCACTTTTTCACCGCTTGCTTTGATGGTGGCCAGGTGGGCCTGCCCAAGCGAGGCCGCTGCGATGGGCCGAGTTTGAATGTCGAGTTTTTCCAGGGTGGACGGCCCAAGGGCGGCCACCAATTGAGGCTCTACAAATGACCACGACACAGCGGGGGTGTTGTCTTGCAATCCGGCCAGAACCTCCACGGCTTCTTCTGGTAAGAAGTACTGCCCATAGAGCGACAGCATTTGCCCGGCCTTCATAACGCTGCCTTTCAAACGCCCTAACTCATCGGCCAGAACCTTGGCCTGTTCGCGATAAAAGGCACGGTTGGCCTGTTCGCGGGAATCTGCCTTGCGAAAAAAGTTACGCACGGTGTGGCCTGCAATTTTGGCTCCGGCGCCTACGCCCATTTTGGTCAAGGCAACATTTCGCTCAAACGCACCGGTTTTGATGCGCTCAAGCGCACCTGCTTCTTCGGGCTGTTTGGGTGTGTTGTCTTTGGGCTTGGACATTGTTTTAAAATCGGCGGCTTGGGTTTACAACGCCCGTTATTGTAGGGCCTGCCCGCTTGCGCGGGCATGAAAAACCCTTCTAAAGCCTTATTTCATCAGTTTGCGCAGCGCGGCCGGGGTAAAGTCGGCGGCTTTGGCAGGCACATTGAATTTGGTGGCTTTTTCTTCGTTCTGGAAAGCGCTAAACACCGATTTGCGCGCATTCATGTCGTGCTGCACCTCGCCCGCCACGTACATGCCGGGCGCGTCGTAGGCCTGCATCAAGTAGAGCATTTTGACGCGCCACAGTTCGCCTTTCATGTCGTATTGGTCCATCAGGGCCACGTACCAACTGTCTTCATCAATGTACATGGTGCGCTTGGAATAAATGTGCTCCATGCCCGCCTTTAGTGTGCCCTCCACCACCCACACACGATGCAATTCAAAACGGGTGAGGTCGGTTTTCAAGAAAGCGTCTTGCACCATGTCTTCGTATTTAAGGGCTTTGTTGCTCAAGCGGTAATTGTTGTAGGGGATCAACACCTCGCGCTTGCCCAGCAATTTCCATTCATATCGCTCAGGTGATCCATTAAATCCATAAATATCGTCCACGGTGCGCAGGCTGTCGCTGTTGCCAGCCGGGGCGGAGTGAACCAATTCAGGCGCTCGAAGAACGCGGCGCTGGCCAGAGTTCACCACCCAAGCATTGCGTGCGTCATCTTTAAAGTTCAGGGTGTCTAGCACCAGCAGGGCCTCGCCGGCCTGGGCTGCTGGCCGAGTGGATTCGCCAATCAGGGCAAACAACAAGGTGGTGCCGGCTTTGCCGATGGCAGGCGCCCAGGCAATGGTTTGGCTACTGGAAAACGCCAGCGGCTTGACCCCTGCACCAGCCACAAAACTTGCCGTGTGGCTTTCCAGGCTTTGAGCCGGGCGACGCAACAAGGTGTTCCAAATGGCTTCCAAACCACTTTTGGGTTCAGGAAAAGGCACGCTGCTGGCTTGTACCCCCTCTACCCCCAAACCACCATGAACCAGCTTGGCCTTGCCCTTTTCGGCCTGAATGGCAGCCAACATGTCGGCCCCAAATGTGGCTGTTCGGTGGGTTTTGTACACTGGGATGCTGTAGTTGGGGTAACGCTTCAGAAGCGCCATTTGCCCAGCCGTGAGGTGTTGTTCATGCTGGGCCATGTTGGCTTGGGTGATTACATAAAGCGGCTTTTCACCTGCGAAGGGATCGGCGTGGCCTTGTGCAGGGTTAAAGCCCGCAGGGGGTGTGCTTAACCCCCCGGTGTAAGGCGGAATGGTGCCGGCCGCATTGCCAGCCTGCTCTGCCCCCAGGGGGGTGAGTTTTGGCGCTTGTGCTAAAGCCGGCCCTGCCAGGGCGGCCAGTGCCAGCACGAGGCTGGTGAATCCTGCACGCATTCCTTGTCTCCTTGTGATTGGTATTTTTATAAGTTTGAATATACGCAATTAAACCCGAGTGGTTTGACTGGCGGGCCTGGCGCGCAGCACACGGGTGAGGTTGGCGCCAGGGGCTTTGCAACTGGGCAAACGATCGGCGAAGTCGGCGGGCCGATACACTTCGCAAGCCATTCCCACAGACTCCATGGCCAGTTGAACTTCGCCGGCTGAATCAAAATGCAAATGCACTTTACCACGCACAAAAGCGCCAAGCGCCGCAGCAAAGGCCCTGCTAAGCGGGTCGGCGTTGTTGGCACGAAGGTGCAGGTCAGCCAGGTATGCGCCGTAAGGAAAATCGTCCAGGGTGGATTCGATGCGTGCCCACAGCTGCATGACCATGTCGCGGTTGAAATAGTTCAGCAAGCCTTCGCTGACGATCGCCACCCCTTGCTTGGGGTTAAGGCCACGCGCCACTTCCTCGAGGCTGTAAGCGCCCTCATTTGCAAACGCATCCACCACCCGCACTTGGTGATTGGGACACACGGCAAGTCGTTGGGCTAGCAGTTTTCGCTTTTGGGCAACCATGCTCGGCAGGTCTGCCTCGATGTAGGTGATGCGGTCACCATATCGTTCAACAAAACGAGCCCCGCGGGGGGACAGGCCTGCAGCGAGCTCAATGATTTGGGTCACTTTACCCGCCTCGATGCGGCGTGTTAGTTCGTGATCAATCAGATCGTGGCGAGCTAGCAAAAAATCGCTCAGAGTGGGTCCGCCCAGGGTGCGAGAGGCCAGCATGGCCGGTGCGAGTGCTGCATGCAGCAAACGCGCAGGGGTGGAGGCCAGCTCGGGTACCGAGCGTTGATTGGCCTGCCAAACCTGCCCGGTGTATAGCGCGGTGGGGCTGACTCGGCTGGCTGACATCCACTGGCTGGCGATTTTTTTAAGCATGTTTACAAGATGGCATATTCAAGCAGGGTTTCGAGTTCGATCAATTTGAGTGCAGACTCGTGTGTGCCTTCCAGATACACCGGAGGCGCCACACCGGCTTTGTGGGCCTCTTTCCAGCGCGAAGCGCACAGGCACCAGCGATCGCCCGCCTTTAACCCGGCAAAACGGTATTCGGGTCGCGGGGTGATCAGGTCGTTGCCCATGCTCAAGGAGAACTGCAAAAATTCTTCAGTGACGCGAGCACACACCACATGACGCCCCACATCGTTGGGGCCGGTGCTGCAACAACCATCGCGAAAAAAACCTGTGAGTGGGGCGTATGAGCAGGCCAGCAAAGGACCGCCCAATACGTTTTTATCAAGTTTGCTCATGACTTTTGACATGTTTACCTGGCTCCGGGAAGTGGCACCACAGCCATTGTCAACCGGGAAATGCAGGTGAGCTTGCCCGCATCGTCGCGAAGCTCGATGTGCCACACCTGCGAGGTTTTGCCCGCATGCCAAAGGCTTGCGGTGCCGGTTACCTTGCCTTCACGAACGCCCCTGAGGTGGTTGGCGTTGACTTCCTGACCCACACAATAAAACTTGCTGGTGTCGACCAAGAGGTTGGCGGCAATGCTGCCCAGGGTTTCGGCCAACACCACGTTGGCGCCCCCATGCACCAAACCAAAGGGCTGGAAGGTGCGCGTGTCTGCGGGCATGGTGCCGCGCACGTAATCTGGACCGATGTCGGTGATTTCAATGCCCATGGCCTCACATGCCGTGTTTTTGCACATGGCATTGGTGAGTTCAATATTGGGCGGGCTGAACCAGATGGACTTCTTGTGTTCTTGCATGGCTTATTTTATTGAGAATGGTTATCACGCTATTGTAGTCACGCCACAGACTGTGAAACCAGCGCGTTGTGAAATTTCACAACGCTGTTCATCAGGTTCAGGCCGGTTTGTGCTTGAAGTGCTTGCGCATTGGCTTTGAGGGTGTCCAGGTGATGTTCAAATTTTGCGCCCCCCGAGGCCAAAGCCACCACGTTGCCGCTGCCACAGGGCGGCAACACCACGGCCTGGCCATCAAAAGCCTGCCGCAAACGCTGTTTTCCGGGCTCGGTGTCTTTTTGTCGGCTCAGAATATTGACGACCATGCAACCCGTGTTGCCCAGGGCTGCGCGCGCGTGCTGATAAAACTCGAGGGAGTTCAAGGGCCCCACTTTGGCTTTTGCGTCAAAACCATCCACCACGATTAAGTCGAACTGGCGTTCTTGCTTGGCCAGGTAGGCCGCCCCACAGCCAATCTCAACCTGAAAATTGGGGGTCATGGGGGGCAATTTGAAATGCGCCTGCGCTGCAAGCACAACGGCTGGCTCAATTTCGACCACCGTGATGCTGCTGTTTGGCCAATGACGATGTAAAAACTTTGGAATGGCACCAACGCCCAAGCCGATGCACAAGGCCTTGCGGGGCCCATTGCGTGGGTCTTGCAACACCAGCGGAAGCATCATCTCTCGCGTGTACTCCAGCTCCAGGTCGTAGGGCCGTGAAATGCGCATGGCGCCCTGCACCCACTCGGATCCAAAGTGCAGTTGCCGCACGCCCTTTTCTTCGCTGATTAATATGTCCATGCGCGCAAGCATAGCCTATTTGAAGCCCGGCCCAGCGGCCAGCATGGTCCGCCAGGCCGAGCGCCCTTTGATTTGCGACTGATCAGCGCCCCAACTCACCGCGGGCGATCATTTCTTTCATGATCTCGGAGGTGCCTGCGTAAATGGTCTGTACGCGCGCATCCAGAAAGAACCGGGAAATGGGGTATTCCTGGGTATAACCGTAACCCCCAAAAAGCTGCAGGCATTCGTGGGTTACTTTGACCTGTAATTCAGTGGCGGTCAGCTTCAGAATGGATGCTTCTTCTGTGGTCATTACACCGGCTTTGCAACGCGCAATGCATTGGTTCAAGTAGGCTTTGGTGAGCTCGATTTGTGCACGCAGCTCGGCCATTTTGAAACGGGTATTCTGGAATTGAGACAAACTCTGCCCAAAAGCTTTGCGCTGGGTGACGTAATCGCGAGTAAGCGCCATGGCTCCTTCGCATGCGCCAATGGCCTGTGTGGCCACACCGATGCGTTCGCGTGGCAGCTCCTGCATGAGGTAGGCAAAGCCCTTGTTTTCTTCGCCCAGCATGGCGCTGGCGGGCACGCGAAGGTTGTCAAAAAACAGTTCTGCCGTGTCGCTGGAATGCTGACCAATTTTTTCAATGCCCTTGCCTTTTTTAAAGCCGGGCAAACTGGTGTCCACCAAAAACAGGCTGATGCCTTTGGCACCTTTGCTGGTGTCGGTTTTGGCAGCCAACACCACCAGGCCCGCATGCAAACCATTGGTGATAAAAATTTTTGACCCATTGATGATGTAGTCGTCCCCATCGCGCACGGCGTTGGTGCGCATGCCAGCGAGGTCACTGCCCGCGCCAGGCTCGGTCATGCCAATGGCCCCAATGGCCTCACCACTGGCCAACTTGGGCAACCATTCAGCTTTTTGTGCTGGGGTGCCAATGTTGTTGACGTAAGGCATCACGATGTTGGCATGCACGTTAAAACCCGTGCTCAAGCCGTGCAGGCCCAGGCGGCAGGTTTCTTCCAAAATCATCAGGTTGACTTCAAAGGGGGCTCCCGCTGCGCCGTATTCCTCGGGCATGTCAGGGCCCAGCATGCCCGCAGCCCCCAAGGTGTTCCACACCTCACGCGGCATGTGCCCCTCGCGTTCCCAACGGTCGTAATGCGGAAGCACCTCTTTTTCAAGGCAGCGAATCAGCATGTCCCGGAACAAGGTAATGTCTTCGGACTGCGGCGTTTTGAATTGGTCCATTCCACCCATGGCGTGCCCCTTATTTGGCCTGCATGCGGATGCCGCCATCCAAGCGGATGGTTTCTGCATTCAGGTAGTTGTTTTCAACAATGCTTACGCACAGGCTACCGTATTCTGCGGGCGCGCCAAAGCGCTTGGGGTTTTGAACCATTGCAATGAGGGGAGCGCGGTATTCCTCTGACACGCCCTGCATCATGGGTGTGTCGAAGATGCCCGGGGCAATGGTATTAACACGGATGCCGTAGCGAGCCAAATCGCGGGCCATGGGGAGGGTCATGCCTACCACACCACCCTTGCTGGCTGAATACGCAGCCTGGCCTGTTTGACCATCAAAAGCGGCCACGCTGGCGGTGTGAATAATCACGCCGCGCTGGCCATCTTCGTCGGGCTGGTTTTTAGCCATTTCTTCAGCGGCCAAGCGGGCAATATTGAAGCTGCCGATGAGGTTAACCTGAATGGTTTTGGCAAAAGCATCCAGAGGCAGGGCTTTGCTGTCACGGTCAAGTGTTTTACCTGCCGCGCCGATGCCAGCGCAGTTTACAGCAATGTGCAAGGCTCCAAATGCCTTGACTGTGGCGGCTATGCCTTCGGCAGCCGATTGCGCATCGGCCACATTCACTTTTTGAAAAATCACCTTGCCGGGGTGGGCAGCGGCCACGGCGGCGCCGGCTTGTTCGTTCATGTCAAAAACAGCCACTTTGGCCCCACGGGCAACCAAGGCCTCAACAGTGGCCAAACCAAGGCCAGATGCGCCCCCTGTGACCACAGCCACTGCGTTTTGCAAATTCATGGGTTATCTCCGCTAACAGATTGAATATTGATTCGAACGAACGTTCGTTTTTTCTGATTTTACACGAGACTTCAAAGCGCATACTATCCATGCCAACGTTTGCCCAATTCATCTAAGCCACCCTCCTCTATGCAAAATTTCTTTGATCCTGCGATTCTGTTTTTTATTCTCGGCATTGTGGCTGGGCTGTTGAAGTCGAATCTTGAAATTCCTGCCCAGGTTTCCAGATTTTTGTCGCTTTACCTCCTGATGGCCTTGGGCCTGAAAGGCGGCTTTGCCTTGGCCGCATCAGGTTTGAACATGGAAGTGGCCAACGGTTTGCTGGCGGCCATACTGCTGGCGATTGTGGTGCCAGCCTTCAGTTATCCCTTGCTGCGGCGAGTGCTCAATTCTTTTGATGCGGCAGCCATTGCTGCCACCTATGGGTCTGTCAGCGCGGTCACGTTTATTACGGCCACTCAGTTCATGGAAAAACAAGGCATTCCGTTTGGTGGTCACATGGCCGCGGCCATGGCGCTAATGGAATCACCTGCAATTATCATGGCGGTGCTGTTTGCCAACGTGGCCCGCGCCCAGCAAGGCTTAAGTACAGGTCCGCATCATGGGTTTGCACATGTGCTTAAAGAATCTTTTACTGAGGGGGCACAAATTTTGTTGT
Organism: Limnobacter sp.; assembly: GCF_964228395.1. Taxonomy (GTDB): domain Bacteria; phylum Pseudomonadota; class Gammaproteobacteria; order Burkholderiales; family Burkholderiaceae_B; genus Limnobacter. The sequence goes on from NZ_CAXQZX010000057.1 coordinate 7,279, forward strand.
TGGGCGCCATGTTGATTGGCGTGTTAAGCGGAGCCGAAGGCAAGGTGGCCATGCAGCCGTTCACGGGTGACATGTTCAAAGGCATGTTGGCTTTTTTCTTGCTCGACATGGGCCTGATGACCGCCAAAAACCTGCCCACGGTGCGTGCCTTGCCCAAGGTGATGTTGCTGTATGGTTTGCTGGCGCCCTTCACCCATGCAGGCCTGGCTTACGCCTTGGGCATGCTGATGGGTCTGCCAGCCGGCGACGTGGCCTTGTTGATGGTGCTGGCCGCCAGCGCCTCATACATCGCGGTGCCGGCGGTTGTGCGCTACGCCATTCCCGAAGCCAACCCGAGCCTTTATTTTGGTTTGTCTTTGGGTATCACTTTTCCGCTTAATATTTTGGTGGGCATACCCTTGTACACCAGCATTGCCATGGCTGGGTTTTAACCCAGAGTTGGGCTGGCCAACAATTCAATGCCGTCAAGCTCGCGTGCGCACACATCGCGGGTCACTTTCACAAAATCCTGGGTGTAGTGTTTGCCCGCCAAACGGGCGGGCAATGCGGCGTACAGGCTTGAGCGAAGCCCGTGTTTGCCCAGTGGCAACTGCGCCACATAGCCGCGTTCAACATAGCCCTTAACGGCCCAGGCAGGCAAGGCCGACAGACCACGCTTGCTGGCTACCAATTGCAACAAGGCCACAGTAAGTTCGCTGCTGCGCCGGGTGTACTGTACCCCCGCTGGCTTCAAAAAATGCTTGACCACATCAAGCATGTCGTCGGGTACCGGGTAACTCAAGAGTGTTTGCCCTTTAAAGTCTGAAGGGCGCAAGTAGAGTCGCTGCGCCAAACGCGAGCCCACCGGCACCAGGCCAACCATTTCATAACGAAACAAAGGGAACACGGCCACGCCCTCCTCCCTGGGGTCTTCAGACACGATGGCCAACTCTGCATCACCCGAATGCAGCAGGCCCACCGGATCTGCATGGAATCCAGACACGATGTCCAACTCCACATCGGGCCATCGACCACGGTAGGCATCCATGGCGGGCATTAACCAATCAAAGCAGGTGTGACACTCCACCGCCACACGCAAAGGGCCACCCGCCCCTTGTCGAAGCTGCTGAATTTCCAGTTCTGCCATGTCGACCTGTGCCAGCACTTGCTCGGCCAGCTTTAATAAACGTTGACCCAATGGACTAAAACGGGTGGCGCCCCCGTGCTTGTACAGCAGTTCCTCGCCATACCAATCTTGTAAGGCCTTGACCTGATGCGACACAGCACTTTGCGTGACAAACAGTACATCGGCTGCCCGGCTTAAGCTACCCGTGTTGGCGATTGCTTGAAGGGTACGCAGATGACGCAGTTCAAGTATGCTTTTGTTCATTAGTATTTCTCATATTTTTTTATAAAAACTTTCGTTTGAATAATACCCTTTAAACACTCAAGATGGTGCTTTCACATTCGACTTACTTTTTTCGAAGGCCATCAACATGATCAAATCACACATTCTTGGATTTCCCAGAATTGGCGAGCATCGCGAATTGAAGTTTGCCCTTGAGCAATATTGGCGCGGCGACATCGACAAGGCCGCTTTGCGCCATACCTCGGCTGCTCTGCGTGCACGGCATTGGCAATTCCAAATCGACAGCGGGCTAGACTTCATCACCGTGGGTGACTTTAGCCTTTATGACCACATGGCCGACCACATCGAACTGCTGGGTTGTGTGCCGCAGCGCTTCAAGGACCTGGCGATTGATGACGATCTGCAACGCTACTTCACCATGGTGCGGGGGCAGACTGATGCCGGTGGGTTGAAAGCAGCAACTTTTGCCTTGGAGATGACCAAATGGTTTGACACCAACTACCACTACATGGTCCCGGAGTTTGAAGCCAACACCCGCTTTGAGGCCAAGGCAAAACCTTTGTTAGAGCAAATTGACGAAGCCTCGCGGTTCAAGCACCCCATCAAAGTGAGCTTGGTTGGGCCGCTGACTTTCCTTTACCTGGGCAAGAGCAAGCAAGCTGGGTTTGATCGTCTGGATTTGCTGCCTGAACTGGTGAACACCTACGCGCAGGTGTTGCAAGCCATTGCCGCCAAAGGGGTCCAATGGGTACAAATCGACGAGCCCGTTCTGGCGCTTGATTTGCCTGGTCCCTGGGTGGCGTCTTTGGAGCGCATTTACCTGCAATTAAAAAACAGCCGCCTAAAAATTTTGCTGGCCACCTACTTTGGGAGCACCCAAGGCCACACCAGCCTGCTGTGCAAATTGCCAATCGATGGGCTACACCTGGACTGCGTGCGCGCACCCGAAGACCTGCCCTTGGTGTTGGACTGGTTGCCCAATTACAAGGTACTTTCGCTGGGTTTGGTGGATGGTCGCAACATTTGGAAAAGCGACCTTGAGCATGCCAAAGGGCTGATTGAGCATGCCTTCGACGCGGGCAAAGGTGAGGTGTGGATTGCACCCAGCTGCTCGCTGTTGCACAGCCCTTACCGGTTTGCCAACGACACCACCGTCAACCCTGCCGTAAAACCTTGGTTGGCTGGCGCAGTAGAGCGACTGGAAGAGTTGCGTCTGCTCAAAAGCCTCACCCAGGCGCAATTGGCAGGGCACCCCGCGCCACAGGCTGATCTGCAAGCATGGCAATCCCATCAAAGCCAAGTAACACAGCGCTTAAGCAGCCCTTTGTTGAATAATCCCGAGGTGAAGGCACGCTTGGCGAACTTGCCGGGCGACGCCGACCAGCGTAAGCAGCCCTTTGAGCAAAGGCAGGCCTTGCAGCGGGCACGATTCAAGCTTCCTTTGCTGCCGACCACCACGATTGGTTCGTTTCCACAAACAGTCAACATTCGCCAACTGCGTGCACGGTTTAAAAAGGGCGAAATGACTGCTCAACAGTATTGGGCGCACATGCACGCCGAAATTGCCCACGCCATTGAAGTACAACACAGCCTGGGGTTGGATGTTCTTGTGCACGGCGAAGCCGAACGCAATGACATGATGGAATACTTTGGTGAGCAGCTCGAGGGCTACACCTTTTCAGCCAACGGTTGGGTGCAAAGCTATGGCTCACGGTGTGTTAAACCCCCCATCCTGTTTGGCGATGTGAGCCGCCCAAAGCCCATGACAGTGGACGTGGCCCGTTTTGCACAAAGCCTAAGCCACAAACCCGTCAAAGGCATGCTGACAGGCCCGGTGACCATGCTGCAATGGAGTTTTGTGCGCAACGATCAGGCCCGCCACGTCACCGCATTGCAGTTGGCGCTGGCCATTCGTGATGAGGTGCAAGACCTGGAGGCCGCAGGCATTGGCATGATTCAAATTGACGAGCCCGCTTACCGCGAGGGGTTGCCACTGCGGCGTGCGCAATGGCAGCACTACCTGGAATGGGCGGGCCGCGCTTTCAGGGTAAGTGCTTGCGGCGTGCAGGACAACACCCAAATTCACACCCACATGTGCTACTCGGAATTTAACGACATACTGCCCGCGATCGCCGCGATGGATGCCGATGTGATCACCATTGAAACCAGCCGATCTGACATGGAATTGCTGCGCGGATTCGGCGATTTTAGCTATCCCAACGAGGTTGGCCCCGGCGTGTACGACATTCATTCGCCACGCGTGCCCAAGGTTGAAGAGATGATTCGCTTGCTTGAAAAAGCGGCTGCCGTGGTGCCTGTTGAAAACCTGTGGGTGAACCCCGACTGTGGCCTGAAAACCCGCGCCTGGCCAGAAACCAAGGCGGCTCTGCAAGCCATGGTAGAAGCCACACACACCCTGCGTGAAAGGCTGGCCTTACAAAAAACTGCCGCATAAACACGGCCAAGCGCCACTTGATGGTGTGTCTCACGGGAAAATAAGGGCATCAATACCCAATTTTTTCGGAGACACCCCATCATGGCGCAAGACCCCATTGTGATTGTTTCAGCCGCACGCACGCCCATGGGCGGGTTTCAGGGCAGCTTAAGCACGCTGTCGGCCAGCGAACTGGGTGCACATGCCATCCAACACGCCATCCTGAGGGCTGGCCACCCCACGCTTTCGGAGCATATTGATGAG
>NZ_CAXQZX010000058.1:0-2327 GCF_964228395.1 Limnobacter sp.
GACATGCAAGGCGAAAATGTCGCCATTGCATCCGATTCGGTTTCCCGCCAAGCGGGGCTTGGCGGGAAAACACGCCTCGGCCCCTCGGTGTGGGCCAAACCGGGCGGGCTGCCCTGAATCGGCCTGCGCGGCCTGTGCCACCCCAACCCCGGCGCTGCGCGAGGCACCTCAGCGGCCTTCGCTTGCGCAGAAGCCAGCAGGGGCGAATGCCCCTGCAGCGACCTTCAGGACAATCTGCCCGACCGTGCCAAGAATGAACGGTGCCCCCCAAGGGGGCAGAGGCCCGACCCGACATCCGTTTTGGAGGGCGGGCCTCAGTTCAGGCGAGGCTCAGGGAGGGAAACACAGATTGGCCGTCGCAAAGGGGCTTGGACCTGCTTGCTTCAGGGAGCAAGCGAATCAGCATCAAATTGCCGCAAGCCAAGTGGCGCAGACCTGCTTGCTTCAAGGAGCAAGCGATCCCGAGCCAAATTGAAGCGACTTAGGCTTTGGCCGAACGCCAGAGAAAACGATACACGAAGCCCGGAAAGGCCAACACCAAGAAAAGACAGGCGGTGAGCGCGTAAAACTCCCACCGCTGGGGAGTAACCTGCCCAATGGAGCCTTCGATGGCAAAGCCAATCAGGCCCACAATGAAATAACCAGCAATGACTTCCACAACCCGCGTCCAGCCGCCCTTCTGGGCAACCTTGAACACGCCAAAAATACGGTTGCTAACAAAAGGCAGGTTTGCAAACAGCAAGGCCAAGCCAAACAACAACCAGTGCCCCATCGTTTGAGTCAAAGCCTGCCCTCCTCTCAGTGAATCAAAAAGCCATCAACCTGCGATGGACTGGGCCACCAGCTGCATGCAGTAAGCCATCAAAGGTGCAGGCAGCAAACCCAGCGCGATCACGGCCATGCCATTCAAACCCAACGCAGCGCGTGCGTCGTTCCCCATCACGATCTCGGTCTCGTCGCTGGGTGCCTCGAAGTACATGCTTTTCACCACGCGGATGTAATAGAAGGCACCCACCAGGCTGAAAAGCACCGCGTAAACAGCCAACCAAATCTGACCGGTGGCCAGCAAGGCCTTTAAAACCGCCAGCTTGGCGGCAAAACCCACCATGGGAGGAATACCCGCCAAAGAGAACATCAGCAGCAACATCACCAAGGCCAACCAAGGCGAACGCTTGTTCAAGCCCTTCAGGTCGGCAATGTTTTCAACCTCAAAACCTTTGCGTGACATCACCATGATCACACCAAAGGTGCCCAGGGTGGTGAGTACATAGGTGATGGAATAAAACATGGCGGCAGAATAGGCCTGCGCCGCATTGCCGGTGTTTTGACCAACCACACCGGACAAAAATCCCAGCAGCATGAAGCCCATTTGAGCAATGGTCGAGTACGCCAACATGCGCTTGAAACTGGTTTGTGCAATGGCAGTGAGGTTACCGATGGCCAGAGAAGCCACAGCCAACACCGTCAACATTTGTTGCCAGTCTGCCGCCATCACAAACAAGCCATCCACCAGCAAACGCATACAAATGGCAAAGGCAGCCAATTTGGGAGCACCGCTAATCAACAGGGTGGCCACAGAGGGCGAACCTTGATAGACATCGGGTACCCACATGTGGAAAGGTACTACGCCGAGTTTGAAGGCCAAGCCAGCCACCAGAAACACCAAGCCAAATACGAAAATCATTGTCTTCGGTCCAGTGCTTGCCGCCGTGGCGGCAAATGCGATGTCCGCATGGTTGAGCGTACCAGTGGCGCCGTAAATCATGGACATGCCGTACAGCAAAAAACCCGATGCCAAGGCACCCAAGACGAAATACTTCATCGCTGCCTCGGTGGCCCTCACACTGTCGCGCTGCATGGCCACGGCCGCATACAGACTAAGCGACAACAATTCCACACCGAGGTACACCAGCAGAAGATTGTTCGCAGAGATCATGATCATCTGGCCGAGCAGCGCGAACAACACCAGCGCATGCAATTCGCCTTTGAACATGTCGCGATCGCGGGCATAGTTGGCACCAACAATCAGGGTGAAGGCAATGGCCCAGGCCGAGAAGCCTTTCAGTGCAAGCGCCATACCATCGGCGATGTACATGTTGTTAAAGGCCATGGCGTTTTCGGCGTTGGGGACCTGTGCAAAACAATAGGCACCCAAAGCGATACAAAATAGCACCACGATGTTGTGAAGAAGAGGCAACACCCTGCCCTTGGTCACACTGTCAGCAATCAAAAACGCACAGGCAAAAATCGCCAGCGCAATTTCAGGAATAGCGAGTGAGAGATTCATCTGATCCACGAACATTCCTCAATTAAAGCTTGGACTGAGC
>NZ_CAXQZX010000059.1:0-6306 GCF_964228395.1 Limnobacter sp.
GGTCAAGGCCATCATCGACCGTTTCCGGGGGCGCGAAGGGTTGTCAGAACAGGATCGCCGCTGGACAGCGAAAGTCACTGATGTGCGCAACTGGTTCCTTTTCGCCGCCAGCGAGCGCTGGCGTGAGGACAACAGCGAGCACGAGCATTACTCAGACTCCGGTGGCAAGTCGGGCGGGCAAAAAGAGAAATTGGCCTACACCATTCTGGCCGCCAGTCTGGCCTACCAGTTTGGCTTAGAGTGGGGGGAGGTCCGTTCTCGTTCCTTCCGCTTCGTGGTCATTGATGAGGCCTTCGGGCGCGGTTCTGATGAATCCGCCCAATACGGACTGAAGCTGTTCCAGCAACTCAATCTGCAACTGTTGATTGTGACGCCGCTGCAGAAAATCCACATCATCGAGCCTTATGTCTCCAGTGTTGGCTTCGTCCATAACGAGGGGGGGCGAGCGTCGAAGCTGCGCAATTTGCCCATCGAGGAATACCGCGCGCAGAAGGCCTTGATGCCAGCCCAATCTGCGCAGGAGTCTGAGCCGTGACTTGGACTGGCCCAAAAGAATTGAAAGCGCAGTTGGCGCGACTTTGGGAGCGCGGCGAACTGTTGCGAGACGCAGTAACAGGCAATGTGCGTTTCCCCTTACGCATGTCTCTTAAGTCCCCAACTTCAGCGGACATCACTGGTCGCTTTAACGAAGTTCGGGAATGGGCCTCCGAATTAGCCGCGACGAGCTCAGTACGCGTGGAGTGGCAGGAGCTCAAGCACCGTGTCCAGGGCGCGCAAAAGCTACCGGCTTGTGTGTGGGTCGAGACACTAGAAGATGCGTTGACCTGGTTAGGTAAGCGCAAAGATTGGGAACGCTTCTCGGCACAGCTTTCCACTACTCGGCAAACCCATCCAGCCTTGCTGCCGTGGTTGGAGAGGCGCCCGCAGCTGGCGCTGGAGCTGTCCGTCGAATGGCCTCAATTGCTGGCCGTGGTGACATGGCTCGTCGATCATCAACGTCCTGGCATTTATCTGCGGCAGGTGGATTTGCCTGGGGTTCACAGCAAATTCATCGAAGCACATCGTGGCGTGCTGGCTGAGTTGCTCGATCTGGCATTACCAGTCGATGCAGTGGATTCTGGCAAAACCGGTATCAGTCAGTTTTCTGCTCGATACGGCTTTCTGGAGAAGCCGACGCGCATTCGCTTTCGCGTTCTTGATCCGTCGATTCGGGTCATGCCCGGCTCAGTATCCCCTGACGTGACGCTGGATGCCGATAGCTTCAGTCGCTTGGATCTCGACGTGCAGCGTGTATTCATCACGGAGAACGAAACAAACTTCTTGGCCTTTCCGCCTGCATGTAATGCCATCGCAATTTTCGGTGCTGGTTATGGTTGGGATGCACTTTCCCGCAGCCGTTGGTTGAATAAATGCTCAATCCATTATTGGGGCGATATCGACACGCATGGCTTTGGCATTTTGGATCAGCTTCGTGGCCACTTTGACCACGTGGTTTCGTTCTTGATGGACAGAGCCACACTCGATGAGCACGCTGTTTTTTGGGGAAGTGAGGACAAGCCCCTCCGTGTGGACTTGCACCGACTCACGCCAGAGGAAAGAGCCCTATACAACGACCTGCGCGACAACCGCATTCGCCTTGGGCTGCGGCTAGAGCAGGAGCACATTGGCTTCCACTGGCTAGCTCATCGCCTTCATCTCCTTGATGGAGCTGGAACATACAATTCAGCCGCCTTGCCATGAGACCAAAAAAGAACCATATTCAGTCTTATTAGGTCTGGAACACTGCCATGCGCTACTCATCACAAGTCAAGCCAATCAGCTATCTCAAAGCGAATGCAGCCGAGGTTTTGGCGCACCTCGCAGAGCAGCGTGAGCCGATGGTCATTACCCAAAATGGCGAGGCGAAAACTGTCCTGCAGAACGTCGCTTCGTTCGAGGATACGCCATAGACACTGGCCTTGCTAAAGATCCTCGCGTTGGACAGTCAGGAGTTGGCCGCTGGCAAGGTCAAACCTATTGCTGATGTCGTCGCCCGCTTGCAGGCCAAGCGAGCCTCAGTCTGATGGCAGGCACATCAGCCAAGTTTGAGGTCCTGCTCACCGAGGGGGCGGAGCAGGATCTGGAGGCCATCCACGACTACATCTCCGAGTTCGACTGTGTGACCAGCGCCGACCATGGGTTGGATGAGCTGACGGACCTTGTGGAAAGCCTATCGAAATTCCCCGAACGCGGCAGCTATCCAAAGGAACTGGTTGCGCACGGACGCCGTGATATGCATTCCGTACTGGCCCACCGCCTCCTGGGTGCTTGAACTGCAACAAGCCGCTTCCACCCACCACCACGTTAAAAAATACACACATAAATGTTTAACAATTGAAAACGCAGGGTGCCAAACATTCAGATAGGCTGCACAATGCCGTAAAGCACCCAAGAACCACCTTGAGCATTTGCATATGCATGCCATCGCCTACGTTAGCTGTGCCAGCCGCCCTCTTTCAGATGATGATCTGGAATTCATTTTGTTAAGCTCGCGGATCAACAACGAGAAACATGGCATTACGGGCGTGCTACTGCATCACGACTCCAACTTCCTGCAGTACATCGAAGGCGAAAAAGACTCGCTATTGGCGGTTTACAACCGAATCAAAAGCTCCAACTGCCACCGAAACATTTTTGAAATGCTCAATGGCCCGGTTCCTCAGCGCTATTTTTCAAGCTGGAGCATGGGGTTTGCCACAGTTCCAAAAACGCTTTTGTTGAAACTTGAACAGGCCAAGTGGGCATCTCAAGTGGAAGACTTGGCAGGAGGACAGGCCCAAAGCGACGGTGTGGGCCTGCTGTTGAACTTTTGGCAATACAGTTGCAAGGTGTAACCCCCTCCGATCATCGCATTTTATTTCAGCGACAAAATGTAGTTCGCCAGCTTCAAGGCATCCTCGTCACTAACCCTGGGCTGCGCCGGCATGGGTGTGTTGCCCCAAACGCCAGCACCTCCGGCCTGTATTTTTTTGGCCAGTCGCTCGGCCGCACCCTCTTCACCTGCGTACTTCAAAGCCACCTGCTGGTAGGTTGGACCGTATTTCTTTTTGTCTTCGGCGTGGCACGCCGTGCAATTGTATTGCCGAAACATGTCGGCGTTGGCCAAGGCCGTGTTGCTGCCACTCCACAGTGACACGCCCATCAGCATCGCTGCAAACTTGTACATCGTTACATCCTCATACAAGGCAACCCCACACCAGCCAAACGCCAGCGTGGGCTGCCATCAAACATTGATTAGTTGGGTTTTACTTGGTAGATCTCACCTTCATCGGTCGCCACATACAGGCTGCCATCGGGCCCCTGCACCACCGAACGGAAGCGACCCGCAGGCATCGGCAAGGGCATGATGGTGCGCTTGGCTGTCAGGCCATCTTTGCTGATGTCCAAGAGGTCGATACGGTTGCCCACGGGTGTACCGTGAATACCAATGCCCATATAACCCACAGCCATCAAACCATCCCAGTCTTTCCACTGTTTGCCGCTTAGGAACACACCCGAGGACATGCCCTGCGACAGGTTCTCGTTATTCCAAGCGGGTTTCATCGCATCCGGGTAAGTTTTGGTGTCGGTCATGGGCATGAAGGCGGCACGCTTTACGGGCTCCATGGCCCCCATCTGATTGGGGCTGTAGCCGCAATATGCGTCTGGACAGTCACCACGACCACCAACATTGGGTCGAGGGTCCCACCCTGCGTTGCCGCCATTGGTCAGCACGGTGACCTCATCAGAATGCCAGGGTCCATTTTCTGCTGTAACGGCCTGGTGTGTGCCTGGGCGAAATGCAATGCCTTGAGGGTTGCGGTGCCCATAGGTAAACACGCGTGCATCAAAGCCTTTTGGCGGCTTGTTACCCGCTGCAGCCTTGCCATCGCGGTCGATTCGAAGCACCTTGCCGCCCATTCGGGTTGGGCTTTGAGGCACCGCGCCATTGTGAATGTCACCGGTGGTCACATACAAAAAACCGTCACCGGGGTTGAAGCGGATTCGACCACCGTTGTGTGCACCGGAAGATCCGAACGGGTGATCACTTGGGCCAGTCTTGTAAGGGATATCGTCAACGATGTCTTTGCGATCACTGACCTTGTTCATGTCGGCGTTCAACTTGAGTCGAATCACGCGGTTGGTCTGCGGATTCGACATGCTGGATGTGGAATACACATACACAAATCGGTTGTTGGCAAAGTCAGGATCCACCGCCACGCCGTTCATGCCGGCTTGGCCGTCACAAAACAGGTCGGACATGGTGTCTGCGTAACCCTTGCTGTCCTTCATGCCGAGTAGCTTGTTTACGGTGCCATCGGGCAAGCGAACAGAAAGACCGTGGCACTTCTCGGTAAACAGCATGGCCCCCTTCGGCGTGAAGGCCATGTCCCAAGGGTTTTCAAGTTTGCTTAAAACGGTATTGGCAGTAAGCGTGGGGGCGGCAGCGATGGCTGTGCCTGCAATCGTCAAACTCGACGAGGCAAACACGGCGCATGACAAAAATAATTTTAACTTCTTCATTTTGTCTCCTGATCTCTGAAACGTGCGTGCAGATGTTGCACGCGTTGAACATTGCACGAATCAGGAGAAGGGTCAATATGGCCAAACCCTAGCCATAAAGAGGGGAACGAGTCCTTTGATCAAGCGCGCTTACTCAGGCTCACGCCTGTTTCTAAACAAAATTCGCACAAAGGCATTCGTGTTTTGCTCACCAGGTTGCTTCACATGGTTTAACAATTCCCCCATCCACACACCACACCACACGGTGAACAATCCCACCGCAGCCAAAGCCCCACCCAGAAGACATAGCAACCAACTTGAGCCAGCGTGATGCAACGCACACACCGTGAGTGCGCTCAGCACCCAGATTAGAAGGAATGACGATTTCATTGAATTTTCTCAGCTTTTTCTGCCAGTCTGCTTCAAACCGGCGTTTTTACAGGTTAGCCCTGCTTGACCAAAGCCCAACACCAAACATAAATAGTGCAACGCAGCATGGAACTTGAGCGTTGCCGATATTACCTAAAACAGTAAAACAAGGCGAGAAAATGTAATAAGAATTTTCATTCTATTAAAATAGTAAATCTTTTAAAAATAAACGTTCTGTTCAACCCGGAAAAACACTTTTCAGCCTAATCTTTTGAGCAACAAACATGTCACGGGCCCAAACCGTGCGGTCAATCTAATACTTTAAATACACCTCTGAAAATATTTAACAGTTTATCCAACGGCAAAGCACTCCGCCAAGCCGCTGACCTAGACAAAGCAGCACCGCGAGTACCATCCAATTATGGTTAAATCCTGTTAACTTTTTGCGACAGTGTCATCACATCGCCGTCCCATGCACCCATAATCATGCGATTCACTTTTTGATACGCCATCATGACCAGGGGAATGCTTCTTTCAGTGCTGGCCTCTATGCTGTTTGGGGTGCTCTACTACTACTCCAGCTTGCTAGAGCCCCTCACTGGCGAACAAATCTTTGGTTGGCGCATGTTGCTTACCTTCCCCGCCATGACCTTGTTTTTGTGGCTCAGCCGCGATTGGGACCTGGTTGCAAAACTATTCCAAAGAATATGCCAGTCGCCCAAATTAGTACTGGCTTTGCCTGCGAGCGCTACGCTGCTGGCCATTCAGCTCTGGCTCTTCATGTGGGCCCCCTTGCACGGCAAAGCACTGGAAGTGTCTTTGGGCTACTTCATGCTGCCCCTGAGCATGGTGCTGATTGGCCGCTTTTTGTACCAGGAAAGGCTTAGCAGCCTTCAAACCGTGGCTGTCGCACTGGCCTGTGTCGGCGTTGTACATGAATTGTGGCGCACTGCCAGTTTCTCTTGGGCCACACTTTTGGTGTGCCTTGGCTACCCCTATTACTTTATTTTGCGGCGAAAAATTGGCACTGACCATTTGGGCGGCCTGTGGTTCGACATGCTGTTCATGCTGCCCGTCGCAGCCTGGTTTGCCTTCGATCTTCAAGGTGACTTTGTAGACACCTATTTGCATCACAGCAAACTCTTTGCGCTCATTCCCTTGCTTGGGCTAATCAGCGCCAGCGCCCTGGTGGCGTACATTGTGTCTAGCAGGTTGCTGCCTTTCGGTCTGTTTGGTCTGCTGGGCTATGTGGAGCCCGTGCTGTTGGTGTTTGTGGCGCTTCTGCTTGGCGAGTCCATCGACAAAAACCAATGGGCCACCTACGTGCCCATTTGGGCTGCGGTGGTATGCCTGGCAATCGACGGGGTTCGAATGACGCGCGCCAAGTCCGGATCTTTGTTAAAGGCCTCGGTGAAG
>NZ_CAXQZX010000060.1:0-13446 GCF_964228395.1 Limnobacter sp.
GGGCAGAGGCCCGACCCGACCTCAGTTTTGGAGGGCGGGCCTCAGTTCAGGCGAGGCTCAGGGAGGGAGACACAGATTGGCCGTCGCAAAGGGGCATGGACCTGCTGGCTTCAAAGAGCAAGCGATAACCTCAACAGGGGCATGGACCTGCTTGCTTCAAGGAGCAAGCGCCCTCTGGGTCAGTCCTCGCGCCGCAAGTGAGGGAATAGAATCACGTCCCGAATGTTGGGGCTGTCGGTGATCAGCATCATCAAACGGTCAATGCCAATGCCGCAGCCGCCAGTCGGTGGCATGCCGTATTCCAGTGCACGAATATAATCGGCGTCAAAGAACATGGCTTCGTCATCACCTGCCTCTTTGGCTTCCACCTGTTTTTTGAATCGCTCGGCCTGGTCTTCGGGGTCGTTGAGTTCCGAGAAACCGTTGGCGATTTCGCGCCCGGTGATGAACAGTTCAAATCGCTCGGTGATGTTCGGGTTGTGATCGGACGCACGCGCCAGCGGTGACACCTCAACTGGATAATCCACGATGAAGGTGGGTTCCCACAGCAGGCTCTCGGATGTTTCTTCGAACAAAGCCAATTGCAATGCGCCAACCCCAGCGTTTTTCAGGGCTGGCTCCTTGTCGGTATTCACACCCTTTTTGAGCAGAGCGGCCTTCAGCGCAGCCACATCGTTGAGCTGGTCGTCGGTGTATTCAGGGAAGTATTTTTGAATGGCCTGCACAATGGTTAGGCGTGCAAATGGCTTGGAGAGGTCCAATTCACGCCCTTGGTATGTGAGGGTGGCGGTTCCACGGGCCTCGATGGCGGCGTTTTGAATCACTTTTTCAGTGAAGTCCATGAGGTCGCGGTAATCCCAGTAGGCCGCGTAAAACTCCATCATGGTGAATTCGGGGTTGTGCCGGGGGCTGACCCCTTCATTGCGGAAATTGCGGTTGATTTCAAACACACGCTCAAACCCGCCCACAATCAAACGCTTGAGGTACAGCTCAGGTGCAATGCGCAGGAACATTTCCATGTCCAGCGCATTGTGGTGGGTGATGAAGGGCTTGGCCGATGCGCCGCCGGGGATGGGGTGCAGCATGGGTGTTTCCACTTCCAGAAAGCCATGCCCAGCCATAAAACTGCGAATCGACGACATGGCCTTGGAGCGCGCCACAAAAGTGTTGCGCGTTTCTTCGGTCACAATCAGGTCGACGTAGCGCTGGCGGTATTTCATTTCCTGATCGGCCAGCCCATGGAATTTGTCGGGCAGCGGGCGCAGGCTTTTTGCGAGCAAATGAATTTCGGTGCAGTGCACGCTCAACTCGCCTTTCATGGTTTTGAAAAGCTTGCCCTTGGCGGCCACAATGTCGCCCAAATCCCAGTGTTTGAATTCGCCATGGGCCTGTTCGCCCACGCCATCGTTGTTGATGTAGAACTGAATGCGCCCAGAACCATCCTGCACAGTGGCAAAGCTGGCTTTGCCCATCACACGTTTGAGCATCATGCGACCAGACACGCTTACTTCAATGCCCTGGGGGTCGAGGACCTCTTTGCTGATTTCGCCATACTTTGCATGCAGGTCAGCCGCTTTGTGAGTCGGTTTGAAACCATTGGGGAAGGCCTGACCTTGCTCGCGCAGGCGGGTCAGCTTGCTGCGGCGCTCGGCGATGATTTGGTTTTCGTCCAAAGGCAGCTCATCTGCCGCTGGGGTCTGGTTTTTATCGTTCATGCTGTGGCCTCAGTGCAAAGGCGTGTTGGGGTGTTGTGTACGTCGGGTTGGGCTTTTTTCTTTAAATACCCTGCTTCAGGCTGGCTTCAATGAAGGGGTCCAAATCGCCGTCCAGAACCCGCTGGGTGTTGGAAATTTCAACGCCAGTGCGCAGGTCTTTGATTCGGCTGTTGTCCAGCACGTAGCTTCGAATTTGGTGGCCCCAACCCACGTCGGTTTTGGTGTCTTCCAGGGCTTGCTGTTCGGCCATGCGCTTGCGCATTTCAAACTCATACAGTTTGGCCTTCAACATGCTCCACGCTTCATCACGGTTGCGGTGCTGGGAACGGTCGTTCTGGCACTGCACCACAATGCCTGTGGGCAGGTGGGTTAAACGCACGGCGGAGTCGGTTTTGTTGATGTGCTGACCACCCGCACCACTGGCGCGATAGGTGTCGGTTCGCACATCTGCAGGGTTGATTTCGATCTCGAAAGAATCATCAACCTCGGGATACACAAACAGGGATGCAAACGAGGTGTGGCGGCCGCCAGAGGAATCGAACGGTGATTTGCGAACCAGGCGGTGCACGCCGGTTTCAGTGCGCAGGTATCCAAAAGCGTATTCGCCTTCCACCTTCAGAGTGGCTGACTTGACGCCGGCCACTTCACCATCGGATTGCTCCATGATCTCAACCTTGAAGCCCTTGCGTTCGCAATACTTGATGTACTGGCGCAGCAGTATGCTGGCCCAGTCTTGGGCTTCGGTGCCGCCAGCGCCAGCGGTGATGTCGATAAAGCAGTTGGAAGGGTCAGCCGGGTTGCTGAACATGCGGCGGAATTCAAGATCCGCGATGATGGCTTCGTAGCCCTTCACATCGCCTTCAATGGCCTCGATGGTGTCGAAATCCCCTTCGGCTTCGGCCATTTCCACGAGTTCTTGAGCATCTTTGATATTGGCCTGAACGGTGTTCATGGTGACCACCACGCCGTCGAGCATTTTTTTCTCTTTGCCCAATTCTTGGGCGCGCTTGGGATCGTCCCAAACGTGGGGGTCTTCAAGCTCCGCGTCGACTACAGACAGCCTTTCGGCCTTACGATCGACGTCAAAGATACCTCCGCAACTGGCCCGCACGGTCGGCAAGGTCAGTGAGCTTGTTGATGATGGCGTTTAGGCGTTCGGCTTCCATGGCGGTGTTGCAACTGAGTATGCGTAACCCGCTATTGTACCGCAGACGCGCAGTTGTCTAAAGTGCCCTACAGCACGTGTTCAACAATGATTTGAACGGCTTGCCCACCGGTGAAGGTGTCTCGCTCAAAACGGTAGGCCAGCTTTGCTTTGGGGGGCAGAGGCTCCACCGTGCGCCAACGCAGTGCAACAAAGGTTTTGCCATCGCGGCGCAACAGGTATTTGCTGTGGGCGTTCTTCAAAAGTCGATGCTCAAGCACCTCAAACTCGTCGCAAAACAGAGGCGGCGGGAAGCCCTGCCCCCACACTTGGGTGTCGAGCAGGTCGGCCGCATGGGCAGCGATGTAATCTGCAGGGATGGAGCCGTCGGTTTCAACCACTTGGGTGAGCACACTGGCATCGTACATGGCCTCGATGCACTGGCCAAACAGCGCTTTGAAGGGCTCCATCGCTTCTTGACGCAAGGTGAGGCCAGCGGCCATGGCATGCCCGCCAAACTTGGGCATGCTTCCCGGGGGCAGGCGCTTGCTGACCAGGTCCAGCACATCGCGCAGGTGTACACCGGGCACAGAACGGCCACTGCCTTTCCACAAGCCATCTTCACCGGGGGCCAAAGCAATGGTGGGTCGGTACAGGCGCTCTTTGATTCGGGCAGCCAAAATGCCAATAACACCTTGATGCCAACCCGGGTTGGCCACCACCACCCCAGCCGATGGATTGGCTTGTTGAATAAATTGCTCGATGTCGTCCATGGCATCGCGCTTCATGTCGTTCTCAATGCGCTTGCGCTCCTCATTCATGCGGCCAAGCTGGGCGGCAAGTGCGCTAGCCTCGGCAGCGTCATCGGTAAGCAAGGCCCGAATGCCGATGGTCATGTCGGCTAAGCGACCAGCCGCATTCAGCCGGGGGCCAAGTGCAAACCCCATGTCGGCTGCAACAGCTTTGCGGGGGTCGCGGCCCGCCTCGTGAAACAAGGCCAAAATGCCGGGCTGCGCACGGCCTGCGCGTATGCGTTGCAAGCCATGGGTCACCAGCCTGCGGTTGTTGGCATCCAGCCGCACCACATCGGCCACCGTGCCCAAGGCCACCAGGTCGAGCAAAGCATCCAGGCGAGGCTGGCTGTTGGCGTCAAACACACCCCGCTCGCGCAGCACCGCACGGGTGGCCAACAACACATAAAACATCACGCCCACACCTGCGATGGATTTACTCTGGAAAGTGCAGCCGGGCTGATTGGGATTCACAATCGCCAAAGCTTCGGGCAAGGTTTGGCCTGGCAGGTGGTGATCGGTGACAATCACCCCGATACCAAGTTCGTTGGCCGCCTGCACGCCTTCCACGCTGGCGATGCCGTTGTCTACCGTGACCAATAGATCTGGTTCAAACTGCTCTGCAGCCAATTGAACAATTTCAGGGCTTAAGCCATAGCCGTAATCAAAGCGATTGGGCACCAAAAAATCGATGTGGTAGGCGCAGGCCTCTTCGTCTGCCCCCAGGGTTTTGAGCAACATGCGCAGACCACGCACGGCCACCGCGGTGGCCGTGGCGCCATCGCAGTCGTAGTCGCCCACCACCACGATGCGGGCGCCTGCCTCCAACGCGTCGGCCAAGGTTTCGGCCGCCTGCTGCATGCCCAACAAACCCGAGGGGGGAAGCAAATCAGCGAGCTTGGCTTCTGCCTCGCTGGGGTTGCTCACGCCGCGCGCAGCCATTAGCCGAGCCAGCAAAGGGTGGAACCCTTGTTGAGCCAACAAATGCTCAACTTGAGGCTGCGCGGTGCGAGTGCGGTGCTGCAGTTGGCTCATCGACGCTCTCCGCTGGTGTTCCATTCGGCTGATATTCGGTCTTGATCGGCCTGGCCCTGGGCCCAGGCGGCTTGCAGATCTTCTTCCGAGGGCAAATCGGCAGGCTCAGGCTCGCCCAGCAACTCGAGGTTTGGGGAGTTTTTCCAAAACTTGAAACGGTTAATCCAGTTGCTGCTTAAATTCAACCAACCATCCTGGCCCAACAGGCTCCAGGCATGGGCCAGGCCGGCCATGCGCATGGGGTGCAACACCTCTTGCTCCAACACATCAAAAACCGTTGTGCTGCTCCCCCAGCCCGCAAAGTCGACAACGTACACAGTGCTCGGCTTGCCATCCGAATGCAAAGCGTTTTCAGCCTGGGGCAGGTGGTTCAACAACGAGTTCCAAAAAGACAAGCGTACAAAGGCTTCGTCGGCCTCGCCGTGCGTGGGTGCCTCGGCCATGTTGTGAACCCCATCGGCCGTAACCCGTTTGATGTTGGGAAAACCCACGCTGGTCTGCCAGGGGTAACCCCCGCCCCAAAACCACAGGGCATTCAAGGGCTTTTTGCCCTGCTGCTCCCGCGCAGCATTGAATGGCGCGTTGTGTAACTCCACCTGCATGTTCAACCACATGCGGCGCCATGTGGCGCAATCTTCGCTCATGGGCAAGTAGTCGGTCAGCCGTACGGTTTGAACCGACCATGGCGATGCTTGCTCCATGGGCACAGGCGAGCCGCCGGTCAGCATGGCGTGGGCGCCCAACGCACCTTCAGTTGAAGCAATTTGGCGGGCTTGCCAATCATGCTGGGCCAGCAAGGGGGACACACAATCCCAAAAGGCCTGTAGCTCGCCATCGGTAATTTCAAGCGCTTCGGCTGGCCAAAAGCGAACGCCATCGCGCTCCACTTCCAGGCTGCCCACACTGCCCACAAAGCGGGTGTATGGCTTTGTATCGTCGGCAGCGTTCATCATGGCCCATGCCGGGTACTGATCGAACTTTGCCACGCCAGCGCAATCCAAGTGCCGCAATAACCATGCTTCTACCCGGTCGAGCGTACCCGCTGGAAGATAGTCTGCATGGGCAGCCCGCGCCATGGTTTGACGCAAGCCTGCGGGCAGGCCATTGAATAATTGCTGACGTTGGGGCTGGCCCAAGCGTTGCAACGCCGCTTGCGGCACAAGCATGTTGGGGACGAATACCCACAAAGGTGCTGAATTGGACATGGGGAGCTTGGTATTCACACTACAATGGGTGCGCGTTTTTGGACGATTCGGAATATTCTGTGACTAGTTTACCCTTTGATGTAGAAATTGCGCTGCGCTACGTGCGTGGCGGCGGCCATCGCAGCCGCGATAAATTCATTTCCTTCATTTCCGGGCTGTCCATGGCTGGCATCGGTTTGGGTGTGGCCGCGCTTATTGTGGTGCTCTCTGTGATGAACGGCTTTCAAAAAGAAGTGCGTGACCGCATGCTGTCGGTGATTGCCCACATTGAAGTTATAGCCCCCCCAGAGGGCTTTGAAGATGCCGATGCCTTGCGCGGCCAAATTCAACAAGCCAATCCACAGGTGCTTGGGGTTGCGCCCTTTGTGTCGGGCGAAAGCATGCTGGCCCACGGCGATCTGCTTCGCCCTGCCATTGTGCGCGGTATCGACCCCTTGCTTGAACCCACCGTCTCGGATTTCACTCAAGTGGTGGCGGGTAATCTTGAAAGTCTGAGCGCTGGTGAATTTCGGGTGGTGCTGGGCTACGAATTGGCCAAGCACATTGGTGTGAGTGTGGGCGACCGCATCACGCTGATTGCACCCTCAGGTCAAATGACCCCTGCGGGCGTCATACCCCGCCTGCGTGCTTTTGAAATCACGGCCCTGGTGAGCACCGGCCACTACGAATACGACAGCGGCTTGGTGTTGATGAACATCGAAGACGCTGCACGCTTTTACCGCACGCTTGGGCCCAGTGGGTTACGTATCAAGCTCAACGACATGAATGCCGCGCCAAGTGTGGCCCGCGCACTGGAACAACAACTACCGCCCAACGTGTGGGTTCGCGATTGGTCCGTGCAAAACCGCACCTGGTTTGCTGCGGTACAAACGGAAAAGCGCATGATGTTTATCATCCTTACGCTCATCATCGCCGTGGCTGCCTTTAACCTGGTTTCCATGTTGGTCATGACCGTCAAAGACAAGCGCGGCGAGATTGCGATTCTTCGCACTTTGGGGGCCAGCCCATTTGCAATTCAGCGAATTTTTATGCTGCAAGGCGCACTGGTGGGTTGGATTGGCACGTTCCTGGGGGTAACAGCCGGTTGGTTGCTCGCAATCAATCTGGATGTGATTGTGCCAGCCATTGAGTCGGCCCTGGGGGTGGAGTTTTTGCCCAAGTCGATTTACTTCATCAGCCAACTGCCCTCAGACCCCAGGGTGGGCGATGTGATCACCATCGTCTCGGTCGCATTGGTACTCAGCGTGCTCAGCACCATTTACCCAAGCTGGCGCGCCTCACGCGCAGAACCTGCGGAGGCCCTGCGGTATGAATAATGTGGTGCTGGAAACAAAAAACTTAAGCAAAGCGTTCAAAGGCATTACAGCCGCAGACCAGGCCACGCAGGTGATTAAACACTTGAACCTGCAAGTGCATGCAGGTGAAACAGTGGCCATCGTGGGTGCCTCTGGGGCGGGCAAAAGCACGCTCTTGCATGTGCTGGGGGGCCTGGAAAAAGCCGACGAAGGTTCGGTGCTGTGGGGCGGCCAAGCCATTGAGGGCTGGTCGGTTCGCAAACTGGGCAGCGAGCGCAACAAAACACTGGGGTTTATTTATCAATTTCACCACCTGTTGCCCGAGTTCACCGCCGTGGACAACGTGGCCATGGCGCTTCGCATTGGTGGCATGGCCAAAAAAGAGGCCTGTCAACACGCGGCCAGCGTGCTGGCCGAATTGGGGCTGGCCCACCGCTTAAACCATCGCCCAGCCGAGCTTTCTGGTGGCGAGCGCCAGCGCGTGGCCATTGCGCGCGCCATGGTCACCAACCCCAAGGCAATTTTGGCCGACGAACCCACCGGCAACCTGGACCAAGGCACGGCAGACCAAGTGTTTGAGGCGCTTTTACAAAGCCGCAAAAAACACCGTTCTGCGCTGGTCATGGTGACCCATTCCATGGAATTGGCTGGCCGTTGCGAGCGGGTGTTGAGGCTGGAAAAAGGTGAGCTTAAACCGGCCTAAGTTCGGTTTTTCTGGGCCCGCCTGGCCGCCCTGCGCCGCCATGCCAACACCACGGCGGCCCGCCACACCACCCGCACGCTGATGTAGCCCAGCACCGCAAAAGTGACCATGGTGGCAGGCAGGCCCACGGCCAGCGCTGGGCCCAAACCCAGCATCCAGTCCCAATAGGCTGCAATGGAGGCTTGCCATTCGGACCACACCCAAGGCGGCACTGGCGCCATGCTGCTGTGGGCCACCTGCCCCAAAATAAGCTGACCGTAGGCCACCGCAAACACATACAGCGGCACAATGCTCACCGGGTTCGTATACAAGGTGGTCACCACGGCCACAGGCAAATTAACACGGGCCACCAGCACCCAAATCAAAGTGCCAAACACCTGAAAAGGCCCCGGTATCAACCCACAAAACAAACCCGCAGCCACAGCCCCCGCCACGCTCCTGCGATTCAACGCCCACACATTGGGGTGGCCAAGGTAAGGTTTGAATGGACGAGCCACCGGCAGGCGGTCGAACAAATTGTAGTTGGGCAAAAATTGGGCGATTCGGCGGCGAAACATGGCAAAATTCTTGGATGTGGACAGACACGCACTTGCACCTGGATGCTTCAGAGTATGACCCCGACCGACGCGAAGTGGTTGCACGTGCGCGCGCTTTGCATGTTACCCGCTTTGTATTGCCGTCGGTGTGCGCCAAAAACTTTTCAACGGTGAAGGCACTGGCGCATCACACCCCTGGTGCGGTGTATTGCCTGGGCATTCACCCCATATTTGTGGACCAGGCCCAACCCGACGACCTCCAAATCTTGCGCACTTGCGTGGTTGAGTCCATAGACGACCCTCAATTTGCCGGCGTTGGAGAAATCGGTCTGGATGGTTTTGTGCCAGGCCTGAACTGGGAAAAACAAGTGCAGTTTTTTAATGCACAACTTAAACTGGCTCGCGAATTTGACTTGCCCGTGGTGATGCATGTGCGCAAAGCGCAAGACGCCGTGCTCAAGGGCCTGCGCATGTACAAACCACGCAGTGGCATTGCCCATGCCTTCAACGGCAGTTTTCAGCAAGCCGAGAATTTTCTAAAACTGGGCATGAAATTGGGTTTTGGTGGGGCCTGCACCTTTACCCGTGCGCTACAACTACGTCGCTTGGCCAGCGAGTTGCCCAGTGAAGCAATTGTGCTTGAAACCGATGGACCCGACATTGCACCCGAGTGGATTTCAAAAACACGCAATGCGCCCGAGCATTTGCCCCGCATCGCAGAGGTGGTGGCGCAGTTACGGAAAATCGATTCAACGGCGCTATCGCGCATGACCCAACTGAACGCAGAAACAGCGCTGCCCGCCCTGATCACACAAGAGTGACCCCAGGCAGGTTACTGGCCATGCATCATCATTGGCAGCAGCAAGCACTGCGTTTCATCCTTCTGGGCAGTCACTTCACCACTTGCCCACATGCCTGCGCTGGCCGCCTTTGTTTTACCGCACCTGTGCGGCCTCATATTGCTGCTTGCCCAGGGCGAGGTGCCCGCTTTGTTCAGCCCACTACAGGGCTGGCCAGCTTATTTGTTGTTGGGTTTATTGGGCCTGCTGGCCCTGCGTGCTGCCGCCTGCCACCAACACAGACCAAGCCAGCATTGGGGCCTTGTGGGCCTGGCCATGTGTGGCTTTGCAACGGGCTGGGGGCATGCCGGTTTTAAAGCAGCGCAGCAATTGAACCAACAAGTGCCTTTAAGCTGCCACAAACAACAACACCAAGGCTGGTTTGAATTACAGGCCATGGCCTTGAAGGCCAACAAGCAACAAAGCTGGCTGGTTAAAAACATGGACGACGTTGCAACGCCCTGCCTTAAAACAGGTGCCCTGTTGCAGTTGCGGGTTGACCACGCGCTTACAAAATCCGCCCCGCAGGCTGGGGATCAACTGCTGCTGAATGTTCAATTAAAACCCTTGCGCAGCACTCTGCAATTGCAGGGCTTTGATGTGCATGCGCACTGGTTCACCTTGGGCTTGGCTGGCCTGGGTGAACTTAAGAGCCTAAACAGCCATCAGGCGGAATCGTGGCCCACGCCCATTGAAGCCTCAGAGCGCATGCGCTGGCGAGTGGCCAATTGGTTAATAAACACACTCCAAGACCATCCCGAAGCCCCGCTCATGGTGGCGTTGGTGATTGGCGACCAAGGCCTGATCGACCCGGAAGACCGAATTGTGTTCAACCGCACTGGCGTGGCCCATTTGGTGGCCATCTCGGGGCTACACATTACCCTGTTTGCAGGCGTGGCGGGGTGGCTGTTTGCACAGGGCTGGCGACAATCTGCACGCCTGTGCCTGCACTGCCCAGCCGCCAAAGCAGGAGCCATGGCAGGGCTTGCCTTCGCGGTGTTATATGCCTTGGTGGCGGGCTGGGGCATTCCAGCGCAGCGCACCGTATTTATGATGGTTGCCATGGTGCTTGCCCAGCAAAAATCGGCCCGGCTGCACGGTTGGGACGTGTGGGTGCTGGCGCTGGCGGCCACACTGCTTGCACACCCATGGGCACCCTTGGACGCCGGGTTTTGGTTGTCGTTTGTGGCGGTGGCGGCCCTGGTGGCCAGCAACCATGGGCGAATTCGCATTCACCCAAGCCGCCCGGTGTGGCTGGCCGATGCCGTGGCAGCGCAGTGGGCAGTTACAGTGGCCTTGCTTCTGCCCTGCGCCATGTTGTTTTACCAACAGTCCATTGTTTCGCCACTGGCCAATGCGCTTTCAATTCCATGGATGAGTTTTGTAAGCACCCCACTGGCCTTGATTGGCAGCCTGTTTCAAGTCGAGACCCTGGTGCGCTGGAGCGCCAACAGCCTTGCCGTGCAAAGGCTCTGGCTAGAGCCCATGTCTGCCCAGGCTTGGGCCAGCACCCTGATGGCCGCGCAACCATGGTGGATTTATGCCGTGGCGGGGTTGGGTTGTGTGTTGATGCTGGCCCCACCCGGCCTAAAGTGTCGGCGTACGGGCGTATTGCTGGCTTGCGCCTTGGCTTGGCCTGCCCCTCGGCCAGCACCGGGTGACTTTTGGCTGACCGCCATGGACGTTGGCCAAGGCACCGCACTGGCCATTCAAACCCGCCACCACCTGCTGATTTATGACAGCGGCCCGGCACGCACACCCCGGGCCGACAGTGGCCTGCGTGTGGTGCTGCCCTGGCTGCATGCACAAGGTTATACGCGGCCTGATGCACTGTGGGTCTCCCACCAAGACACCGACCACGCTGGCGGTGCGCCATTTTTGCTGCGGCATGCGGCGCCAAAAAAGCTGGTGGCCTCCATGGCAGCGGAGCACCCACTGATGCTACAGGCCACTCAAAACGGCGTGCCCACCGCACCTTGCCACACCCATGCGCCCTGGCAATGGGACGGCGTGGTATTCACACCCCTGAACAACGCGCCAAACACCCATGCCCACAAAGCCGTGCTCAGCACCAACAACCAAAGCTGCGTGCTCAAAATAAGCAATGGCACCCACAGCGTGCTGTTGGTTGGCGACATTGAGCAGGTGGCCGAGTTGCAACTGCTGGCACGCCACGGTGCAAACGCCTTGAAGGCAGACATGCTGTTGGTGCCGCACCATGGCTCGCGCACCTCCAGCAGTTGGCCTTTTTTGGCAGCGGTGCGCCCAAATTGGGGTTTGATACAATCGGGATGGAACAACCCATACGGCCACCCTCACCCGGCTGTGAGTTCGCGATTGGACCAACTGGGCATTCACGCCTTGAACACAGCCCAATTTGGTGCACTCAAGTTCGAGTTTGGTCATGACACTCCTGAGGTGACATGGGTTGCTGCGCGCCAGGTTCGCAAAAGGCTTTGGCACCTGCACGAAAGCGGTGCACACTGAACCTGTGCCTTGGCACGCTTCTTGTTAACGTCTATAACAAACAGAACAAGGAAAGATCCGATGTCCACACCCCCCTTTGACGAAATGTATGCAGCCGATCAAAGCGTGCGCACCCACTATCAGGATTTTTCGCACTGGCTGGACATGCAGGCCCCCGAGAAACTCCAAAACAAACGCGCCGAGGCTGACCTCATTTTCAGGCGCGTGGGGATTACTTTTGCGGTGTACGGGGAGGAATCGGGTACCGAGCGCTTAATTCCTTTCGACATGGTGCCCCGCATTATTCAGGCCAGCGAGTGGAAGACCCTGGAGGCGGGTCTTCGACAGCGCGTTCAGGCCTTGAACATGTTCCTCAAAGACATTTACAACGAACAACGCATTTTGCAAACCGGGCTCATTCCACCCGAGCAGATTTTTCACAACGAACAATACCGGCCCGAAATGCAAGGCGTCAAAGTGGCTGGCGACATTTACGCGCACATTGCGGGCGTGGATGTGGTGCGTGCCGGTGCAGGTGAGTTTTATGTGCTTGAAGACAACTTGCGCGTGCCCTCGGGGGTGAGCTACATGCTGGAAAACCGCAAAATGATGATGCGGCTATTCCCCGAGTTGTTTGCGCGCAATCGGGTGGCCCCGGTTGAACACTACCCAGACAACCTGCTTGAAAACCTGCGCTCAGTCAGCCCGCAAAACACCAGCGACCCCACCGTGGTGGTGCTTACACCGGGCATGTACAACTCGGCCTATTTTGAGCATGCATTTTTGGCCCAGCAAATGGGCATCGAACTGGTGGAGGGCAAAGACCTGTTTGTGGACGACGAGGTGCTGTACATGCGCACCACCCAAGGCCCCAAACGCGTGGATGTGATTTACCGCAGGCTGGATGACGACTTCCTCGACCCCCTGGCCTTCCGGGAAGACTCTACCCTAGGCGTGCCTGGCCTGCTGTCTGTTTACCGTGCAGGCAACGTTACCCTTTGCAATGCCATTGGCACGGGCGTGGCCGACGACAAATCGATTTATCCCTATGTGCCCGACATGATCCGGTTCTATCTGGACGAAGAACCCATCATTCTGAACGTGCCAACCTGGATGTGCCGCAAACCCGACCACCTCAAGGAAGTGTTGGCCAAACTGCCCGAGTTGGTTGTCAAAGAGGTGCACGGTGCCGGGGGCTACGGCATGCTGGTGGGGCCTGCCTCGACCAAGGCTCAAATTGAGGAATTCCGTCAAAAGTTGATTGCCGACCCGGCCAAATTTATTGCCCAACCCACGCTGGCTCTGTCAACCTGCCCCACTTTTGTAGAAAGTGGTTTGGCACCGCGCCACATCGACCTGCGCCCATTTGTGCTGTCTGGCAGCAAAATCACTGTGACCCCCGGCGGGCTGAGCCGTGTTGCGCTGCGCGAAGGCTCGCTGGTGGTCAACAGCAGCCAGGGCGGCGGCACCAAAGACACTTGGGTGCTGGAACGATAAGGAGAAACAACATGCTTAGCCGCACTGCCGATCATTTGTTCTGGATGGCCCGCTACATTGAGCGGGCAGAAAACACAGCCCGCATGCTGGATGTGAATGTGCAAACCGCCCTGCTGCCGCAAGACGAAGAAAATGCCGAGCAGGGCTGGCGCGCCATGCTCTCGATATGCGAGCTGCAAGAGGCCTTCTCGCAACGCCATGGCGAGGTCACCGCCGAGGC
>NZ_CAXQZX010000061.1:0-12411 GCF_964228395.1 Limnobacter sp.
TCTTGTCCCTGCCGAGGGGGCATGCAAGGCGAAAATGTCGCCATTGCAGCCGATTCGGTTTCCCGCCAAGCGGGGCGTGGCGGGACACACGCCGCGGCCCCTCGGGGTGGGCCAAACCGGGCGGGCTGCCCGGAATCGGCCTGCGCGGCCTGTGCCACCCCAGCCCCGGCGCCGCCTTCGCTTGCCCAGAAGCCAGCAGGGGCCAATGCCCCTGCTGCGACCTTCAGGACAATCTGCCCGACCGTGCCAAGAATGAACGGTGCCCCCAAAGGGGGCAGAGGCCCGACCCGACATCAGTTTTGGAGGTCGGGCCTCAGTTCAGGCGAGGCTCAGGGAGGGAAATACAGATTGGCCGTCGCCAAGGGGCATAGACCTGCTTGCTTCAGGGAGCAAGCGACACCGCTAAAAGGGGCACGACCTGCTTGCTTCAAAGAGCAAGCGACACAGTTAAACAACGTTGACCTGCCGGCTTCAAAGAGCAAGCGACATCACTAAACGGATTAGCCCGCTGGCTTCACGGGGCAAGCAAAGTTTTCAGTAATGCGCGATGGCAATAAAAAACCCGCCACATGGGCGGGTTTTTTGCGAAGCGAAGTTGACTTACTTCAACTTGGTTTCTTTGTAGGACACATGCTTACGAACCACTGGGTCGTATTTCATGATTTCCATTTTTTCGGGCTTCGTGCGCTTGTTTTTGGACGTGGTGTAAAAGTGACCAGTGCCAGCGGACGATTCCAGTTTGATTTTTTCGCGACCACCTTTAGCCATGATGTACTCCTGCCTTAGATTTCGCCACGTGCACGCAGATCGGCCAATACGGCATCAATGCCGTTTTTGTCGATGGTGCGCAGGGCATTGTTAGTGAGACGCAGGCGAACCCAGCGGTTTTCGCTTTCTACCCAGAACTTGCGGGTCTGCAGGTTAGGCAGAAAACGACGTTTCGTTTTGTTGTTGGCGTGGGAAACTTTGTTACCCACCATCGGGCGCTTACCCGTTACTTGACATACGCGAGCCATGATGACCCCAAATTCAGCAAAGTCGATTAGTGTACAGCAAATGGCGCGCAACTGGTGCGTGCAAATTTGCAGCGAAGTCCAAAAGTATAACCAATTCCGGGAAGAATGCCCAGCCTTTTTTCATTAAACAGCCATTAAATGCTCAAAAAGGTCGTCGATTGTTGCCTCGGTACGAGTATGCGCCACTTGGGCCGATCACCAGATGGTCTACCAGGTCAATGTCCAGTAAATGAAGGGCGTCGAATAACTGCTGGGTTAGGCGGTCATCGGCTGTGCTGGGGGTGCAATGGTCGCTGGGGTGGTTGTGGGCAATCATGATGCGAGGCGCATTGTTTTCAATGGCAAATTTAACGATTTCGCGCGGGTAAACCGCAGTTTTGTTGACTGTGCCTTGGAACAACACCTTGTGGCCAAGCACTTTCAACTGGCTGTTTAATGCGATCACCAAAAAGTTTTCAACGGTGCTCAAGCCGATGTGCGCCCGTACAAAGCGCTCAAGCGCGGTGGGGTCGTTTAAATTCAGCTGGTTTTCTTGAAGCTCCTGGCTGAGGCACCGCCTGGCCATTTCGAGGCAGGCGCGCAGTTGGGCGTATTTGGCGTGGCCCAGTCCACGAACGCCAAGCCATTCCTGGAGGCTGACTCGGTTCAGGTTTTGCAGCCCGCCAAATTGAACAATCATGTCGCGAGCCAGTTCGACCGCGCTTTTGCCGGGCAGGCCGGTTCGCAAAAAAATGGCCAGTAACTCTGCGTCTGACAGGGATTCAGCCCCCTGTTGTATGAGCCGCTCGCGCGGACGGTCGTTTTTGGGCCAATGTTGAATACTCATTCGGGTTTGTGTGGGCGTGCTAGATCAATAGGGGGAGGGCTGGTTTGCCTGGTGGTTTTTGTGGAGCCGCCTTTTGGTAAACATCGGGTGGCTGCGGTTCCGTTTGCCTGGCCTGGCCGTGGTTGATTGGGGCAAAAAGCGTAGAATGTGAGGTTTGAAGTACCTGTTTTGGATATTGACAATGAATCAAGCCGCTGACAAACCTGTGGTGAATGAGGCCTCGTACGTGACCCTGCATTACCGCATCCGCTTGGCTGACAATCAGCAAGTGATCGTGTCCACCTTTGAGGACAAACCTGCCACTTTGCAGATCGGTGCCGGGCAGTTGGCCGAGGGTTTGGAGCGTTGCCTGTTTGGTATGCAAGCAGGTCAGCGAGACACTTTCACCGTGCAAGCCAGCAAGGCTTATGGCGATGTGAATCCCGACTTGTACCGTCCGGTGAGCAAGGCTTTGTTGGCCAGGTACGCTGAAGAGGGCACTACTTTTGAGCCCGGCGAGTTTGTGCATTTTCCTGCGCCCGATGGCGGCCAATTTGCTGGCACCGTGGTCGAAGAGCGCGAGGACAGCATTCTGTTCGATTTCAATCACCCCTTGGCCGGTAAAACCTTGAGCTTTGAGGTGCAGTTGATTGGTGTGCTGTAAGCAGCACCCTTGTTGAAAAATTGAGGAAACCCCATGGAAATCAGTTTGGCCCAACCCCGAGGTTTTTGTGCCGGTGTGGACAGAGCTATCGAGATTGTGGAGCGTGCGCTGTTGCAATTCGGATCGCCCATTTACGTCAAGCACGAAATTGTTCACAACAAGACGGTGGTGGACGACTTGCGCAGCAAGGGGGCCATTTTTGTTGACGAGCTTGAAGATGTGCCCAGCGGCTCAACCGTGGTGTTTTCTGCCCATGGGGTATCTCAGGCGGTGCGCACACAGGCTGAGCAGTTGGGTCTGAAGGTGTTTGACGCCACTTGCCCTTTGGTTACCAAGGTGCATGTTGAAGTGAGCAAAATGCGCGCACAGGGTTGTGAGGTGGTCATGATTGGCCACGAGGGGCACCCCGAAGTGGAGGGCACCATGGGCCAGGTGAGCGATGGCATTTATCTGGTTGAAACCGAAGAAGATGTGGCCAAGCTGCAAGTGACTCAAGGCAGCCCTTTGGCTTATGTGACGCAAACCACGCTGAGCGTGGACGACGCATCGCGTGTGATTGCTGCCCTCAAAGCAAAATTTCCCGATATTCGCGAGCCCAAAAAGGCCGATATTTGCTATGCCACACAAAACCGCCAGGATGCGGTGAAGTTCATGGCCCGCAGAGTGGATTTGGTGCTTGTGGTGGGCAGCCCCAGCAGTTCAAATTCCAACCGCTTGCGCGAAGTGGCTGAAAAACTGGGCGTGCCTGCCAAGCTCATTGAGAATGCCGACAGCTTGCAACGCGAGTGGTTTGATGGGGTTAAACACATAGGCTTAACGGCAGGCGCATCTGCGCCAGAACACTTGGTGCAGGGTGTTGTAAAGCGCTTAAAGGAATGGGGCGCGCTCAGTGTGCGTAATCTGGAAGGAGTTGAGGAAAATATTTCTTTCCCGCTGCCTAAAGGGCTAAGCGGCGGGTTAAGTGGTGGTGCTGCACAATAGCGTGCGCTATTTTGCAACTGCCACTCCCACAAAAGTCATTCAAAACTTGTTACAGCCTTGTCTCGTTGAATTTTTACATCCTTCCAAATAGCTAACTAGGTTTGGTGGCATTTTGCAGGCGCTTGACTTGACAGCTAGAGTTTGCTGCTCGCGTTAAAGCTTCGAGCAGCCTACCTAAATGTACTCATCTTCAATCAGGGCCCTTGTGGCCATGTTGGCGATTGCTTCACTGTTACCTTCCTGCGCCATGGCAAAAGAAAAAGTCCTTTTATGGCCCGCTATTCAGGGGCAAATACTGAACGATGGTAAGCCTGTCTCAGGACTCGCTTTGACTCAAATCTTGTATTGGA
The DNA here is from genome assembly GCF_964228395.1 of Limnobacter sp. Classification (GTDB taxonomy): domain Bacteria; phylum Pseudomonadota; class Gammaproteobacteria; order Burkholderiales; family Burkholderiaceae_B; genus Limnobacter. The sequence continues at coordinate 3,817 of NZ_CAXQZX010000061.1, forward strand.
ACTACGAGGAAAACTCCGCCCCGCCCAGAACCATAAGCGTGAGCACTGATGAGGACGGGCGATTCATATTTCCTGTCGTGACGGGAGAAATCAGTGTTGGGCTGTTGACCAAATTACTGCATCAGCCTGGCATTTCCCTAAGTATCAATACGCACTTTGGCGGCAGGTCAGTCAACCTGTATGCCGCCGCTAATTCGAGCTATTCACATGCGAATGGCTTTGAAGCTGTCGATCTAATGGTTTGCGATTTGGGCAAATTGGAAGAATTCGATGGCCGGTTAATAGGGAATTGCGAAGTCAGGGCAAAGCAACCATGAAAGTACTGACGCCTTTTGAGGTTTTCTATTTGGCCAGTAGTGTTTATTCAATCCGGACCTCCTCGGTTGAAAACGTAAAAGATTTTTATAAACAAAAAACTCATCGGTCCTTTCCAGGCGCAATCGCGCCATTTGACCCAGTAACGCTTCAAGTATTTCAAGGCAGCTCGGGTGCGCGTCTGCGGTTTGAATCCTTTCAGTTTTTATCCGCTTCCTCCGGATTTGGTTTTCTTGCCAGGCGACAGTCTGCGGGCGCTGCTGAGTGTGTGTTGGTCACTCGAGGCACAGACATCGCGCCTGACTGGCTAACCGACGCAAATGTCGGCCTGGCCCTTGGGCCGAGTAGCAAGCTGGTTCATGCCGGCTTCAACGATACCTTTTTGTCCTACAAAACCCAGTTGGATGTTTTGCTGCGCCAAGTCGGCCCTCCGCCTGCGGTCATCCACTGTGTGGGTCACAGTTTAGGCGGCGCCCTGGCCAATTTGAATGCTGCCTTGCTGCACGAGCGAGGTTATACCGTTTGCTTGTACACCCTGGGTGCGCCGCGAGTGGGCTTGTATCCATTTGCCAAAGATCTGGAATCAAAACTGAGGGGAAGGGTGTATCGCGTGGCCAATCGTTTTGATCCGGTTGCGATGGTGCCTGTATTTCCGTTTTGCCATGCCGCGGTTAAAGAGGACACATACATCACCCATGCCGGCGGAACATTGATTAATTTTGAATCCCACTCCACCGACCCCAGCAAGCCTGGTTATGCAGTGCCGATGAATAACCCCGCTAAAAGTTGGGCTGATTTAAAGCATCCAATTGTTAACGTGGGTGCTTTGAACGAATCGCTCGACGATTCAATAAAAATCTTGGGTACGGCTTTGTTGTTTAACGGTCAGTTACTCGTCCTGATTGGACAGGCGATCTATTTGCTTTGCAGCAAAATATCCCAAGGGGCCTTGCTCACCACACAACGATTTTTTGATGGTTGTGCTGAAGCCATGGACAGGCTGGCCGAAATGCTGATTGTTTGCGCGACCCAGTCATTCGTGATGAAAGAAGAAGCCAAGTCAATTATTCGGGCCATCATGAAGTTTTTGGGTCGAGCATCGTCTGGAGCGGCTGATCAACTGACGGTGGGGTTGGTCCGTTGGGCCTTGTCTCAATTAACAGCCGAGCTGCAGGCCAAAGCGACACTGGCGATCACACGCAGATATTAAGAATTAGTGCTGTTCGCTGTTGGGTCGGCTGGGGGTGGCCAGCACTTGGTCCACCCGATTTCGGTCCACATCCACCACTTCAAACTGCCAATGACCCCAGGTGAATTTTTCGGTTTTTTTGGGAATGCGACCCAGCGAGGCCAACACGAATCCACCCACCGTGTGGTAATTGCCCAAGTCTTCGTGGGGTAGCTCGCGCAGGCCCAGCTTAAGTTTCATTTCGTCGATGGCGAGCAGGCCGTCCAAAAGCCATGAGCCATCATCGCGTTTTACGGCCAAGGCTTCGTCTGGGCTATCCAGAAGCGGCATCATGTCGCCCACCACACTTTGCAGCACATCGTCGATGGTGACTATGCCCTCGGTCATCCCAAATTCACTGACCACAAAGGCGAAGGTTTTTTTCTGCTGGCGGAATGTGCGCAACAGGTCAACCAGGGTGAGAGACGCTGGCACGTAAAGTGCGCTATCCAGTGGAATTTCGGCAAAGTCAATTTCGCCCTCCATGGCGGCTTGCAAGATGTCGTGGCTTTCTGCCACGCCGATGATTTGTTGCAGATTGCCTTTGCACACCGGCAGCATGGAGTGAGGGGCCTCGCGCAGCAGGCGAAGGTTGTCTTCGCGGGGGGCGTGCAGGTCAATGTAGGCGATGTCGCTCATAGGGGTCATGACATGGGCCAGGCGGCGATCTTCCAGCCGGAGCACGTTGCCCATGAGGTGGGTCTCTTCGGGGGCCAGGGATCCGGCCTGTTCGCTTTCGTGCAAAAAGGCCAGGATGTCTTCAACACTGCTTACCGCGGGGGCGGCTTTGAATGGCATCAGTTTTAGCACCAGGTCGGCCCCTTTGGACAGCAGGGCAATGGCGGGCCGCATGACTTTGATGAACAAAGACATCAGCGGCGCACAAAATGCGGCCACCACCTCCGGGTTGGCGATTGCAATTCGTTTGGGCACGATTTCGCCCAAAATAATTGACACGCCTGTGACCAGCGCTATGGTGACCCAAAAGGCGAGGGAGTCGGCCGTGGAGGCCTGTAAATTTGGGAAATACGCCAGAATGCTGCTGCTAAAAATGGCGGACAGTGCCGATTCGCCGTACACGCCCATGAGCAGGGCGGCGGCTGTGATGCCGGTTTGAGTGGCAGCCAGAAGGCGGCTTGGGTTGTCGACAATGTTCAAGGCCAGTTTGGCATTGTTGTTGCCAGCGTCGGCCATGGCTTGAAGTTTTGATCGCTTGCTGGACGCCAAAGCCATTTCTGCCAGGGCAAAAAACCCAGACAACACGATGAGCAACACCAGGATCCATAGAGCATTCATGATTTTTATTATTGAGTGCACCCAAGCGGGCTTGGGAACAGTCTACCAAAGCCAGGCCGTGCCCGGTGTTTGGCTGGCGTTGGGAAACCCCGGCCAGTCGAGTACAATAGCAGGCTAGCTTATAAACCCTTGAAAAACAGAATGTTGATGAACGCCAGTGCCATTCCGGAAACAGACCAGTTCGTGGTTGCTGCCCTGTATAAGTTTGTGAGTTTGCCAAATTTTGAGGCCTTGAAGCCGCAGTTGGAGGAGGTTTGCCTGCGCAATCAGATTGTGGGCACATTGCTGTTGGCCACCGAGGGCATCAATGGCACGGTGAGTGGGCCGCGAGAAGGGGTGGTCAATTTGATGCAGCACTTGTGGGCCATGTCGGAGTTTGCGGACCTTGCGCCAAAATATTCCATCGCGCCAGAGCAGGCTTTTATCCGCTTGAAGGTGAAGTTGAAGCGCGAGATCGTGACCATGGGTGTCAATGGGATCGATCCCAACCGGCTGGTGGGGCGCTATGTCAAACCCTCGGAGTGGAATTCGCTCATCCAAGACCCAGATACCTTGGTGATCGATACCCGCAACAACTATGAATACGCAATCGGCACGTTTGAAGGTGCGGTAGACCCAGCCACCACCACGTTTAGGCAGTTCCCGCAATGGGTGGAACAAAACCTGAAGAACCTTCCTGACGATCGTCGCCCCAAAAAGATTGCCATGTTTTGCACGGGCGGTATTCGCTGCGAAAAGGCAACGGCCTACATGCTGGAGCAGGGGTTTGAAGAGGTGTACCACCTGGAGGGAGGCATTTTGAAATACCTTGAAGAAGTGCCCGAGGAGCAGAGCCTTTGGAAGGGCGAGTGCTTTGTGTTTGACCAGCGGGTGTCGGTCAAGCATGGCCTGCAGGTTGGCGAATATGACCTGTGCCATGCCTGCCGGATGCCCATCACCGAGGCGGAAAAACAAAGCGACAAGTACATTCAGGGCGTGGGTTGCCCACATTGCTACGACGCGCTCACCGAGGATCAAAAACAACGCTTTGCCGAGCGACAAAAGCAAATTCAACTGGCCAAGGCTCGCAACGAGCGCCACATCGGGCGAAAAATGCCCGCAAAACCTGCGGATGAATCTGCACTGGGGGCTGAAGTTTGATGGGGGCGGGGGTGGAGCATGCCCTGGGCTTGCCGGTGTTGTACACCTTCAGGCGGTGCCCTTATGCCATGCGAGCGCGGTTGGCCATTGTGGCCGCAGGTTTGCAGGTTGAAGCCCGTGAGTTGGTGTTGCGCGACAAGCCCGCCCACATGTTGGAGATTTCCCCCAAAGGGACGGTGCCTGTGTTGTGGTTGCAAGATGGCACCGTGATTGACGAAAGCCTGGAGGTGATGCAATGGGCCCTGCAGCAACATTACCCCGATGCCTGGCTGCGGCCCACGGCAGAGCAGCAGCAACAAATCAACGCTTGGGTCAGCACGCTGGATGGGCCTTTTAAGCACCATTTGGATCGCTACAAGTACCCCAACCGCTACAACGACTGCGACCCTTTGCCCCACCGTGAAGCCTGTGTGAACATGTTGAAGCAGTGGGATGTGCAATTACAGAACATGGGGCAGACCTGCAACAGCCCATATTTGCTGGGCGGCCAACCCAGCGCAGCAGACTGCGCAGTGTTGCCATTTGTTCGCCAGTTCAGGATTGCAGACGAGGCTTGGTTTGATGGGGCCTCCGGGTTTGAACACGTGCAGGCGTGGTTGTACCGTTTTTTGAATTCAGACTGGCTGGCCAACGCCATGCCCAAATTGCCCCTGTGGGCGCCAGGGGCGGAGCCCACGCGCTTCCCGGCCTAATGGAGCCGCTGTGAAAGGGCTTTTGGTTAGAGAAAGCCCTCTACGATTTTCTGGACAAGTTTCTATACACTCCGAAGTTACGCAACAGTAACATGAGTGCACTGGGCTATCCTTAGGCCAAAGCAATCACACCTAGACCCAAAAAGGACGAGACACATGGCTGACAAAATTCTCGAGTTTGTCCACACCTCCACTGGTAAACAACTTGCCGCTGCGCTGGGCTTGCCCGTGCCCCCCATGCTGAAACGCGCCACCACCGGCTACACAGAGAAAAGCCTGGCTGGTGTAAATGCGCTGGTGGGCTCCAGTGCGTATGGCGCTGTGGCCACCGCTGTGGTGAAAAGCCTTGACAACATGGGCGCTGCCATCAAGGTGTCGTCTGATTTGGCAGGCCTGGATGGCATTAAGCAAGCGGCTGCAAAAGCCAAGGTGGACGTGGGCATTTCACAGGCGGACAGCGGTGCACCCGAGAAGGTGTATGTGCTGGACGTGACGGGTGCCAACACGGTGGCTGACCTGCGCCTGCTGTATGACTTTTTTAATCCACGTTTGCGCAAAGTGCCGTCGAACAGCCGCATTGTTGTGATTGGTCGCCCACGCGGCGATGGCAAAGATGCTGTGGCCGAAACTGCGCAGTATTCCTTGCCTGGTTTTATTCGTAGCCTGGCCAAAGAAAGCGGCAAAAATGGCACCACCGCCAACCTGATTCAGGTAAAAGCAGGTGCGGAAGCTGGCATTGAAGGCGCGCTGCGCTTTTTCTTGAGCCCGCACTCAGCCTTCGTAACCGGGCAGGTGTTGCCCGTGGTGGGCGCCCCCAAGGGCGTGAAGCCCGCTGCATTTGTAGAAAAGCCCTTGACCGGCAAACTGGCTGTGGTGACAGGTGCTGCGCGCGGCATTGGTGCTGCAATTGCCGAGGTGTTGGCCCGCGAAGGCGCCACTGTAATCGGTGTGGACCGCCCGGCTGATGAAAGCACTTTGGGCGCCACCATGAGCGCCATTGGCGGCGTGGCTTGCCCACTGGACATCACCGATGCAGATGCTGGCAAAAAGCTGGCAGCGGTGGCCAAACAAAAAGGCGGTGGTATTGACATCATCGTTCACAACGCGGGTATTACCCGCGACAAAATGCTGCGCAACATGGCTGCCCACCTGTGGGACATGGTGCTGGATGTGAATCTGGGTGCGATCGTTCGTTGCAACGAGCAACTGCTGCAAGACGGCTTGGCCGAGAACGCGCGCATTGTTTGCATTTCGTCGATTGGTGGCATTGCCGGCAACGCTGGCCAAACCAACTATGCGGCCACCAAGAGCGCAGTGATTGGCTATGTGGATGCCATGGCCAAAGAATTGAGCGGCAAAGGGATTGCCATCAATGCAATCGCCCCTGGCTTTATTGAAACCCAAATGACGGCGGCCATTCCCGTGGTCACTCGTGAAGTGGCTCGCCGCTTGTCGTCCCTGTCGCAGGGTGGCTTGCCGGTGGACATCGCCGAAGCAGTGACTTTTATGGCCAGCCCATTGGCTGCCGGTGTAAATGGCGCAACCCTGCGCGTGTGTGGCCAGAACCTGGTTGGCGCATAAATCAAACAGAATAATTTTTAGGAGAACACGAATGAAACACGGACGTCGCGTAGCAATCCTGGGCGGTTCACGCATTCCTTTTGCCCGTTCCAATACGGCCTATATTGGCAAGTCCAACCAGGACATGTTGACCGCTGCATTCCGCGGGGTGGTGGACAAATTTCAATTGCACGGCGAAGAGTTGGGCGATGTGGTGGCCGGTGCAGTTGTAAAGCACAGCCGCGATTTCAACCTGTGCCGTGAATCGGTGCTGGGCTCTGGCCTAAGCCCAATGACCCCCGCATTTGACATTCAACAAGCGTGTGGCACAGGCTTGGAAGCCGCCATTGTGGTGGCCAACAAAATTGCGCTGGGCCAAATTGAAGTGGGCATGGCAGGTGGTGTAGATACCACCACGGATGCGCCCATTGCGGTGAGCGAAGGTTTGCGCAAAATTTTGCTGGAAGCCAACCGCGCCCGTGACACCAAGGGCAAGTTGGCCGCACTGTTGAAGATTCGCCCCAAGCACCTGGCCCCTTTGCCACCAGCCAATGCTGAGCCACGCACGAAGATGAGCATGGGTGCGCACTGCGAAGTGATGGCCCAGACCTGGGGCATTACGCGCGAGGATCAAGACGAGCTGGCTGTTAGCAGTCACCTGAAGGCGGCCAAGGCTTACGAAGAAGGATTCTTTGATGACCTGGTGGTGCCATTCAACGGCCTGAGCCGAGACAACAACCTGCGTGCAGATTCTTCCATCGAAAAGCTGCAGGGCTTGAAGCCAGCATTTGACCGCAAGAGCGGCAAGGGCACCATGACTGCAGGCAACTCCACACCGTTGACGGATGGCGCTTCTGCTGTGTTGTTGGCCTCTGAAGAGTGGGCCAAGGCCCGTGGCATTGAGCCCTTGGCTTACCTCACCTTCTGCGAAACCGTGGGTGTTGACTTTGTGTCTGGCAAAGAAGGCTTGTTGATGGCGCCCGCTTACGCCGTTCCCCGCATGTTGAAAAAGGCTGGCCTGAAGCTGCAGGATTTCGATTTCTATGAAATTCACGAAGCGTTTGCTGCCCAGGTGCTGTGCACATTGAAAGCTTGGGAAGATCCCAAGTTCTGCAAGGAAAAGCTGGGCTTGAATGCGCCCTTGGGCAGCATTGACCGCAGCAAAATGAACGTGAAGGGCGGCTCGCTGGCTGTGGGTCATCCTTTTGCAGCCACGGGTGGTCGTATTGTGGGCACCTTGGCCAAACTGTTGAACCAAAAAGGCAGCGGCCGCGGTTTGATCTCTGTGTGCGCGGCCGGTGGCATTGGTGTAACAGCAATCCTGGAGAAATAATCCATGAGCGCGAACGACAGCTTGAAAGCGGCGGCCAAGTTTTATGAGCTGCCAGAACTTCCGAACGGCAAGGCCCTGTTGCTGAAGGCTGCCCCCACGTCTGGCAAAAAGCCCAAACCTGACACCGAGGCGCCACGCCTGGGTGCGCGGGTTAAAAAGGTGTATTTGGACCGTGAGTGGGTTCGCGCCTACAACCAGGTGTGCGGTTTTGGCGAAGACTACATTTCGCTGACCGCGCCCCAGGTGATTGCATCGCCTTTGCATATGTATTTGATGAGCCGCCCAGAGCACCCCATGCCCATGTTGGGCATGGTGCATTTGCACAATTCGATCGAGTTGATCAAGCCTCTGGAGTACAGCACGGCCTACGATGTGGTCGTAAAGATTGGTGACACTCGAACCATTCCGCAAGGCTTGGAGTTTGATGTGCACACCGAGTTTTTGAAGGACGATGAAGTGCACTGGCGTGGCACGATGAGCATTTTGTGCCGTGTTAAAGGCATGCCAAAGCCAGCGGGCAAACCCGCGCCTGCTGAAGGCTTGAATGCGATTGGCGCGCAATACATCGGGATCAAAGTGCCCGAGAGCCAGGGGCGCAAGTATGCGAAGGTCTCCAACGATTACAACCCCATTCATTTGTACGCCCAAACAGCCAAAATGTTCGGCTTTAAGCAAGCCATTGCGCATGGCATGTGGACCGCGGCCAAATCGCTGAGCTTGCTGGAGCCGCAGTTGGGCAAGCCTGCGACGTCTTTTGCTTTGTCTTTTAAGCAGCCCGTGTTTTTGCCGTCGGGTGTGGTGCTTAAGCATGCGGATGTGAATGGTGCTCGCGCATTTGAGGTGTTGGCAGAGCGTGATTCGAAGGTCTTGATGGTAGGGCAGGTGGCCTGATCGAAAAGCGCCTTGGTGCCGGGTTGGCACAGGCCACTGGGCCTGGATTCAGCCCTTTGGAGTGCTGTGCGCCGCGCTTTTGGGCCGGGGTGGCTCCGACCCCTTGGCCTGGGATCAGCCCGTGTATCCCTTCTTGTCCC
>NZ_CAXQZX010000062.1:0-34459 GCF_964228395.1 Limnobacter sp.
TAGCACGGTAGAGGCCTTTGAAAAAGTGAAAGCCGAGCACGGCACCGTGAGTGTGTTGGTGAACAATGCTGGCATTACCCGCGACGGCACGTTTGTAAAAATGAGCCGTGACGATTGGTGACCAAATCCAATGCTGTCCAGGCCACAGCGCCAAACATCAGCTTCAAGGTGGCAGAGCCCTTTTCGTAAAAGCTCACTGCGGTTTCCAGCGATTGGCTCAGCTGGCCGGCGGCCTCGCCAGCCCTTAATACAGCCAGCGTGGAGTCGTCGAACCAGCCCAGCAGTTCCAGGGATTGAACAAAGCCATGGCCTTGGCGCAACGCATTCAGCGACTGATTGAGGGCCACGCGCTGCTCGCCAAGCTCGCCAAGAATCACTTGTTCCAAGGAGCGTTCGGGCGACAAACCCGAACGCACGTTGAACGCAATGGCATGAAGAAACTTTTGTTTATAGCCTCGGCTGACCTTGCCACCAAAGAGTTTCTTCCAAGGGCTTTTGGGAGAAATTTCCAGAATGTCCAGCACCACCCCACCGCGTTCGGCCACGTGCAAAATGGCGTCGCGCTGGCGAGTGGCCGCGATCACCAGCTCGTGCCTGAAGTAACCGGCAAGCCTTTCGTCGGGGCGAGCCGTGGCGTCCAACATTTGGGGTGCCAAATACAACACACGGAAGTTGGAAATGCTCATGCGTCTGCCCCCACGCCCATGGCCAGTCGCACCGTGGGCCAATCGACTACGCCATGCTTGAGCAGCACATCATAGGTTTGCAGTCGGCTGACATGGTGTACACCATGCTCTGCATTCAAATTGCACGGCAACACCAAATCGCCCTGCTTGAAAGCATGTACAAACCTGGCGCGACCATCATCGTTGTCGATCACTTTGAGGGTTTCGTGGGCCACCACACGTCCGCTGTAGCCTGTGCCATTGCACCGAGGGCAACCCACTGCCTTTTTCATACCCGGGCTTGCATTGATCAACCCGCCGGTGGCGCGCTGCATTTGCAAATCACAGTGCTCAAATTCGGGTTCAGAAAGCGGCACTGCACACACACACAAACGGCGAATCAGCCGCTGGTGAATGATCACTTTTAAAAAATGGGCCAGCAAAAACTCGGCGTCATTTCGGTGATGCACATCCACCAAAGACAAAAACCGCTCAGGCACCTGCACCACACCGTTTGCATGCAAGGTGGTAATTACTGTGTGACCGCTCTCAGCAAAAGCCAAGGCGGCACGGGCTGAGTCGGCGTCGCGAATTTCCCCAAATATTAGAATGTCTGGGTCTTGCCTCAAAATGGAGCGCTCCAGTTCAATGGCGCGCTGTTTGATCAAGGCTTGCAGCTGAATTTGCTTGGCAAAGGGAAGAATGTACTCCACCGGGTCTTCCACCGTGATGACGTTCATGCTGTCACGGCGAAAGCCACAGGCCATCGTGTATTGGGTGGTGCTTTTGCCAGAACCTGTCGCACCCGAGATCAACACGATGCCGCCCACTTTGCCGCTTTGCGCGGTGATTCCGCGCACCAGATCAACCATCTCGGGCTGGGCCGGAAACAAAGCGCCCAAGCTGGGCAGCAGCGATGCATCCAGTGCGCGCAGCACCACTGACTCGCCATCCACCAACGGCTGGGTTGAAATTCGAAAATCAACCACACGGCCTTCGTGGTCCAGGGCGATGCGGCCATCCTGCGCGGTTCGGCTATTTGAGGCATCCATGCCCGCTTCAATCTTGATACGAGCCACCAAAGACTGCATCAGCAACTCGGGCAACAAATGCATCTGTCGAATTTGTGAATCCACCCGGTAGGCAATCCAGGCATCGGGGTCGCTTTTTCGGGCCAGGTGAATGTCGCTGGCACGCAGTGACAAGGCCTCTTTGAGTACGGCATACACCAGGCTACGCAGGCGCCCAGCATCCAGGCCATCTTGCTTCATGGCTGCAATCAGCCCGCCCACCGAACCCGATTGTTCAATGCGGTTGAGCACTTCGCTAATTTCTTGCCGGCTGGCCGGCAAAATTTGCAGCACTTTTACCCGGGGAGCCAAAAGCTCCACAATCCGCTTGCGCTGGCTTTCATTCAGTGGCTGCGCGCAACGCAGGTACAAAATGCCTTTGGTGTATTCCAATGGAACACACAAAAATCTTTTGCACAGGTCCAGCGGAATAATTGTTTGTAGCTTGTAGGAATCCGAGATGGACTCCCCCCCCTCTGAAGCATCCGTGGTTTGTTCAAGCGACTCCACACCTACGAAGCGGGAGCGCATGGCAAGCTTGGTGAGCTCTGCTGGGCGCCCTTCGCTACGCAGATGGCTGTGTTGCAGGCGCAGAATGCTGATTTGCCCCTCATCCAAGCCAGCCTGCAACAAATCTTGAGTGCTTGCTTTCATGCCGCCACCTTAGTTTGGGAAACCCGTGCCAAACCCGGGCTGAGATGCCCCGGGAAACCCACCGGCCCCGCCACCACCGGGAAAGCCACCACCCAATCCACCTCCCCCAAAACCACCAGGTGTTCCGCCACCTGCTGGGCCATTGGCGGAGAATGTTCGGCTGCGCAACACGGGAACCAGGTGGTCAAATGCCGGGGTGTCAGGTTCGATCAACTGCGAGTCGCTGGGCACCTGGGGCACGCCGCCATGGCTGGACTCCAATGCACCAAAGTACACATTGGTCCACTGGCCTGCATCGCTTAGCCAATCCACCGACACCTCTTGGCCACTCACCCGCGCCCTGACTGCATAGCCATTGAGGTTCATGGTCTGCCCAACCCTCAAGCGCAATGCGGCGGTTGAGCGCGACACCAAGCGCGGGGCCTCTGCTGCGGCGCTTGCTTGCGCGGCTTGAGGATTGTTGTTGGCCGCTGGCGAACTGGTTCGAACCGCGCCTGCTGCGATGTCGGTTTCCACCCTGCGAAGCACCACAGACCCCTGAACCAATGCAGTGACTTGCATCCCGGAAAACATGGCAACCAAGGGCTGAGGCACCACGGGTGAATTCAGTCGTTGTTGACGAATGTTGAGGTCCTCTTGGGTGATTCTTCGCTCGGCCTGGCGCTGCAATTCCTCGGCATTGTCCGGGCTTGCCGGTGCAGAAGGGGCTCCACCTTGCTGTGCTTGTGTATTGGCTGGCTGCTGCAGCACCGAGGCAGGGCGGATGAGGGGGTTGGCAATATTTTGTTGTGCCGCCGAGCCCATGCCAATGCCCATGAGCAACACCGCCACGCCTATTTTTAACGTACTCATGGTGCCCCCACCAGTTTTGAGATCATTTGAACGGGCTCAGCGGGCGCAGCCAATTGCGTGCTTAAACGCAAGGGCAAGCTGGCCTTGGGTGTGGGGCCAGCCACCGAAGCCACTGGCTCTAGAATGGTGGCGGGCTTTTGCCCCTGAGTTGGCGCTTGCAGCTGCTCTGGCTTTTCTTGGCGCATGCGCTCGGCGCTGGCCACGTCGTCGAACATCAACAGACGCGGCCGTATGGTGATCACGAGTTCGGTTTGCTTGGCACTTTCTGACTTGCTGCGTGTACCCAAACCATTGATGAAATCGTTTTGAGCGCGCGACACGGTGATGCCCCCCAGCAAGATGGTGTCGCCAGGGCGGCAACGCACTTGGGTTTTAAGTTCACGGTCGGCCACCTCGGGCAGATTCAAGTCCACGCCCAATGCCGTGAATTTTTTAAGCGCCAGCAGCTCGGTGATAGAAATATTGATGCGCGTGTAAATGGTGGCGTCGTGGGTTTCGCCGGTGAGCGACACTTCCAAGCCAGTGCGGAGGTTTTGTGTATCTGCCGTAGACTGCGCCACACCATTGACAATTTGTGAGCCCACCCGCGATACAAAAGTGGTGGACTGGCCCACGCGAATGTTGCCGTTGCTACCATTCATCAAGCCAATTTTGGGTTGGCTGAGCGTTTTGACATCGCCTTGGGTTTTTAAAAAATCAATTAAAAAATTGGCAGAGAAATTCTCGCCAAAAATCAGCGTCTCTATGCCCGTGCCGGTGCGTGAAAGCTGGGTAATTCGATCGGCCACACTGGAGGCTCCACCCAGGCTGGAATCTTGCGCAGTGTTTAAACCAGTGCCTTGTTTGTATTGCTCCCAACGCACCCCCATGTTGGCGCTGTCATTGAGGTCCACTTGCAGCACATTCATGTCGTACACGATCAGTGAACGGGTGGCGCGGGCGCGGTCCAGGTAGGCCTGAATGTCTTGCAAGGCTCGACGGTTGGCCCGGAACACCAGCGAGCGATTGATTCGATCTAGGTACACATCGCGCGCACCCAAATACTGCATGGTGTTGGTGATGCCTGCCATGCTGTCCTCGTTGATCACTGGTGGCATGGTGACCACAAACTGCTGCTCGGGCATGATGCGCAACACACCCGTGTCGCTCACCGTCCAAAAAAAGCCCATGATTTCACCGAGCTTGTTCATGACCTCGGGCAAACTGCCGCTTAAATTATTCAAGGTCACCACGCCATAGCGTGAGGCAGCATCGGCCCCACCCTCAAAACTAAGGGGCACATTGGTGTTATCAAAAATGATCTGCAGCACATCAAACAAGCCACGCTCGGTGACTGACAAAGCATTCACCTGCCGGTCAGGAAGCACGCCCTGAGATGCTTGCGGCCTGACCCAGAACGTATCGGAGGGCAAACGCTCAATGGGCAGGGTGAGTTGGGAGGCGGTTTGGTTGGCCACATTGATTTCAGGCGTTTTGATTTTGTCTTTGAACGCCTGCGTGTCCACCCAAGGGCGCAAAGGCGCACAGGCAGAAAGCGCAGACAGTAACGCCGCGTAAACACCAATTTTCCTGGTGCGTGTTGCGGTGCTAGATTTGGCTTGTGACACCATGCTCCCCTTCCAACCTTGTTACTCGGTAGGGTTGAGTATCCGCAAGTTAACCGGCTAACACATCCCTCGAAGGAGTCAGCCATTTCACCCCACCTGTTTGTGGTATCAAGGTAGGGTTAGCCGTTTTAAAACAGGAGGACACAATGAAAGCCATCAAACTTCAAGCCTTGCTGCTGGGTGCCAGCTTGGGCCTGGCCTTTGGCCCAACTGCCAGTGCGCAAGAAGCCGTAGCCGCTGTGCGCATGCACACGCAAGACATCACCTCCAAGGTGGTCTACCACATCAACGATACCGATGGCCAAGCCCTTAGCGCCTTACGCAACTTGCGCAACCACCTGGATGTGGCTCCAAAGACCACCATCATCGTCGTGAACCACTCCACAGGCGTGGATTACCTGATGGAAGGCGCCAAGCATGAAAAAACCGGTACAGCCTATGCGCCTTTGGTGAACGCTTTGAGCGCGCGCGGGGTTCGATTCGAGATTTGCGAGATCACCCTGAAAAACCGCAATTTGAAGCGGGATCAGTTCATTCTGGACGCGGAGTTCACTCCCTCAGGGGTGGTGCGCATTGCCGACCTTCAAACCCAACAGGGTTTTGCTTACATCAAACCATAATTGGGGCCTAACCCCACGCACCCACTCATGACCCAAGCCAGCTCGTATAAGCCTGTTTCCCCGCTCACCGTGTTGTGGTGCGGGGCTTTTATCATGACCATTTCGCTGGGCATTCGGCACTCATTCGGGCTGTTTTTGCAACCCATGAGTGTGAGCAATGAATGGGGCCGCGAGGTGTTTGCCTTTTCAATTGCCTTGCAAAACCTGGTGTGGGGCCTGGCGCAACCTTTCGTTGGGCGGCTGGCCGATCGCTTTGGCGCTGCGCTTACGATGATTGGCGGTGCGGTGCTCTACACCGTGGGCTTGTACCTGATGGCAGACGCCCAAACCCCCAGCATGCTTACTTTCAGTGCCGGCATATTGATTGGTTTGGGTTTGAGCGGCACCACATTCCCTGTGGTGTTTGGAGCGGTTAGCCGCGCCATGCCCCCCGAAAAGCGCAGCATGGCCATGGGCATTTCCATGGCCTTGGGCTCACTGGGGCAGTTTGCCTTTTTGCCCGGCGGTTTGTATTTAATCAACCGCATGGGCTGGTCATCCGCCCTGGTGGTGTTGGCCTGTTTTGCCAGCCTCATCGCCTTATTGGCCTACCCTTTGCTTAAGCGCAAATTAAAGCCGGGCAAAGGCATGACCCCTGCGGCAACAACACCCCAACCCAGCACAGTGGCCACGGCAGCCGTGGCCAGCCAGCCCCCCGAGCAAGGCATGTGGGCCGCCTTGGGCGAGGCCCTGAAGCACAAGGCGTTTTTAATGCTGAGCGTGGGTTACTTTGTGTGCGGGTTTCAGATTATTTTCATCAACATTCACCTGCCAAGCTATATTCAAGACCAAGGCATTTCTGCCAGCGCGGGCAGCGCAGCGCTGGCCTTGATCGGGCTCTTCAATATTTTAGGCAGTTACCTTGCAGGCCTGCTGGGTGGCAAGTTCCGCAAACCCATGGTGCTGAGCGCCATTTATGGCCTACGGGGCGTGTTGGTGATTGCCTTTGTGTTGTTGCCTTTGAGCGAGTGGAGCGTTTACCTGTTTGCGGCAGGCATGGGTGTGTTGTGGTTGTCTACTGTGCCGCTCACCACGGGCACCGTGTCAAGCATGTTTGGCGTAAACAACCTGGCCATGCTGGGTGGTTTGGTGTTTTTGTTTCACCAATTGGGCGCGTTTGTGGGTGGCTGGGCCGGCGGCTGGCTTTACGACACCACGGGCAGCTACACCATTGCCTGGTGGGTGTGCGTGGCTTTGAGTGTGCTGGCTGCTTTGATAAACTGGCCCATTAAGGAACAAAGCGCCAAACCCCAACATGCCATTGCACCAGCCACCTAAACATGATCCACAGGCCACCGCAGGCAAACCACTGATGCCTGCCTGGGTGGCCGTGCTGCTGGTGTTGGCGACGTTGCTGGCGGGCAGCGCTTACTTCAGCCCTGACATGCGGGCGGTGTTTGCGGCAGCTTGGGCGGCCTGTTTTTAATACGCATGTGTACTAAGCAAAAAAACCAAACACCCAAGGAATGAGCACAGCCCCTAAAATGCCATGCAAGCCCATGCCCAAGCTGGCGTAGCGCCCAGCCTCCGGGTTCACTGAAAACGCGCGCGCCGTGCCAATGCCATGCGCGGCCAGCCCCAAGGTAAAGCCGCGCACCCACCAACGCTTCAAACCCATGGCATTGAAAAGCGGCGTAACCACCGCCGCGCCCAGAATACCCGTCACAATGGCAAACAGTGCGGTGAGCGTGGGCGATGCCCCCACCCGCTCACTGACCCCCATGGCGATGGGCGCGGTGACCGACTTGGCCCACAGGCTTTGAATAATATCCAGGTCAGCCCCAAGCAAATGGGCGGTGCCCAGTGCGCTGGCAATAGAAAGCCCTCCCCCCACCAACAACACCACGCTCAGCAAGGCCAGGGTGCGCAAGGCCTGACCCTTGACGGCCGTTAAGCCTTGGTAAATGGGCACAGCCAAAGCCACCGTGGCCGTACCCAACAGAAAGTGCACGAACTGCGCACCTTCAAAGTATTGCTGGTAGTTCAAGCCTGTGACTTGCAAAAAAATGGCCAGCAGTGCCACGGCAATGAGCACCGGGTTGGCAAAAGGAAGTTGGCCGGTTTTTTTGTAACACCACAGGCCCACTTGGTAGGCCAACAAAGTGAGGAACAGGGATGTTAGGGGGTTGCCACTAAGGTAAACCCAAATTTCTGGCAGGTCGGCCAGTGCGCGGGGCGAATTGTTCATGGGTGTTGTCCAGGCTCGTCACTTTGAGTCACCGAGCCGGGCATAAAACGCGCCGCCAGACGATCTAGCAAGTAAGCGGACCCAGCCAGGGTGAACACCACGCTCACCAGCAAGGTGAGCAGAATCACCAAGCCGTACTGGGCCAACACTGGCCAAAACACCACCACCCCCACCGCCGCTGGCACAAACAGCAAACCCAAATTGGAGGTAAACACATTCGCCGTGCCGGCAATGCCCTCGGGCACCCCTTTATTGATCACAAAAAACAAAAGCAAGGCAATTAAACCCAGAACCGGGCCCGGGATGAGGGGCAAAAATGCAAAGCTGAGCAACTCGCCCAGAGCCTGGAATGCCAACAAGATGGTGAGGGATTTAAGCATGTAACCTCGGGAGTTTTTGGATCATGACGTTTACATAGTCAACCCATGTTTGGCATGGACGTTACAATGAAACACACATGCAAACCGTTTGAGAATAACACTTGAGGACGATGCTCATGAAATTTGCTACACCTTCTGCGCTGGCCCTGGCTTTGCTGGCTGCCGGCTGCGCCAATGTAATTCAACAACCCCAGGCCCCCGCGCAACCAGCGCCAGGCTCACCCGTGGCCGTGGCTGGCTGCCCAATCGCGCCCGAGCGCAAGGTGGACCACACCAAAACTGCCATCGGCACCGCTGTGGGCGCCATTGGTGGTGCCATTGTTGGCAACAGCATTGACGGCAAAGACACCGTGCGTGGCGCTGCTCTGGGTGGGCTGTTTGGTTATTTGGTGGGCAGCCAAATTGCAGTGCGCGAACAACGCGACGGCTCGGTGATGCTGGACATTCCCGGAGCCGCTTTGTTTGACACCAATAAAACCGCCATTAAGCCCCAGTTTGCGGGCACATTGGACCAAATTGCGGCCACCCTGCGCGACAACCCCAATACGATTGTGTGCGTGATTGGTTACACCGACAGTGTGGGCAGCGATGAGTATAACCAGGATTTGTCAGTGCGCCGTGCGCAGTCTGTGACCAGCTTCCTGACCGGCAAGGGCATCTCCCCTTCTCGCTTAACCGCAGCCGGTTTGGGTGAGCGCTTCCCGGTGGCCAGCAATGACACAGAGGCAGGCCGTGCGCAAAACCGCCGCGTTGAAATGTACGTGCGCAATTAACACAGCGTTTACAGGCGTAAAAAAACCCGGTTGAGCAATCAACCGGGTTTTTTGTTGCCTGAACCGAAACGGCTTAGGCTGCAGGTTTGTCGCGCAACTCGCGGCGCAAAATTTTACCCACGGGCGTTTTGGGCAGTTCGTCGCGGAATTCCACAAACGACGGAATTTTGTAGCCAGTGAGGTTTTGACGGCAATGCGCGATCAAATCTTCCTTGGTGATGTTGGGGTCTTTTTTCACCACCACCAATTTTACTTTTTCGCCGGTCACTGGGTCAGGCACGCCCACCACGCCGCATTCCAACACGCCTGGGTGCTGAGCCACCACGTCTTCAATCTCGTTGGGGAACACATTAAAGCCGCTGACGATGATCATGTCTTTCTTGCGATCCACAATCTTCAAGAAACCTTTTTCGTCCATGATGCCAATGTCACCCGTGGCCAACCAACCATCTTTGTCGATGGTCTTGGCGGTTTCTTCAGGGCGGTTTAGGTAGCCTTTCATCACTTGCGGGCCTTTGACGCAAATTTCACCCACGTCACCCACACCACCCCACAAGCCATTGTCCAGCTTCAGGCGCACATCGGTGCCAGGAATGGGCATGCCCACGTTGCCGCGGAAGGCTGGGGGCTGTTCGCCGTGCAGAGGGGGCACAGTGACCACTGGGGAAGTTTCGGTCATGCCGAAGCCTTCAGAAATGGCGCAACCCGTGACCTTGTACCAACGCTCGGCGATGGGCTGCTGCAGGGCCATACCGCCAGACATGGTGAACTTCAGCTTCGAGAAATCGCGTGCACAGAATTCTGCGTTGTTCAAGAACGCGTTGAACAAAGTGTTCACGCCAGTGATCACGTGGAACTCTTCTTTGCGCAGCACTTTCATCACGGTGCCCACATCGCGTGGGTTGGCGATCAGGATGTTGCGCGCACCAAAGGTCATGAACAACATGCAGTTCACAGCCAAAGCGTAGATGTGGTAGAGCGGCAGCATGGTGACCACGGTGATGGGGTCTTTGCCGATGGCTTCGCTCATCCAGGCCAAGCCCTGCTCCATGTTGCTCATCAGGTTGCGCTGGGTCAACATGGCGCCTTTGGACACACCTGTGGTGCCGCCGGTGTATTGCAGCAAGGCCACGTCGTCCAGCGTGGGGTTGGGCTGGTCAAAGCCCACGCCCTTGCCAGCGGCCAAGGCCTTTTTAAGAGGCACAGCCTGTGGCAGGTTGTATGCGGGCACCATCTTCTTGATTTTGCGCATCACGAAGTTAATGATCCAACCCTTCAGGCCACCCAGCAGGTCGCCCAACTGGGTAATCACGATGTTTTTAACCTTGGTGCCTTCCAGTGCGTTTTGCAGCGTATTGCCAAAGTTCTCGAACACCACAATGGTGGTGGCGCCAGAATCTTTGAGTTGGTGATTCAATTCGCGCACGGTGTACAGCGGGTTCACATTGGTCAGCGTGCAGCCCAACTTCATGGCGCCTACAAAACACACGGGGAACTGCACACAGTTGGGCAGCATGATGGCCACCACGTCGCCCGGCTTTACGCCAACACTCTTTAAATAACCTGCAAACTGGTCCGACAGGTCGTCCACCTGCCGGTAGGTGAATTCAGTGCCAGCGGTTACAAACGCAGGGCGGTCTGCAAACTTTTTCAGGCTTTCGTTAACCAACTGCAGCATGCTGGTGTAGCGCAGCGGGGGCATGTCGGCAGACACGCCCGGAGGGTAGTGTTTGGTCCAGTACCTTGACTCAAACAGCTCTTGGGCCTCTTTGCTTACAAAGCCGTTGAACTGGTCTGGCGATACGTTGGGGGCGTCTTCTGGACGTGCTGACATGTGATGTATCTCCTGTAAACCGAGCCTGCGGCCATGGAGAATGCCATGCGAACTGGCGCTGTGCTGTCTCCCCGGGCCAGGCATTTTTAAATGCTCGATATTTATTGGTGTTGTATAAGACTTCCGGCAAATCTAACGATAACACTCTTGCGCAAGTTTTGGTAAGAATCACGTAAGATGCGCAAAATTATCGGCAACTCACCCCGATTTACCAAGCTTTTGCAACTTGGATTTGCGGGGTAGCATCCGAAAATTTACAGCAGCAAAGCGCCGAGCAAACCACCCATACCGTGTTTTGGGTGACCTGAAAACTAAGCCAGCAAGCCGCGGGCTTTCACTTCCGCCCGGCTTAACACCGGCGTCACGCACGCGTCCACCTTGGCAAACACCTGCTCCCAATGCGCCAAAGGCTGAGAGGCAATCAAGGCCTGCATATTGGCCAGCATTTCTTTGGCCTGAGGGGTGCCAGGCATGGCGCCCCGGCTCCAGTGCACGGCGCTCCATTCGGGCTTGCCCATGGCTTCGCAAGCGGCCTTCCAAAACTTGTGCTCTAGCGAGCCCACTGCCAGGTGCCGTTGATCGGCGGTTTGGTAGACGTTGTAGCAGGCCAGGCCACCACTGAGCAGATCGTCTTGATGGCGAGCCGGCTTGCCGGTGAGCATGGTCCACATTTGCTCCATGCTCTCGGGCATGATGTTTTGCTTCCACAGGTTGTGGGTCATCGAGATGTCAAGGAAGCTGCCCTGCCCCGTGCGTTGGGCCTTCAGCAATGCAGCCAAAATGCCCTGCACGGCGTACGCCGTTCCGCCCAACAAATCCCCAAACTGCACGGCTGGCACCGGAATGTCCCCCTGTGCTGTTTGCAAACCATGCAGCACACCACTTAAGGCCATGTAATTGATGTCGTGCCCAGCTTTTTCGGCCAAAAGGCCTTCTTGCCCGTAACCGGTGATGCAGCACATCACCAAGCGAGGGTTGAGCTGGCGCAAGGTGTCGTATCCACACCCCATGTCGGCCATCACGCCGGGGCGAAAGCCGTCCACCACCACATCGGCTTTCGCCGCGTACTCCTTGAGCACCTGTATGCCCTCGGGGCTGCGGAAATCGGCGGAGACAATTGTTTTTTTGCTGTTCAAGGCTTGGTAAAGCATGGGCATGCTTTTGGCGTCGTCGCCATGCGGGGGTTCGAGCTTGATGACGGTTGCACCCATTTGCTGCAGGGCCAGGGTAGTGGCCGGGCCAGGCAAGTTGCGTGACAAATCGAGTATGGTGATGCCCTCTAGCAGGGTGGGGTCATGGATGGGGGCCAAGGGTTTGCTCCTGTTTATACCAAACATTTGTTCGAATTGTATATCACGCAGGTAACCCAGGATACGCAATAAGGGAACCGATATTCCAGTTTATGACCCTCAGTGGGGTTGACAACCAATATCGCTATGCCATGCCCAACGTAGCCGCAACAGTTAGCTCACCGTCTCACCCTGCGGATCCTGCCGAAATACCACACACCTCAAACAGCGCTGGACGAAGCGACACGCCACAGACCCCAGAGGCAATCCTGGCGGCCATCCAGCATCCAAACCTGAGCAAGTACCTGATCAACACCGAAAACCAAAGTATTGGCTACGAGCTCGCACTGCAGCAATTCCAACGGAGCGATGAATTCAAATCTTTTGCCCAGGAAATGATCGATTGCTTAAAACGTTTGCAAGCCGGGAAATACAGCGGAATCGAGCACAAAGGCTATAGCACGCTAATTAATGAACTTGAACTTGTTGAACCCAAAGGGGGCACCGTGAGGCACAGTGCGCCCACTTTGTTACCACTGTATGAAGATGCCTGTTTATCACTAAGGCACATCGACACACTGCTTCGGTATGCCCACCAAAACCCAAAGCATGTGCCTGTCAATGCGGCTAGTTTATGCATACCTATTCTTCAAAACCTCGAGGCTGAGCTGGACATTTGCGGCCCTGGGTTGATTCAAAAAACCAAAGAGATCGCAACCTCCCTGAAGCATGCGCTGTTCCCTCCCAAACTACCAGAGCGGGTCGAAACAATGAGGTTTGTAACAGCCCAACAGGCAATCCGCGAAGTGGTAGCAGATTTATTTAAATCAAACCGGTACTACGCTGTTAATGAAGTTCACATGGTTAAAACCTGGATGGACGAGCTTGCACCGCAACTGGGGCTTCAAGCCCAAAAGTTTGATGATGTTTATGCGAGCAAGCAAACATATTTTGATTCTGTGCCCATGCATATAAGAAACAAAGCATTTGAAAAAATTCGGCAGTTGGTGAGCATACCCAACACATTGGGCGCTATCGCGCAAGAAGGCCTTGACCTTGCCGGTCAGGAGTTAGCCAAACTCACACCCGCCCAGCAAGCTTCTTTCAAGGATGCCGTGGAGTTGGTTTTGCCCAAATTAGCCAATGCGTTTGGTGAAGTAAAACCAAACGTGATATTCAGATTGAACGACACCTTTACGCCCGAGATACACACCAACCCCACGCTTTTGGTTGTGCATCTTTTAAACACACTTAAAGCCGATCGTGAACTTCAAACCAGGGGACCAGAGTGGCGTGTTGCGCGATTTGCATTAAACGCGACGGGCTCTGACCAGCTTTGTCAATGGGGGCCATGGACATGGATCGAAGAAGGCCCCCCGAACAAGCGCATAGCGGAGCTACTCACTCTGGATGCAGTCACCGAAGACCAGATCAACCATGCGTGTACTCAACTGAAAGGGGCAAACGTTCAGAACTTCTTGGTTGAGTTACTGCGCAACCAACCGGAATTCGAAGACACTTTCAACTACGCCCTTGGCAACGACTTACCTGACCAGTTAATGGTTTCGGCGGCTTTTATCTGCGCACACAGCGGGATGGCTGATGCGCAAAAAATGTTGGCTGCGCTTGAGCCATTTGTCCAAAACTTCACAGTTTCAGCGCGATCGCTTTTGGCTGCCTCCGCTGTGATGCGCCTTGAGCAGCCACAACAAATCATCGAGGCTTTTGAACAAATCCATGAGCTAGGTCACCCCAACCTTCAATACACCAGCCTTCAAAACACCTTGCTAAGTGACATACTGGGTGATTGCAACCCCAAGCTGCGGACCCACTTGCTGGGTATGCCAAACCCCAACAATCAACTCGTGAACGACGCCTACCAACAGTGCATATTCAATAACCGAGGGGACGTGCTCACAGAATTGCTTGACCATCTGCCGGGCAGTGCTGAAGCTGCACAGAACGTCGCCACCCGTTTGATTCAAGAACAGGCAGAATCAATCAACAACAAGGGAGTGTTGGATGCAATTCTTAAATATTCACCAAGATTGAACGAGGAAGTTGAGGACTCATACAACGCTTTAGAATTCTGGCTTAGCGAAAAAAATGATGAACAGGCTCTTCAAATGCTAAATGCATGGATAGCCGCGGGTTTGGGAGACTACGAAAACCACTTTGGTGAACACCCCATTGAACTGGCAGCCGCTGGCCTGAAAATCAATACGCTTAACAAAATGCTGAATAGCCCAGAGTTATTTCCTCTGCAGGCAAGGAAAGGTTTGCTTGATCATGCCTTGTGGCTTGCAATCAGCAACAAAGAGTACAACAGCATCAACACAAGGGATCAAACCGACATTTGCCGCATGCTGCTGCAAAAGGGAGCGAACCCCAACGGCGAAGCACAACGCAGACCACTTTTAGAAGTGATCAAAGGCCACCACAGCGAGACTCACAAAATAAGGCTAATCGAGCTTTTGCTGGAACATGGCGCTACACATGTGACCGACCACCTGGGTCACAGTGCCGTTGACTATTGCGGCAGCTTGCTTTTGAATAAGACACTCGCAAAACTGCTGGAGCACGCAAGTGTATTTAAACCTAGCAAAGTTTGCTTGGAAAATTTGGTGATGTGCCGCTACACCCCCATGCATTTGGAACCACGCGAGGCCAATGAACACCGCATTCAGGCTCAACTTGAAATGCTCAAACAGCTTGAACCCTTCGGACTAAACTTGCACATTGAAGTTCAGAACAACAAAACTGCACTCGAATTGGCGATAGATCACGGCAACCACGACTTTGCAATTCGCGCATTGGCGCTAGACAAAAGCTTGGATGCCTTGGGTGCTGATGGTTTGAACAAATTACATCACGCGGTGATCAACAACAAATTGGGTGTAGTCAGAGTGTTAGTGGGTGCAGGTGCAAATGTAAATGCGAAAAGCAGCTTGGCACATGCCAGAAAAACACCCTTGCATTATGCCCGGCGCAACGCCAATCTCGACATGATTCAGTTGCTGTTTAGCCTGGGGGCAGACCCCAAAATACGGGACGCAAAATTAAGAAGGGCGCAGGACTACAATCCTGCGCCCCGAGCTCGGCGTTAAGCCCCTAGCGAGGGTTATGCCACCACGCGCAGCTTTTCAGCTTGCGCTGGTTTGCTTGCCGCGTGGGCCACATTGGGCACATTGGCACACTCAAAACCCGGCGCATAGGTCACCGAGTTGTCGCCAAAGAACTGCTGCGGCGTAAACTCATCGACCATGATCGCTTCAAGGCTTAAGCGGTTGGCACGATCGAGCAGCTTTTTATCGTCTGCTGTAATAATGCCTTTGGCCAGAGCGGCCTCAGCCATGTCTTGCACGCTGCCTTTTTCGATCATCTTGGCGCGGCGGGCGTTCAAAATTTTGGCTTGCACCACATCGGCCTCTTGCACAGCCATGAAGGCGGCCATCAGGCGCTTCACACCATGGGTTGCGGCCAAAGCCTCATCGCTGTCCAACTCAGCCAGGTTGATTTTTGGCAAAGGCAAATCGCCCAGAATACGCGCCGACTGCGCATCGGTTTTGGTGATGGTCTTGGCCACCACAGGCACGAGTCGATCACGGCGTGCGCCGGTGAGTGGGCTCATGCGCAAGCCGAAGTAACCCACGGTGCGCATCCACTTGCCCAACAGGTTGTTACCAAAATTGGCGTAAATGGATTCAAACGCACGCTGCACTTTTTCAAGTGAGTATTCAAGCGCATATTGAACAATTGGCAGGTCTTCTTTCTGCTCGCCCTCGGCCACATAACGACGCACGGTCGAGATGGCCATTAACTGCCATGCCAAGGCGTCAGCAAAGTGGCCTGTGAGCTGCTGGCGGGCTTTCAACTTGCCGCCCACGTTGATGAGCGCCATGTCGGTGAGGTAGGCGTAGCGGGTGGAGGCCCAAGCCAACTTTTTCAAGTAGGGCGATACGCCTTCGATGTTTGGCACACTGGCGATTGCACCGCGTGTGGCGGTCATGCCAATCAAGCGCAAAGTATTGCCCACCATGTGGCCAATCCAGCCTTTCAGCGCACTGCTGAACGTCGGCAGGTCGTTGGCTTCCAAAGCATTGGCAATCTTGAACGCATAGGGGTGACAACGCACCGCCCCCTGCCCGAAGGTGATCAGGCTGCGCGTCATGATGTTGGCGCCTTCCACCGTAATGGCCACGGGGGCTGAACAGTAACCACGACCGATGATGTTGTTGGGGCCCTGCATCACGCCTGCACCGGCCATCACGTCCATGGCGTTTTTGGCCTGCTCACGAGACAGCTCAGTGAGGTAGGCTTTCCACACGGCTGACACCACAGGGGGCTGCTCGCCGTTGTCCAACGCGCTCAAGGCATAAATGCGAGAGCCCTCGGCCAGGTAAGCCATGGCTGCAATTTCGGCCAACTTTTCTTGGATGCCTTCCATCTCGGCAATGGGCATGCCAAATTGTTGGCGCACTTTGGCGTAGGCGCCCGCAGCGGCAGCAGCGGCACGCATGCCACCCACTGCGCCGGCTGGCAGCGAAACAGCGCGGCCACCGGCCAACTGTTCCATCAGCATGCGCCAGCCTTGGCCTGCACACTCTTTGCCGCCAATGATTTCGTCGGCGTCGATCACCACGTCTTTGCCCACAATCGGGCCGTTGTAAAACGCATCACCAATGGGCTGGTGGTGCTTGCCCATTTCCAGGCCTGGCGTGCCACGGTGTACCAAGGCCACGGTGATGCCGGGCTCTGCGCCCTTGCCCAACAGGTTGTCGGGGTCTTGCAGTTTAAAGGCCAGTGAAATGAGGTTGGCCACTGGCGCCAGGGTAATGTAGCGCTTGCGGAAATTCAGCTTGATCTGAACCTTGCCTTCAGCGTTTTTAAACACCAGGCCACGGGCCAGAATCGACGCAGCATCCGAACCCGCAGTCGGTTCGGTAAGGCCGAAACAAGGCAGGTAGTCGCCATTGGCCAAACGCGGCAGGTAGTGGTCTTTTTGGGCCTGAGTGCCGTAGTGCTTGATCAACTCAGCCGCGCCCAAGCTGTTGGGAATCACCACCAGCGTGGACAGCAATGGGCTGTAGCTGGTGAGCATGGCCATGATGGTCGAAATGGCGTTGGCAGAAAACTCCAGACCACCGTAGGCCTGAGGAATCAGGAAAGAATAAAACCCGTTTTTGGCCATGAAGTCGATGGCCGCCTGAGGGATGCGACGGGTGGTGGCCACCTCGTGCGGATCAAACAAGGTGCACAACTCTTGCACAGGGCCATCTACAAACGCACGTTCGCGTGGGCTAAGTTGGCTGTAGGGCTCGGCAAACATTTTGGCAAAGTCGGGTTTGCCAGAGAACACTTGCCCGTCAATCCACACTGTGCCAGCTTCCAGCGCCTGGCGCTCGGTGGCAGAAATTTGTGGCATGGCCTTGGCCTTGATGAGGCCGTTCATGATGGTTTTGAATACCATGGTACTGCTCCTGTTATTCAGTGATTTAGTTCAAAGTGTCTTCAAGCTTTTTGCCCTGGGCAGCCAGCTCTTTCAAAATGGGCGCAGGCTGGAAACGCTCGCCATACTTGGCAGCCAGCTCTTCACACCGCGCCACGAACTGGGGCAGGCCCTTGGCATTGATGAACTGCAGCATGCCTCCGGTGAAGGGCGCAAAACCCAATCCAAAAATAGAACCGATGTTGCCATCGGCCACGGTACGCAACACCTTTTCGCCCAGGCACTTGGCGGCCTCATTGGCCTGGATGTACATGAGGCGGTCTTGAATTTCCTGGGCGCTTGGCTGCACCGGGGCCAGGGGGAATTCCTGCTGCAAACCTGGCCACAGGGTTTTGCCCGTGGGCGTGTAGTCGTAATAGCCCGCGTTGGCTTTTTTGCCCACGCGGCCGTGCTTTTCGGCAATGGTGCGCATGACCTTGGAGCCAGGGTGCTCGGGGAATTTTTGCCCAGCGGCTTCCATGTCTTTGCGGGTTTGGTTCTCGATCAAAATCGAGAGGCTTAGGCTGACTTCATCGTGAATGGCCAAGGGAGGCATGGGCATGCCGGCTTCTACACCCGCCATTTCGATGCTGCGCGGGTGCACCCCTTCGGCCACCATGGCAGCACCTTCCATCAGGTAGGTGCCAAACACTCGGCTGGTGAAGAAGCCCCGGCTGTCGTTCACCACAATCGGGGTTTTGCCGATTTGCTGAACATAGTCAAAGCCCTTGGCCAGGGTGTCGTCATCGGTTTGCTTGCCGCAGATAATCTCCACCAAGGGCATTTTGTCCACGGGGCTGAAAAAGTGCAGACCAATGAACTGATTGGGGCGCTTGGAGGCTTCGGCCAGGCTGGTGATGGGCAGGGTGGAAGTGTTGGATGCAAACACAGCGGTGGCTGGAATCACGGCCTCCGCCTTGGCGGTTACATCGGCTTTCACACCGCGGTCTTCAAACACGGCTTCAATCACCAGGTCCACACCCTGCAACAGGCTGTAATCGGTGGTGGGGGTAATCAGGCTGAGAAGCTTTTCCTTTTTCTCGGGTGTGCTCTTTTTCTTGGCGATGGCTTTGTCCAAGAGGTTGGTGGAGTAGGCTTTGCCCTTCTCTGCCGCTTCCTGGCTTGCATCGATCAGCACCACTTCAATGCCCACCTTCGCACTCACATAGGCAATGCCGGCACCCATCATGCCAGCCCCAAGCACACCAATCTTTTTGACGCTGCTCTTGGCGGGGCCTTGCGGGCGACTCTGGCCTTTTTTGATGGCGTTGAGCTGGTACCACAGGGTGTTCATCATGTTCTTGCTTTCTTGCGAAATCACGCAGGCGGCAAAAAAGCGGCTTTCGGTTTTCAGGCCGGTGTCAATGTCGGTCAAGCCGCCTTCAAACACGCAGCTCATGATGTGACCAATGGCGGGGTAGTTGCCAAAAGCTTTTTGGTTGGCAATCGATGGCCCAATGGCCCACACCTGCGCAATGGCGGGGTGCTTGGAGTCCCCACCTGGAAACTTAAAGCCCTTTTGGTCCCAAGGCTGTTGCACCTTGGGGTTGGCCACGCACCAGGCGCGCGCCTTGGCGATCATGTCGTCGATGCTGTCGGCGGTGTCGTTGATGATGCCCTTTTTAACGGCCTGCTCCACACGCAGCTCGGTGCCCTGGGTCATCATTTCAAGCGCGGCTTGAATGCCAATGATGCGGGGCAAGCGTTGTGTGCCGCCACCGCCGGGCAACAGGCCCAATTTCACCTCGGGCAAGCCAAATTTTGCCTTGGGGTTGTTCAGTGCGATGCGGTGGTTACAGGCCAGCGCCAATTCTAAGCCACCCCCCAGGGCGGTGCCGTTTAGGGCACACACCATGGGCTTTTCGCACTTTTCCATGCGGCGCAGCAGGGTTTTAAAGGCTTCGGCCAGCTCGTAAGCCTCTTCGGGTTTGGTGATGGCATACACCTTGTCGAGGTCGGCGCCCGCTAAAAACTCGGCCTTGCCAGAGGTGAGCACCACGCCCTTCACGGCAGCATCGGTCTCTATGCGTGTGAGCACCTCGGCAAAAGGGCCCATCAGTTCTTCATTCAATACATTCATGGAACGGCCGGGCATGTCCAGTGTGACCACTGCAACGCCATCCTGGCCGAGTTCAAATTTCACTGCACTCATGTGTGTTCTCCTTCGGCCTGTTATACGCGTTCGATGATGGTGGCAATGCCCATGCCGCCGCCCACGCACAGCGTGGCGCAACCCAGGGTTTTGTCTTGCCGCTCCAGCTCATCCAGCAAAGTGCCCAAAATAATTGCCCCGGTTGCGCCCAGCGGGTGCCCCATGGCAATCGAACCACCGTTTACGTTCACGCGATCCAGGCTCACGCCGAGGTTGCGCGCGGTTTGCATGGGCACCACGGCAAAGGCCTCGTTGATTTCCCAAAGATCAATGTCAGACGCCTGCAGACCAGCTTTGCGCAAGGCCTTTTGGCAGGCGGGTGTTGGGCCTGTCAGCATGATGGTGGGCTCAGATCCAATCACCGCTGCGGCACGAATACGTGCACGGGGCTTTAGGCCCGCGGCCTTGCCGGCAGACTCTGACCCCACCAGCACCAAGGCAGCACCGTCCACAATGCCAGAGCTGTTGCCGGCGTGGTGCACATGGTTAATGGATTCGATGGTGGTGTATTTGCGCAAGGCGGTGGAGTCAAATCCCATTTGACCCATCATGGTGAACGAGGGCTGCAGGCTGCCCAAGCTTTCAGTGGTGGTGTTGCCGCGAATCAGTTCATCATGATCCAGCATGACCATGCCATTGAGGTCACGCACGGGCACGCGGCTTTTGTTAAAACGGCCTTCGGCTTGCGCTTTGGCCGCGCGGCGCTGGCTTTCTGCGGCGTAGGCGTCAACATCAGCGCGAGAAAAACCCTCAAGCGTGGCAATCAGGTCTGCAGAAATACCCTGGGGGACGAAACCCAGCTTGTTGTTGATGCGGGGGTCCATGAACCAGGCACCGCCATCGCTGCCCATGGCCCAGCGGCTCATGCTTTCTACACCACCGGCCACCACCATGTCTTCCAGCCCGCTGCCCACTTTGGCGGCAGCCAGGTTGACAGACTCAAGGCCCGAGGCACAGAAACGGCTTTGGGTTACGCCGGCCACAGTTTCGGCCCAGCCTGCGTCCAATACGGCAGTGCGGGCAATGTCCGCGCCCTGTTCGCCCACTGGAGTGACACAGCCCAGCACCACATCATCCACCAGGCTGGTGTCGAGTTGATTACGCTGCTGCAAGGCCGTGAACAGATTGTTCAACAGCCACACCGGTGTTGCACCGTGCAGGCTTCCGTCTTTTTTGCCCTTGCCCCGAGGGGTTCTAACTGTGTCGAAAATCAGTGCCGATGGCATCTGTGCCTCCTGGATTATTCTAAAACGGTAAGCAAAATTACCGTTTGTGACGTGGATCGTTCACAGTCCAGAATGGCAATGTGCAAATGCACAATCAACCCAACAAGTTACTTTAGAGTAGCACCTCTATGAATATAGTAATTTCAATTACCGAATCTGCCTGTGGCATAAAGACCTAAGCTTGTTTGCCAGGGCGATAAGGCGAACCTTCGTCATGCATAAAAAAACGATCCTGAATGGCGGGCTGCAAACCGAGGTCTTTGGCCGCCCTCAACAGCAGGTAATCGCGTGTCCACAGGCTGGTGCCCGGGCTCACCAACACCGAAGCCAAAAGGTGGATGTCCACATACCCCAGCCCCAAACCATGCAAACTGCGCAATCGCACCAACTGCAATACCTCTTGAGGCGAAGCCACTACGATTTGCTCCAGATCTCCCATGAGCTTTAGAACCCGCTCACGGTCCTGAAGATTGGACAGCGCCAACTCACCCAAAATAAACGGGTGCATCACCACCTCGCCCTCGTGGAGCAAACGCATGAGCTGTGGCTCGGCGTGGTGAAAATGATCCACCCACACCTGCGTATCGACCAGCACCCTCACGGCTGCCACTGCCTGCGAGGAATGGTTTGCAAATTGGGCTCGCTGCCGCCGAGTAATGCCAGGCGCCGGGCACTTTCGCGCTGAATAAGCGCCCGCAAGGCCTCGCGCAGCAGCTCGGCCCGCTCGTCCACGCCTGTAAGTTGGCGGGCTTTGTGGAGTAATTCGTCATCGAGGGTGACGGTGGTTCGCATGCCATGGTCCTTGTGCAGATGGATTGGGCAAACTTAGCATCTGCACGCGCACCATTTGATGCACGGCTTGAAACATGCAAAAAGTAGGTCCGGTCACGGCCAAGCAAGCTACACTTTCGGCCATGAACAAAGACACCCCCACCGCCAACCCCAAAGACATGCGCAAAGCCACGCTTGAACGCGTGGAAAAGGCTGTGCTTGATCTGTTTACCACGCGCGACTTCAACAGCGTGGCCTTGATTGAAATTGCGCGAAGCGCCAATGTGAGCCTGCAAACCATTTACAAATACTTTGGCAGCAAAGAGCAACTGGTGGCTTATGTGCTGGACAGCACGCTTAGCCGACTGGCCAATCGCATGATTGATCACCTGGAGGGCATTGAGGACTATCGCGAGCGTTTGCGCAAAACCTTGTGGGTGATGCTGGATTATTTTGACCGTCACCCCAAAGTCATTTTGCTGCTCACGGTGTCTATTCCAGCAAGCCGCTACCGGGACCTGCCTGTTTACGAAAGCCCCGAACTGATGGGGGCCTTTTTGGGCATGCTCAAGGACGGGCAAAGCAAAGGGGTGCTCAACAACGCCGTGTCCAGCAAGGTTTTGCTTGATGTGTTCATGGGTATTTTTGGCAGAGTAGTGCAAATGCATTTTTTGCGCAAAGAGCCTGACCGGCTGACCGACCAGTTTGAATCGCTTTTTGGGGTGGTGTGGGGCGCGCTAAAAGCCCAATAGGGGTCGCAAGACCTGGTTGGCGGCTCAGCTTTGCTGCGTGTTGAACCCTGTGAGCAAAAAGTGCCACTCAAAGGCGTGTATTCACGCCCAACCTTCCCACTCATGCAAACCCCATCCCCACTCGCAGGCAGCGCATTCAACCCGGCAGGCTGGCAAACGCTGGGGGATCAAACCGTCAGTAGCAGCCCTTCATCGCCTTTGGGCAATGTTCCATCCAACCCGGCGCAGTGGCAGGCTTTTGCAAAAAACCAGGCCAACTTGCGCCCTTACCTGGACAACCTTGCCAACTCGCTGGGCACCATTCAAACCTTTGTGCAACACCACGCAATTGGTGGACCAGCGCGGCAAACCGCGCTGCAAAACCTGGCTCATTTTGCTCGGCAAATCGACAAGGGTGACCCACGCACCCTGACCCCCTTGATGCTCAACGAAAATCGCAAAAACCTGCAATTGTTTGCTGATCAATTGAACAACCCAAAACTTTCCACTGAGCAAAAACTCGGAGCGGCGCTTCAAATGGCACAGGGCCTGGGGGTTTGCAAAGAAGGGGAAGCTTTGAACATTCTGGATGCCACGCAAACCCTGAGCTGCGCGCAAAGCGGATTTGAAGGCACTTTGCTGCAAGCCAAAAACAAACTGCTGGAGCAACACTTGTTGGCCGTGGTCAAACATGAGGCCCACCTGCGCGGGCAAAGCAACAGTCGTTTGGGCGAGGAACTGGAAATTCACCGGGTGCAAGCGCTTAAAAATCATGTGGCCGACCAATGGGGCCTGCCTGTGATTCAAGACCGCTATGCCACCTTGGGCTTTCAAAACGAGGTGGGGCCCATCGCGCAGGCCGTGCTCGCCCAAACCTTAACCCCCGCCGCCCTGGCTGGCACGCTACAAACGCAGATCCATGAATTGCTGAATTCCCTGGCCGATGGCAACTTGCACGAGGGCATGCCGGCCGCAGACCTAATGACCGAACCCTTGCGCCGGGCCCTGCAAGCCACCTTCGGCGAGGCCATCGGCCTTGAAGACTGCCTGCTACTGAGCGAGGATTACTCCACCATCAAGCTTGCCCCTGCCCAAGAGGTGCAAAACAAGCTGCTGCAAGCCATGCACAAAACCGGGGTGTTGAAAGCGCCCGCGCACGCTGTGCATTTAAGTGGTAGCACCTCCATTGAACAGGCCATTCACATGGCGCAGCAGCACCGTGGACCCAAAGAGTTCACGCCGACGTCCACGGGTAGCGCTTTGCTGTGGGTCAACTTAAGTACGTCACTTGCGCCCCAGGAAAAAAAGAAAAAAGAGGCGCACAACGCGCTGCATCTGCTTCCATTGACACCCATCATAAAGCGCACTGTTTAGGTGCATTTTCAGCTCAAAAAGCGGGCATTGTTTTTGCTCCTAATGCCCCACTTTGATTAAAAAACCCGGAAATTCACCAAAATGGAACAAATAACACTCGCTCTAGACACTCTTTTTGTGCTTCTTGGCGCCATCATGGTGCTTGCGATGCATGCTGGCTTTGCTTTTTTGGAGGTGGGCACCGTCCGCCACAAAAACCAGGTCAATGCCCTGGTCAAGATTTTGGCCGACTTTTCGGTCAGCACAGTGAGCTATTTCTTCATTGGCTATGCCATTGCCTATGGGGTGGGCTTTTACGACCCGGCCACGGTGCTTAATGAGGGCAATGGCTATGCCCTGGTGAAGTTTTTCTTCCTGCTGACTTTTGCGGCCGCCATCCCGGCCATTGTGTCCGGTGGCATCGCCGAGCGCGCGCGCTTTGTGCCCCAACTGGTGGCCACGGCCGCTTTGGTCGGCTTGGTCTACCCCATTTTTGAAGGCATTGTTTGGAACGGCAACTATGGCTTCCAAGACTGGCTGAAGAACGCCTTCGGCGCCCCCTTCCAAGACTTTGCGGGTAGCGTGGTGGTGCACGCCGTGGGCGGATGGATTGCCCTGGCCGCCGTGATGCTGCTGGGCGCACGCAAGGGACGTTACACCAAGGACGGGCGTATTACATCCCACCCCCCTTCGTCCATTCCCTTCTTGGCGCTGGGCAGTTGGGTGCTGGCTGTGGGCTGGTTTGGTTTCAACGTGATGAGTGCTCAAAAAATCGAGGGCATTTCTGGCCTGGTGGCGGTTAACAGCCTGATGGCCATGGTGGGTGGCACGCTTGGCGCGCTGCTGGCTGGCCGCAATGACCCCGGTTTTGTGTACAACGGTCCTTTGGCTGGCTTGGTCGCTGTGTGCGCTGGCAGCAACATCATGCACCCTGTGGCCTCGCTGGCGGTGGGAGGCATGGCGGGCGTGTTGTTTGTGTACATGTTCACCCTCACCCAAAACCGCTTGAAAATTGACGACGTTCTGGGCGTATGGCCCCTGCATGGCCTGTGCGGGGCATTTGGTGGCATTGCTGCTGGCGTGTTTGGTCAAGAAGCGCTGGGCGGCATGGGTGGCGTCAGCTTCATGAGCCAACTGATTGGCACCGTGGCCGGTGTGGTTTTTGCCCTCGTGGGCGGTTTGCTGGTGTATGGCCTGCTGAAAATGGCCGTGGGCATTCGCCTGAACGAAGAAGAGGAGTTCAATGGCGCCGACCTGTCGATTCACAAGGTAAGCGCCAGCCCAGAACGCGAGACCAGCTGGTGATTTTAAGGGGCTTGGCCCCTACTCCATCGAAGGCTTAGCCGCCCGCAGGTTTGCGGCGCACCAAGGTTAGCTTATTGCCCAAGGGGCTGTCTTGTTCACCAAGCAGCCCCTTTTCTGTGACCAACAAATCCGTGGTTTTAAACATGGGTGGCCGGCCTGCCCGGGCTTGGGAAACTCCCGTGGAAAATGTGAAGGGGTCGAAAGATTCTGCCACCGTGCCATCCACGCCGAGGCGCACCACCTGACCACTAAAAAAATAAGTCACTGCATATCCACCCGCCACCAGCGAAAAATCGTCCGGAATGGCATTGAACTGCCCAATCACCAGCGGCACGCTGGGGGAACCGTCGGGTCGAATGGTCACAGCGCTCAGCTGGCCAAAAGCCGGCGGGGCCGAATCGGTAAACAACAAGGTGCGCCCGGCCCGCTGCACACCATTGGGAAAGCGACCAGCGAGATCCAGCCAGGTGGACTGGTTGAGCACCCTTAGCGGATTTTGCGGGTCAAGCTGCAGCTTCACCAGCTTGGGCGAGGGCAGCGAGGCGCCTGGCAACGGGCCATCGGCCAGGTACAGGCTGTTGCCATCGGGCCCATCCACCAAGCCATTGGCCAAACCCAGCCCCTCCATTTGGAAAATTGGCGCAATCGCCATGCCTTGGGTTTTTAGGGGCCCGGCCCACAAGCGACCATCGCCGCAGTTGGCGTACAAGGTGTTTCTGGCAATGGCCAGGCCAGTGAAATTGCATTCTTCGCTGGCCAGGGCCTTGGCCTCAAAACTTGCATCTGGCTTTTGCAGCACCTCGTACACATTTCGACCACCCGACACAAACAAGCGCCCATCATTTGAAAAAATCAGATTTTCTGCATCGGGGATCGTGGCCAGTGGTGTGATGTCCGCACACGCATTGGAAAAGCACGGCCCGTTTGCACCCACGCCAGAGGCTTGTGCCCGGCTACCACCGGCCGACACTGGGGGTTCGCTGCCGGTGCAGGCTTGTAGCGCCGCAGCCACTACCAGGGCGGGCACCATTCGCAAAGCTGGAAAAACCATGAATATCTCCGAAGGGCAATGCCACTTGTACCCTGTGGCAAGGCGCTTTGGATTTTTATGCCTTCACATGCCCTTAACTGGACATGATTTTCAAAGCCTCGGAATAGAAGTCACGGCGAATTAAAACAAACACGATGGCTGCGCTAAAGGCCATCAGCAAGGCGGGATGGATCATCCAGGTCACCGAGGCAATGCCAAAGTAATAGCCGCGCAGGCCACGATTGAACTCATCGCCGGCCAGGCTGTTGATGCGGGCCAGCTTCTTGATGTAAGCCTGGTTGTAGGCTTCATCGGGATTGCCATCGGGGGCCCCCCCCACCAAGATGGTCAGCAGGTTGAACTGCCGCAAGGCCCAGGTGAATTTAAAGTAGGCCACCACAAACACCACCAGCACCAGCAGCACCTTGATTTCCATCAACCCTCGGCTCACTTCGCGGCTAAACGGCAAATCTGAGGTGATGTTGACCAATTGGTCGAGCGTTCCCAAGAGGGCAAACAAGCCCGCAATGATGTAAATGGTGGTGTTGGCGTAAAAGGTAACGCTGTTGACCAGGTTCCCAATCAGGGCTGTGTCGCCCACGCGGTTGCTGCGCTTGACCAATTCTGCCGCCCACAGTTTTCTAAACTCGTGGGTTTTTTGAGCCAAGCCGCGCCGCCCCACTCGCCTGGATCCATCCACCACATAACCGTAACCACGAAAACACACGATGAAAAAAATCACCGCCACCCAGTCAAAGGGGGTAAGCAGTCGCAGGGCTTCTTGCAAGGCAGTCATGGGCGTGCGGCGCAGTCAACAAGCCCACATTGTGCCTTAGTCAAACGAGAACTGGTACAACACGTCAACCGCATTGTCTGCGCCTGTTCTGGCAATAAAACTAAGCCGCCGCGAATATTGGTAATTCAACTTCAAAATGCTGGCCGCCGTGGTCACCGATTGATCAAAACTCAGGTACACACGGTTGCTAAACCGCTTGCCCAACGAGATGATGCGCTGCGACAGCAACGGATCGTCGGCACCAATCACCGTGGCCGATGCGTCGGCCCCTGGGGCCACCGCCACCTTGCTACCCACCGCGCGCGAGTCGGCTGCAGTCAGTGACCCAGTGCTCAGGCTAAGGTCATCAATGCCCAGGTTTTTGGCGATTTTTCGGGTGGTGCTTTCATCGCTGTCACCAAAAATAGCCGCTGCTGCTGTAAGCAGCAAGGTGGAATCACGGTCGGCCGAATTGCTGCCTCGGCCGATGATCATCCAGGACAACTTCTCGGAATCAGGCACAGCGGGGTCGCTGACCAAGGTAATTTTAGGCCGCTGGGCTGTGCCGGTGACCTCAACGCCTGCTTCGACGGCCACGCCCTTGCGCACGGCACGCACATTCAAGCCGGGGTTATCCAACGGCCCCTGGAAATTAACCACCCCTCGATCGATGGTGAGGTCTTGCCCATAGGCGCGGTAAATACCGTCCACGGTCTCGATGGTGCCGGTGGCGCTTAGCCGGCGACCCGAGCGGCGCGTACCGCTGCCGCCCACACCCTCTTGCATCACCAGGCGCATGCCACCTTTTAAGCGCGTGCGCAGGCCCTCGGCGTTCAGGTAAAACTTGTCCCCCAAGTTGGCCTGCAATTGAAAATCAATCGGCATGCCCGCGCCCACTGCCTCGCTGCGCCCTTGAATAAACACATCGTCGCTCAAGGTTTCAGGTCCGCTTTCTGGCATCTCAACGTACGCACCGAGCGCATTCGCCTCGCCCCGAATACGCAAGGCCCCCCCCTCGCGGTTGGGCTGGGCCACGGTGAGCGTTGCGTTGGTCATCAACCAGCGATCTGGGCGTTGCAAAAGGGGAACGCGGTCGGCCTTTACACGCACCTCCCCACCCTGGCCAGACAAGTTCCACCGCCCTTCAGCCGTGAGGGTGCCCACCCCTTGAATCAGTGGACCCAACTCTTCGATCTGCCTGCGCGGCGCTTGCCTGTTGTACACCGTGAATTCCAGAGTGTCGATTTGGGCATGGTCGGTCGTGAAATCCACCACCACGTTACCGTCCTCAAGCCGAACGCCTTGATCCAACTGGAAAATATTAAGGTTCATCGCAAACAGGCGCCCCTTGACGTCAGGATTATCGACGGTACCCCCCAGGGCCACAGCCACCTGCCCAGTGCCGCTGGTGCGCACCCCGCCACTGATCATGGGGCCCAACCACTTCAGCTCGGTGAAGCTGGCGGCCACCGCGCCCCGCATGGGCAGGGCCGTGGCCAACCGCCACGCCTTGCTCGCAGGGTCTTGCTCCACAGGCAAACGCAAGTCGGCTGTCACCAAGCCAAACTCGGTTGCGTCAATGTTGAGGTTTAGCTTTGCGGCTTGGCGATTGAAATTGAGGTTGGCTTCAAAGGTTTTAATGGCCACTTCAATTTGTGAGTCTTCCAACACCTGCAACCCCCCCGACAAATGTCGCACTGACACCTGTCCGTCCATGGCCTCTGCCGAGGCCACATAACGCCAATCAATGGTGGTGTAAAGGTTATTGGGCTCCACCGACACCTGGGTACCCAAGATGGGCGACAACCTGGGAATCAAAAACTTCGGCGCGTGCCCCTCCACCCGCACCTCCTGCCCCGACACCCGCAGCAGCGCATTTTTGAATGTGGAACCATCCGCAGTTCGAATCTCAAAACCTGTCATCTCCACCAAACCGGGTGCCAACAGCAAGGGCGCGGGCGAGGCCAGCGACACCGAGCGCGTGGGCCACCACAAGCCTTCCACATTCAACACATTCAAGGCGCCACGCCATGCCAAAGCGCTCCCTTTGGGTTTGAAAGGGCTCAAGCCCCCTAGCGCGCCCAATTCCCCCCGCAGGGGCCGCGAGTCACTAAAGCGGTTTTGACCCGTGTCGAACTTCGCCAACACCCGATGCTCGCTGCGCGTGCCATTGATCTCCAGGTCAAGGGTTTGCAACCAAGGCACGGGTTCCCCTGCAGCCCCCAACCTGCTGATCTGCAGCGCCCCCACCCATGGGGAATCGGCCTGCGCCCCCAGTTCAAACTGCCCATCGGCTCGGCCCACTTGCAGCGCATCTCCCACGCGCAACTGCCTGGCTTGCAGCTGAACCTGGCCGCTCGCTGCAAGACCCTGCCCACGCACCTTGCCATTCAAAGCCAATGTGCCGTCCAAAGACATGCCCAAGGCTTTACCAAGCGCCTTCAATTGGCTCAGGTTTGCGTCGATTAACACCGCATCGGCCAAACCCCCATAGCTGCCTTGAGCCTCCAAGGTATTGCCCAGCACATCGAGCTTAAGGTTTATCGAATCAAGGCGGTTTTGCGACGCATCCACAACAGCCAACAAACTCAAAGGGGCATTGGCTAGGCGCGAATTGCGCACCTCAGCCTTTAAGTTGCCCAAGGGGGTTTGCAAGCCAAATGCGTTGGGTTTCGGAGGCATTAATACGCCATCAAACCCCACAGCTCCGTTCAGCCTGCCCTCAAACCAGGGGTTTTTGCCCGGCATGTAGGCCGCCGGGTTGAACTGCTCAAAGGCCAGTTGCAGTTGGCTGCGCATGGTACCAGCCAAGCCCACCGTGCCTTGGGCCGCCACCGTGGTGGAACCATCTTTCAGGTCCACGGATTCCAGACGCAAAATTTGCCCCACTTTGCTGGCCTTAACATGGCCTTGCAGTGCAATGGGTTTGGGCAAATCGGCCAACACGCTGGCGTCCACAGCACGCAACTGCAAATCAAGGGCCAGCGGGCCATCTTCTAGCTTGCTTGCCTTGCCAGTATCCGCCTGCGGAGGCGGTGCTTGCCAGTGCAACAAACCCGACACACCGCCTGCCTTTTTCGGCCCGTCAGCCAGTTGAAGTGTTTTTACCTGTACCGTGGCGCGCGTGGGGCTTTGCTCTTGCAGGGCGACATCAAATTCTGCAAGCAAGGTTTGCAAAGGCAGGCCACCACGCTGAAGGGCGACGGGGGCGTCATTAGACAGTACAAGTCGCCCCGCACTGGCTGTGAAGTCGGCATTGGGTTCCAACTTCAGCTCAGCGTTCAACAAGGCGGCGGGCGCAGAATCAATCCACTGCTGCGGATTAAACCGCTGAGCACTGGCAGTTACCTTTTCGATCAAGGCGGCATCCAAAGGCCTCACCGTGGCCTGCACATCCAGGCGCTGATTGCGCTCTGGCTTTTCAAGGTCTTGCCCTGTGGCATGAAGCACCAGTTCTAAGCGCTGAAGATCGCCCTCCACTTTTAAATTGCCATTGAGCGCAAGCGATTCAAAATTTCGCAACACCCGGATGGCCCCGTCCAAGGCGTAGGGCTGCGCCAAGGTCATTTTGGCCACAGTTTGTACTGCAGCCCCTTCAAACTCCAATTGCAGGTTTTCAAGATCCAGATGGCCGTTGCTGGTTT
The DNA here is from genome assembly GCF_964228395.1 of Limnobacter sp. GTDB lineage: Bacteria > Pseudomonadota > Gammaproteobacteria > Burkholderiales > Burkholderiaceae_B > Limnobacter. The sequence continues at coordinate 30,447 of NZ_CAXQZX010000062.1, forward strand.
TGGCCTTGCCCTGCAGGTTTTGAACTGTCACGTCGTCAAGCCGAATTTCGTTCAAAGCCAACTCGTCCAGTGCAATGTCGACTGGCAAATCAATTCGCTCCGGCAACTCAAGGGGCGGGTCATCTTCAGAGGCCGGGGGCAACTGCAAAGCAAGTGATTGCGCCTTGATTCGCTTGATGTGTACACGGCGGGTGAACAAACCGCGCCAATCGGCTTCAAACTCGACTTGCTTCAACTCAAGCAACAAATCACCATCTTGGTAAAGCAACTGATCAACCAAAAAACCACGCCACACACTGCCGGCGCTGAGGTCAACTTGCAAAGTTTGCGAGGTGTTTTGTTGTATCCACTGTTGACCTTGGGCCAGCGCAAACTGCAAGCCTGCATGCGTACCCAACAGCCAAGCCACAAAGCCCACCAGCCACAAGGCCAACGCCAAAGGCAACAGCAGCGCCCACAACAAAGCCTTCTTCAAAACGCAACCCCCAATGCAAAGTGGATGCGGATTTTATCTGCATCCAGCGCCTTGGCCACATCGAACGCGATTGGCCCGGCTGGGGTTTTATAGCGCACGCCCACCCCAAACGCAGGCTTTGGGTCCAGCGCATCCCAGTTGTCTGCCACATCGCCAATGTCGGTGAACACAGCCGCGCCCAAGGGGCCATCGAGCCAACGCACATATTCAAGACTTCCGATCACCAAACGTCGCCCACCCACCAGCACACCTTGATCCAGCACCCCCAGATCCAGAAAATCAAAGCCCCGAATGCTATTGGTGCCGCCGGCGCGGAACAGGTAATCTTGCGGAATATCCCGGCGTGCACTGGCCGCAACCGTGCCCAGCTCCAAACGCGCGGTAATCAATTGATCCCGGGAAGGTGACCAAAATTGCTGCAGCTTCCCGTATAAACGCACAAAGTCTTGGTCAGACGCCAAGGTTTCGGAAGCCGCAGCCACCTGACCAAACGCCACATAGCCATCGGTGGGGTTTAGGCGGTCGTCCACCCGGTTGTGGGTCCAGGCGGCGCTGGCCACCAAGGCCTGGGTTTGACCAAAATCCACGCCAAACGCACGCCGCTCTTCGAGTTGGAAGTTCAACCCCAATTGATAATCTGTGGGGCCAATGCTGAAAGCGCGCACCGCCCCCACCGCCGAGCGATCCACCTCCTGATTGGACACCTGCTGGTAATCAAAGGCCACCCCCACAGAATCTGTGATGCCCTGCCGCGACGGCGGCAAAAACACATCGGCGTAGGTGGACTGCCGTTTTTGCTCAAGCCGAACACCGGTGACCAGGGAATAGGCTCGATCGAACAGGTTGTTGTGCTGGTAGGTGGCTTCGGTTCTAAAACCCGTGTTGGAGCTGTAACCAGCACCCAAGCCCAAACGCTTGCTGTCGCTTTCCAACACCGTGACCTCAATGGGCACTTGCTCTGGCTTTTGGTCGTCGGTGTCGATCTTGACATCCACAGACGAGAAATAAGCGGTGTTTTGCAGGGCAGACAGCAAATTCAACAAACGCTCCTGCTCATACCTGTCGCCGGGGCGAATGGTGTTGTAACGCTCAACCAAATCGGGTGGGTATTTGCTCAAGCCCTCGATGTGCAACTCACCAAAAGTAAACACAGGGCCACTGTCGTACACCACGGTTAATTCAACCTGGTTTAACTCTGGATCCACGTTGGCCAGGCTTTCAGCCAATGTAGCGGCCGCAAAATCTCGGGCCAGCAAATCCCGAAGCAGTGCATCTTTGCTGAGGGTCCATTCAGACTGGTTAAACGGCCGCCCCACGGGCAACTGCCACAAAGCTTTTAAACGCTCCCGCCGCGCCGCGAACTCGGGGCCATTGATGGCGCCATCAAACTCAATGTTCAATGCCGACACCACGGTTTGAGGGCCTGGCTCGATGCGGACCCGAACCACTGGAGGGTCGTCCTCTTGGGCCAGTTCACCCAATTCACGCCGAATGGTGGGCGAAAAATACCCCTGCGTGCCCAGGGCGTCTTCAATGGCCGGTTGCATGCGCCTGTACAACTGCCATGCATCCCCCTCGTCGACCACCTGCGCAGTAGAGCGTATTTGTCGAGTAGCGCGCAACAACAGACCAGTGAACTCTGGGGGCACCAAAAACTCCACTTGGGGCCAGTCGGATTCGGGCGTGAGTTCAATTGCGCGGGCAGCCCCCCCCCATAGCAAAGTCAGCAGACCAGCCAAAGCTACAAGGCAATTAAAAAATGTTAAATTTTTATTCAAATTAACCCACACACTTGTACCACCCCAAATTTTGGGGGGGGTTATTTACATCTCTAACGAATCCCAAAAAGCCGGAGTCAAAAGCCCTCTGAGCACTCGACTTATTCATAATTAAATAGATACTTAACGCCTTTAATTTAACAAAGCGAGCTCAAGAGCTTTCTTCAAAAACAGGACGATTATTTTTCAAACTTTTACACTTTCCGTGAATCCGAAACCCGTGTTTGTGAGTAAAACCCGTATAAATCTGGAAGTCATCCATCAACACCAGAACCATTAGGAACCCAAACATGCAAGCCAACAATCCCGACGTGGGCATTATTAAATCAGCCTCTGGCCTTCAAGTGGAGCGCGCAGGGCAAATTACGCAATTGTCCCAGGGCGACGCGCTGAAGTGGAACGATGTGCTGACCAACCGTGGCAACCAGACCATCGACGTGTTGATGCCTGCGACCTCCACAGGCCATGGTGACACACTGCTTCAACTCGCCCCAGGCGCCTCGGCCAAGCTCGAAAAAATTGCATCCAGCATCGCCGATGGTGCAACCCGCACAGAAGTGGTTGCGCTAAGCGAAGGCGTTGAGCTTTATGACATCGACAACGAAATTAGTTCTGCCATTTTGACACCATACGAAGGCACCATGTCCGGATTGGTCGGTGCAGGCCTTTTGGCAGGCGGTGCTGCAGGGGCCGGCGCTGGCGCCGCAGCAGCAGGGCTTGGGGTTTTGGGTGCAGCTGCGCTACTGAGCGATGATGATACAGATGCTGATGCCGATGCCGATGCCGATGCCGATGCCGATGCCGATGCCGATGCCGATGCCGATGCCGATGCTGATGCTGATGCTGATGCTGATGCTGATGCTGATGCTGATGCTGATGCTGATGCCGATGCTGACGCTGATGCCGATGCTGACGCTGATGCTGACGCTGATGCCGACGCTGATGCTGACGCTGATGCTGACGCTGATGCGGATGCTGACGCTGACGCTGATGCGGATGCCGATGCCGATGCCGATGCCGATGCCGATGCCGATGCCGATGCCGATGCCGATGCCGATGCTGACGGCGACCCCTCTGGCGTAATCGGAGGTTTAGACTCTCTGGAACAAAGCCTGGAGGGCACGCCACTTGCGGCGGTGTCACCTGTAACCACGGCAGTAGGCGGCGGCTTGGGGCAAGTGTCTGATGGCATTGCAAGCTTTTCGGAAGATGATCCAACGTTCTTGAGCGGAACACTCTCCCAGGCTGTCGGTCAGCCGCAAGAGGGCTACACCAACGAGCAAAACGGTGTGGCAGGCGTGGTAAGTAACCTTTCGCAGGGCCTTGCAGCAGGCGCCGAAGGAGAAGACACGCAACCCTTGGTCGGTCCCTTGTCCCAAACATTGGGCTACAGCGAAGAAAACGGAACAGACGGCGTAGCGGGCGGACTCACTGCAGTGGGCGATGCGCTTGCGGGCGATGAAAGCCAACTAAGTGCAGTGACCGCCGACCTCCTGGCCCCTGTCGTTGGCACCGGAGAGGGCGATAGCGGTGGTTTGTCTGGCACGGTAACCCAGGTCGGGGACGGCCTAACTGACCTCACAGGCGAGGGAAGCGCCCTGAGTGGCCTAAGCGTTGTCACCTCGCCATTGAACGACATGGTGCTCTCTGAAGTTTCCGGGGGTCTTCAAGAGGTGGGTCAGCAGATTGTGGATGGTTCATCCATGGCTGGCCCAGGCGCAGAATTGTTTGAAACAGTGGGCGTTTTGGTGGGTGGTGAA
>NZ_CAXQZX010000063.1:0-37424 GCF_964228395.1 Limnobacter sp.
TGTTCTACCGCGACAGCCTGCCCCTGCGCGGCTTTGACGAAACCATTCGTAACAAGCTGGCCGATGCCATGGTTTTGCAGGGCATTCAGCTTCACCCCGGCACCACCTTCGAACGTCTGGAGCAACAGGGCCAAACCCAAGTGCTGCACACCGGTGCTGGTGCTCACCCCTTCGACTTTGTTTTAAATGCCACAGGCCGCAGCCCAAATACCCAAGGCTTGGGTTTAGAAAACATCGGCATCAAGCCCGGCAAAAAAGGCGAAATCGACGTCAATGAATTCAGCCAAACCCAAGTGGCCGGTGTGTTTGCAGTGGGGGACGTCACCAACCGTGTCAGCCTCACGCCTGTGGCCATTGCCGAGGGCCGCGCAGTGGCTGACAACGAATTCAATGGCCAACAACGTACTGTGGACCACAGCGCAGTGCCCACCGCCACATTCACCTCGCCCCCCATCGGCACGGTTGGCCTGAGCGAAGAAGCAGCCGCCAAGCGAGGGCCCGTGCGGGTTTACGAAACCGAATTCACCCCCATGAAGACTGCCTTTGCCGGCGGCAAACAAAAGACCTACATGAAGTTGCTTGTGGATGACGCAAGCGACCGAGTGCTGGGTATTCACATGCTGGGCGATGATTCACCCGAAATGATTCAGCTGCTGGGTGTGTTGTACACCCTGGGGGCCACCAAAGCCGACTTTGATCGAACCGTGGCGGTGCACCCCAGCTCGGCTGAAGAATGGGTGCTGCTGCGAGAATTGAGCAGGCGGGTGGGCTAATGCCAACGGCCGGGGGTTACCGCGCCACCATGCTCAGCGCCATTTTGGCCATGGTGCTCACCGAGCGGTGCAACATGCCAAACACCCACCGAATGGTTAGCATGGATGCATCCGCCACCCCTTGCCCTCTTTGCCCCAGGTAGCTCATCACGAGGTTCAAAATACCCATCACCTCCTTTGCATTTTTGAGGCTGGCTTGGGCAAACCGCGCAATCATTTCGGCCAGTTGATCAAGCACCGTGAAAGAACCCGTGCCGTAGTTGCGCACACTCAACAGGGACTGGGCCCCCAGCCTCGCCAGCAGGTCGCTAATTGCGCGGTTGATGATTTTCAGCAAGCGAAATGAATACATGGCGCCAGGCATGCGCGCAAGCTGCGCAAGGTAACCCGAGTCGCGTGTCATGGCCACTTGCATGGCGCGCTCCAATTCTTGTTGCTTGGCCTGGCTCAGACTTTGCAATTGTTTCCAGCTGCTGTTGCGCATCACTCCATAGCCCCGTTCAAGCGAGTGTTGCAGCGGGTTGACCGCGAACATGCCGCCATCGAGCAGGTGGGTGCCATGTTGGTAAGGGCCGTGCACAAAGGGGAAGCATGGCACCATGGTCACAATGTCAGCCTCGTTGGCCACGCGGTAAACATGTTGTGCATTCATTTTTTTGCTGAGGTGCTCGGCATAGGGCACCATGCCCACGCGGGGCGCCGCCACCGTGTACAGGTGGGGGTTCATCGACAACTCCGCACAGGCCGCAGCATTTAAATTGGCCAACGCACCGCCCAGGCTGTGCCCCATGCAATGCACCGCAGTGGGTCTGAAGCCCAGGTTCTGTTGCTTGATGAATCCGTTGAGCTGCTCCACGTAACTTTTAAAAGTATTGCCAAAACCCATGTGAATGTCATGGCCTGTTGGCCCCCGCATGGGCACCGAATTCAGGTCGGTGGCAACATCGGCCAAACCATCTGTACCCCGCGTTGCAATCACGATTTCGGTAGAGCGCCCGCCATTGAGTTTGGCCATAAATCCAAAGCCGCTTGAGACCCGAAGCCCAAGACCGGAGGTGGCGGAGAGGAGTTGGACGGATTTGGCATCGACGAAAGGCAACTCCAGTGCAACTCGAGCTTTTAGGATGTCACTTTTGACATCCTTGACCTTGTAAGCAAAGTCCGAAAGTTCGTAAATTTGGGAAGGACTGAGTTGCCTCATGGGTAACGGACTCCATTGTGTTTACACCGCACAATCCGTCTGCCCGGACTGGATTCTTCAAAGGTAGAAAGATCGCAGTCAATTTTCAGAACACCTTCCATCGATTCACTACGTGACCAAAAGTCATGCTTCCCATACGACCAAAAGAGGTACTTGTAGTTGTCATGTGTAATCCACATCATCTGCGAAATAGTTGGGTTAGAAGAAAGCAAATTGGGTCTGAACAGTCGTCTTTCTTCCACGGCGGGCATGCTGAAGGCGCCACTGGCAGAGCTGGTGGTTGAGTCTTCAAAGCGGTTGTCTTTAAAGCCGCCACTGTAGAGCTCCCGGGTTACCGTGACGTTGGCCAGCGGTTTGCCAGCCCAGTGCACCAGGCCCTCCACTGGCGAGCAGTACACAATCTTTCTAAACACAAAAGCCTCCGAGGGTTGGGGTTGCCACAGCAATAAAAGCATCAAGGCAAGCAAGGCACGCTGCATGATCAAACCGGCGTATTCAAGTTGAATTGGCCACGCTAGCATCGATCCAGCAGAGCAATCAAAAAGAGGGTGGGGCCATTCGTCACATCGAGTGATACACCCCATTCGCAGCATTCAAAACCCATGACGCTCTACCTCGTTCACTCTATGGAGTGAATGGCCTTGGGTTAAACCAATCGCAGCATTTGCGAGCCCTTGCTAGAGTCCCGCGTGGTTTCATTCCTCCAAGGCTTGCGCACTGTGTCTGGTCAATCTCAGTCCGATTATTCCGCTTCCATTCCGCAGTGGGCGCAGCCATTTCCCGACCACACCTGCGGGCCCAACCTTGAGTACGACAACGCCTACCTCGAGTTGCTGCAAGCGGCCAGTGGCCGGGCCGAAACCCAATTCGAACCCGCCATTGCGCCCGACTGGAATGCTGTTGAAACCGGCGCACTGGCGCTGCTTGGCAAAAGCCGCGACCTTCGTTTGGTGGCGCTGTGGGCCGAGGCGTGCATCAACCTGCACGGCATTGCGCGTTTGCCCGAAGGCTTGGCCGCCATGTTGCAACTGGTTGAATTGGCTTGGCCTGCCCTTAATCCTCCCCTTGATGATGGCGATGCCTATGCGCGCTTGAACGTCATTGAAGGGCTGGGCGCCGGGGGTTCATTTTTTAACTCTCTTCGCAATGCGCTGCTGATCAAAGACCCTCGCATTGGCGAGTTGCGCGTCAAAGATTTCGAAGTGCTGTTTTGCAACACGCCGGGTGTAGGCCCTGCGGTGTCTCGCGAGCAGGTCGAGCAATTTTTAAAAACCGAGACGGCCCACACGGCACATATTCGGCAAGCCATGGCGCAGGGGCAGTGCTTGCTCATCCAACTTCTTGACGCTTTGGTCAACAAGCTCGGTGAACACGGCGTGCCCCAACTGCTTGAATTGAAGTCCTTGTTCAAGTGTGTGCTGGCCAGTCTGCCCCAAGCACCAATGGAACAAGTTGCCTCCGATGCACCACACAGTGGTTTCGTCGACTCAGCGGCGTTGCCGGGTGTGATGCAGCCGAGTGTTGGTGAGTCCCCGCTTGCTGCTTCAACCGGTTCTGTTGGCTTAATCGGATCGAGGGCCCAAGCGTTGGCAGCCATCGATGCTGTGTGCGCATACCTCGACCACGCGGAACCCACCAACCCCGCGCAGTTGTTGCTTAGGCGTGCGCGCCGTTTGCTCGACAAAAATTTCATGCAGTTGATGAAAGACCTCGCGCCCGATGCGCTGGTGGAGGTCGCAAAAATCATGGGGGTCAGCCCCGACTCCCTGGAGCAGGAAGACCTCTAAGGTCGCCCTGCGCTTAACCCAACTTAATCTGCGAGATCTAAACCATGAGCGGACAAAAATTCATCGGACGAAACCGTGCCCCGCGTGTGCAAATTGAATACGACGTCGAGGTCTACGGCTCACAAAAAAAGGTGCAGCTGCCTTTCGTGATGGGCGTGATGTCCGATCTTTCCGGCAAATCCGAAGTGCCTTTGCCTCCGGTGGCCGAGCGCGAGTTTCTGGAAGTGGATGTCGACAACTTTGATGCACGGCTCAAAAGCATCAAGCCTCGCGTGGCCTTTCATGCCAGCAATCAACTCACCGGCGAGGGCAACCTCGCGGTCGATCTTACCTTCGAGTCCATGAGCGACTTCAGCCCCGCAGCCGTGGCCCGCAAGGTCGAGCCGCTTCGCAAATTGCTCGAAGCGCGCCAACAGTTGAGCAACCTTCTCACCTACATGGATGGCAAAAATGGCGCAGAAGCCCTGCTTGCCAAGTTGCTGGCCGATCCCGCCTTGCTTAAAACCTTGTCGGCCAGTGAAAACCCCGCCGCCCCCGAAGGAGAGCAGGCATGAGCACGCAAAACCAACAGCAACGCGCCCTTGATGTCATCGAACTGGAAGGCAGCGAACTGTCTGCGCTGCTGCAAAAGGAATTCAAGCCTAAAACCGATGAAGCAAAGTCCGAGGTTGAATCCGCGGTTCTTACTTTGGCGGAGCAGGCCCTGCAGGGCACCCAGTTGCTTGGCGATGATGTGGTGGACTCCATTCAGCGCATGATTGCAGCCATTGACGAAAAGCTGTCCCTGCAAATCAATGAAATCCTTCATCACCCAGACTTTCAACAAATTGAGAGCGCCTGGCGTGGTCTGCATTACCTGGTCAACAACACCGAAACTGATGAGTTCCTGAAAATTCGTTTCATGAACATTTCCAAGGGCGAACTGGCCAAAACACTCAAACGCTACAAGGGTGTGGCCTGGGACCAAAGCCCCGTGTTCAAAAAAATTTACGAGCACGAATACGGGCAGTTTGGTGGCGAACCCTATGGCTGCCTGGTGGGCGATTACTATTTCGACCATTCTCCGCCCGATGTAGAAATGCTGGGTGAATTGGCAAAAATCAGCGCATCCGCCCATGCGCCTTTCTTGTCGGCGGTGTCGCCAGCCACCTTGCAAATGGATTCCTGGCAAGAGCTGGCCAACCCCCGCGACCTCACCAAAATTTTTTCAACCCCCGATTACGCCGCTTGGCGCAGCCTGCGCGATGCGGACGATTCCAAATACCTCGGGCTCACCATGCCCCGTTTTTTGGCCCGCCATCCTTATGGTGCCAAAACCAATCCAGTCGAAGAGTTCGCGTTTGAAGAAGACACGGGCATGGCCGATCACAACCGTTACACCTGGGCTAATTCCGCCTACGCCATGGCTGTGAACATCAATCGTTCATTCAAAGAATACGGCTGGTGCTCGCGCATCCGGGGCATCGAATCTGGCGGTGCAGTGCCCAATTTGCCCACCCACACTTTCCCGACTGACGATGGTGGCGTGGACATGAAATGCCCCACCGAAATCGCCATCTCTGATCGTCGTGAGGCCGAACTCAGCAAGAGCGGCTTCTTGCCACTCATTCACAAAAAGAACAGCGATCTGGCCGCCTTCATTGGAGCACAGTCCCTGCACAAGCCCGCCGAATACGAAGACCCCGATGCATCGGCCAATGCAAAACTGGCGGCTCGCTTGCCTTACCTGTTTGCCACCTGCCGTTTTGCGCACTACCTGAAGTGCATTGTTCGCGACAAAATCGGCTCCTTCAAAGAGCGCGACGACATGCAGCGCTGGTTGCAAGACTGGATCATGCAATACGTCGATGGCGACCCTGCAAACTCATCCGACTCCGTGAAAGCCACCCGCCCCCTGGCCGCCGCTGAAGTGGTGGTCGAGGAAGTGGAGGGCAACCCCGGCGTGTACTCCTCCAAATTTTATTTGCGCCCGCACTACCAGTTAGAGGGGCTAACCGTGTCTTTGCGTTTGGTAAGCAAGTTGCCATCCGCCAAAGCGTCTTGAAGCTTGAATGATTAATCAATCTATTACAGAGGGAATCAAATGTCCGTAGACATGTTTTTGAAGATCAAGGGTGTTGATGGTGAATCCGTAGACAAAACCCACGCCAAAGAAATCGATATTTCTTCCTGGAGCTGGGGCATGTCTCAGTCTGGCACCACTCACGTGGGCCGTGGTGGTGGCGCAGGCAAGGTGAGCGTACAAGACATCACCATCACCAAATATGTGGACAAGTCCACTCCCAACTTGATCAAAGCTTGTTGCAACGGCAAGCATTTTGATGAGGCGGTGCTCACCGTGCGCAAGGCTGGTGAAACTCCTCTGGAATACACCGTGCTCACCATGAAAGACGTGATCATCTCCAATGTGAGTCAGGGTGGCTCCGGTGGCGATGACCGCCTGACCGAGACCATCAGCTTGAACTTCGCCCAGTTCAGCTATGTGTATGTGCCCCAAAAGAAAGACGGCGGGCCCGATGGCAAGGTTGAAGCCACTTTCAACATTGCCACCAACTCCGAGAAGTAATTCACAAGCCAGGAATCCGAATGTCGAAAGTCGATATGTTCCTGGCCGTGGAGGGCTCCCGCCAGGGGGCCATTCGCGGAGAAAGCCAGGCCGCTGGTCACCCCGGCGAAATAGATGTGCTTGGTTGGAGCTGGGGCATGTCCCAGCAAGCGTTTTCGGGGGCGCAACAAGCCTCCAAGGCCAGTGTGCGAACCCTGAAGGTGAACAAGGCCATCGACAGCGCCTCCACAGCCATCATGAGCGCCCTCAAGTCGGCAGAGGTGTTAAACAAGGTGGTTTTAACCTGCCAGGATCCCGGCGGTGCTGGCGTGATCGATTACCTGCGCATCACTTTGCGCAAAGCCCGCGTGGTTGAGTATGACATTCAGGCCGCGGCCGAAGACGAAAGGCAGGTCTACGAAACCCTGGCCATCGCATTCAAAGAAATTGAGGTGGTGTACACGCCCAAATCTGCTGCCAATCAAAAGGCAGGCGCTTGCACCTACATTGACGTCTACGACTAACAGCAGCCCATGAGCGCTTCACGCGACACCCTACAGCCCGCATTGTTGGATCGCCTCATGGATGACGAACCGCACAGTCGGGAGGAGTCCGCATCCAGGCAGGTCATCAACAGAACCCAACTGCGCAATTTGGTGCTGCGGGACCTTGAAAACCTGTTCAACACCACGCGGGTTCTTAGCAGCGCCCAGCTTCAAGCCATGCCAACTTTGCGCAATTCTATTTTGGCCTATGGCATGCCGCCGGTGGCCGGCCAGCTGGCCACTGCGCTCGATGTCCAGCAATTTGAGCACACAGTGGCGCAACTCATCCGCGACCATGAGCCCCGCATTCAGGCTGACTCGGTTCAAGTGCAGGCTGAGGTCGACCAAGGCCTCATGCACTTGCACAATGTGATCGGGCTCACCATCCGCGGTTTGCTGTGGGCCCAACCTTATCCCCTCGAGCTGGCCATGCGAACCGAGATCGATCTTGAAACCGGGCGGGTCGCTTTGCGCCCCATCACCGGTTTTTAAGGGGTCATGGTGGACCCCCGCTTCTTGCAACTCTACAACCAGGAACTGGTGCATGTGCGTGACTCGGCAAGCGAGTTTGCACAGCGGTTTCCAAAAATTGCATCCCGCCTGGCCCTAGACAGCACCGAGGTGCAAGACCCCTATGTTGAACGCCTGCTGCAAGGCTTCGCGTTTTTAACCGCCCGCGTGCAGTTGCGTCTTGAAGAAGAATTTCCCGAGTTCACCAGCCAACTGCTCAACCGCCTCAATCCCAACGCACTGGCACCCCTGCCATCCATGGGCGTGGTGCAGTTTGACCCCAACATTCAGGATCCGGCTTTGCTTCAAGGGCTCTGCGTGCCTGCAGGCACCGTGCTTCAAAGCAACCTGTCCAAGGGCATGCAAACCCCTTGCAAGTTCACCGTGGCCCATCAAACACAATTGTCTGCCTGCACGGTCAGTTCGGTCAGGCACAGTTTTTTCAACGACAACAGCCAGGGCGGGCATGGGGTCAAGGTGAAGTCCGCTTTGCTCATGGCTCTGCAGGCGCCACCCGGGGTGTGCGTGTCAGCGATGCCCAGGCAGGCTTTGCAGTTGTACTTTGCAGGCGTCGATTCAGTGGCCAACCCCCTGTTTGACCGCGTGGCGTTTCAGCATGTTCGTGTGCTTTGTCGTGCGCAGGGCGAGGAGCGCTGGCGAGCATTGCCGCCCGGGGCATTACAGGTGAAGGGGCTTGGCGACGAGGAAGCACTCCTGCCCATCGTACCGCAAGCCATCAGCAGCATGCGCTTGCTGCAAGAATGGTTCGCCATGCCAGCACGTTGCCGTTTTGTTGACGTGTTGGGCATACAAGAGGTGCTGTGCGCCTCGACAGGGCCAGCGTTCGAACTCGCAATTTGTTTTAGCGACTCGTCTACGGTGCTGGATCAGCAGGTGGGGGTCGACAACGTGCTGCTCAACTGCGCCCCTGTGATCAACCTGTTTCCGCACCTTTGCGATCGCGTGGTGTTGGGCTCAGCCCAATCCGCTTGGCCGGTGTTGCCCAACCGCACCCGTCCGCTGGATTTCGAAGTTCACACACCCACGGCCATTCGCGGTCACGCCCAGAAGGGGGTGCAAACCATTGCACCACTCTTTGCTCCACCCGCCTGGGCTGTCGACCCGGAACACGCTGACCAGGCTCAAGCCTCGCTTTTTTACACCACCCACCGTTACCCCACACGCATGTCGGCGCGGCAACGCCAAGAGGGTGCCCGAAGCAGTTACCTGGGCAGTGAGCTTGAAATCAGTTTGAGCGAACCTGCGGGTGTGTTGGCCAGCGAACACGGTCTAAGCCAACTCGAGGTGCACGCTTTGTGCAGCAACCGCGATTTGCCATTGTTGATGCCTTTGGGCTTGGGTGACACCGACTTGCTGTGCCCCAGTGGGTTGCCGGTGCAGGCGGTTCGATTTGTACACGGGCCCACCAAGCCCCGCTTGCCGCCCACGGCCCAGTCTGCTGGCGGCCACGTCAACTGGCAGTTGGTGCAACATTTGGCAGGCAATTTTCTGGGCTTGATATCGGGCCATGGGGCAGGGCAGTACCCAGGTGGTGCACCTGCTTTAAAACATTGGCTTGGCCTGCACGCCGACCCGTCCAATGCAGCGCACATGGCCATTCTGGATGCTGTTCACAGCGTGCAGGTCGATGGCATTGCCCAGCCCTTGATGCGGCAAGGGCGCCCAGCGGTGGTGCGCGGATTGCATGTGCAAATCAAGGTGGACGAACATCAATTGCAAGGCGTGGGCATGGGGGCGTTTGCTTTTGTACTTGCCCATGTGTTTGCACGCCATGTGTCGCTGAACAGTTTTGTGCAAACCACGGCACAAGGTTTGCACACGGGCGAAGTGTTCTGTTTTGCGCCGCGCTGCGGCCACCGGCCCTTGTTGTAGATGCGCATGAACACGTCAGCCATCCCCGAACCGCAGGGCAACCTGTTACATGCCCTGTGGCAGGTCGAGCACAAACACTTTGACGGGGTGCGCCTGGGCTACTCTTTGCGCCTGCGTGACGATGCGGTTCGCCTGGGGCAGCGCCCCTTCATGAATTTTGCCCTGCACGACTTCAACGGGGCAAGCTGGGTGCAAGGCTTGGCCGGGCAATGTTTGCCCAAGTTGCATATTCAAAACTTTGGTTTGTTGGGTCCCAACGGCGCGCTGCCGTATCACCTCACCGAGCATGCTTACACGCGTATTCATCACTTTGATGATCACACCTTCACCGAATTTCTGGATGTGTTTCATCATCGGGTGTATTCACTGTTCTACCGCGCCTGGTCGCAGGCCCAACCGCAGGTGGCATTCACCACCTTGGGCGCATTCAACCCGTTTACTCGTCGGCTGGGGCAGTTGGTTGGGGCACGGCCGGGCGCCCCGCTTGATGAACCACCTCCCCAGGCAAGCGCTCAGCCCAACCTTCCTGCCAGAGGGGCCTTGGTGCGCCATGGTCTTCCTGACCACTTCACCCGCAGCAGCAAGACCTTGGAGGGTTTGCAGGCCTTGTTGCACATGGGTTTGGGTTGCGCTGTGCGGGTGCATCCCTTTCAAGGCCAGTGGCTGACTTTGCGCTCACCCCACAGGCCTTGGGGCCAAGGCCTGCAACGTTGCATGCTGGGCCGGCGCGCTTGGGATTGCCAAAGCCTAATCGGTATTCAGGTGGGGCCCATGCCCTACGCCGCCTACAAGGCCTTTTGGCCGGGTGGGGCCCAGCGCAAACGGTTGCATGCCTTGGCCCGTCATTACCTTGCCCTTGAATACGACGCCACCCTTCACCTTTTGGTTGACCACAACACCATCGAGCAAACCCCTGTGGGAGGCCTTGCCCTGGGGCGCAACGCATGGCTGGGTCGAGTGCGCAAGCCATCACAGGCCTGTGTCTCCTTGGGTCGCGTGGTGGCGCATTTTACGTCGATTACCCCTTTCAAACCCGGAGTTGTTCATGAGTGAAATCAGCCGCTTGTCCTTGTTCTCCAAGCTCAATGCCATCGCATTCAAAAGCGTAGAAGGCGCCACCGTGTTGTGCAAATTGCGTGGCAACCCTTATGTGGAACTGGTGCACTGGGTGCTGCAAATCCTGAATCAGGACGACAGCGACTGGCATGTGCTGTTGCGGCATTTTGAGGTGGACCATGGCCAGTTGTTAAGCGATCTTCAAGGGGCATTGGAGCGTTTGCCCCAGGGTGCACAGGGCATTTCTGACCTGGCCGAATGTTTGCCCCATGCCGTTGAGCGCGCCTGGGTGTATGCCTCGCTGATGTACGGCAGCCCCCATGTGCGCACTGGCCATGTGCTGTTGGCTCTGCTCAAAACCGACTCCTTGCGGCAGGCGCTTTACCGCTTGTCGCCCCAATTCAAGCGTGTGGGGGTGGAGGTTCTGGCCGAACAGTTCAACACCTTGTTGGCAGAATCGGTCGAGGCCCAGCAAAACGCCCTGCAAACCGGGCGGGCATTGCCGGGTGAGGCCAGTGGGGCCATGCCCGCTGCCGCGCTTGGGCAAGAGGAGGCTTTGAAGCGCTACACCGTCGACCTCACTGAAAAGGCTCGCCTTGGTCAGCTTGACCCGGTGACCGGGCGCCAGACCGAGGTTCGGCAGATGGTGGATATTCTGCTTCGTCGCCGCCAAAACAACCCCTTGATCACGGGTGAGGCGGGGGTGGGTAAAACCGCGCTGGTGGAGGGGTTCGCCCTGCAAGTGGCTGCCGGCCAGGTGCCTCCTGCGCTTGCGCAGGTTCGGGTTCTGGTTCTCGATTTGGGCTTGCTGCAAGCTGGCGCCTCCATGAAAGGGGAGTTTGAGCAACGGCTGCGGCAGGTCATTGACGAAATTCAGGCCAGCCCGCAAGCCACCATTTTGTTCATCGATGAGGTGCACACCCTGGTGGGGGCTGGCGGCCAGCAAGGCACTGGCGACGCTGCCAATTTGCTAAAACCAGCCCTGGCTCGCGGGGCCTTGCGAACCATTGGCGCCACCACATGGGCCGAGTACAAAAAATACATCGAGAAAGAC
The DNA here is from genome assembly GCF_964228395.1 of Limnobacter sp. Taxonomy (GTDB): domain Bacteria; phylum Pseudomonadota; class Gammaproteobacteria; order Burkholderiales; family Burkholderiaceae_B; genus Limnobacter. Next base: position 11,365 of record NZ_CAXQZX010000063.1, read on the forward strand.
CCGGCACTCACCCGACGCTTCCAGGTGGTGCAAGTGGCCGAGCCCAGTGAAGCTTTGGGCGTGGCCATGCTGCGCGGCCTGGCCGCTCCCATGGAAAAACACCACGGTGTGTTGGTGATGGACGACGCTGTGCAGGCCGCGGTGAAGCTCTCCCACCGTTATATTCCAGCCCGTCAATTGCCCGACAAAGCCATCAGCCTGCTCGACACGGCGTGCGCCCGTGTGGCGGTGTCACAGCATGCCCAGCCGCCAGCACTGGCCCAACTGCAGGCGCAATTGGACACCCTTCACGCCGAGCGCCATGGTCTGCAACGCGAAACCGAATTGGGCCATTGCCACGCAGCACGCCTGCTGGAGATCGATTCCGAACTTGATCGCCTGGCCACCCAACGCGAGGGTTTGCAGTTGCAATGGGAAGACGAAAAGCGCGCCATAGCGCACCTTCTGGATTTGCGCGCCAAAGCGGATGCGAACTGCGACCCCGACCCCAGCTTGCTTGAATCTCTTCGGGATGCCGAAGCGGCCTTGAAGGCGGTGCAGGGTGAGCACCCCATGGTGCATGCGCAGGTGGATGCGCAGTGTGTGGCCACCGTGGTGGCCGATTGGACGGGTATTCCCGTCGGGCGAATGGTGCGCAACGAGCTTGCCAATGTGCTCAACCTTGCCCAGGCTTTGGGTGATCGCATTGTGGGGCAAGGCCACGCGCTGCAAACCATCGCAAGGCGTGTGCAAACCCACCGCGCTGGGCTGGACGACCCCAACAAACCTGTGGGTGTGTTTTTGTTGGCGGGCTCCTCGGGTGTGGGCAAAACAGAAACCGCCTTGGCCCTGGCCGACAATCTGTATGGCGGCGAGCATAACCTGATCACCATCAACATGAGCGAATACCAAGAGGCGCACACCGTGTCGTCATTGAAGGGTTCGCCACCGGGCTATGTGGGTTACGGCGAGGGCGGCGTGCTCACCGAGGCCGTGCGCAGACGACCCTACAGCGTGGTGTTGCTGGATGAAGTGGAAAAAGCCCACCCCGATGTGCACGAGCTGTTTTTCCAGGTGTTCGACAAAGGCTGGATGGAAGACGGCGAGGGGCGGCGCATCGACTTTCGCAACACCCTGATTGTGCTGACCACCAATGTGGGCACCAACACCCTGATGCAAATGTGCCAGGGCGAAGTCAGCCCACCCATAGAAACACTTTGCCAGGCTTTGCATGCGCCTCTGTTGCAGGTGTTTCCGCCGGCGTTGCTGGGTCGCCTGGAGGTGGTGCCTTATTTGCCGCTGTCGCGCAGCATGTTGGCCCAAATTGTGGGTCTGCAATTACAGCGTGTCCAGCAGCGCATTGCCCAAGTGCACCGCTTGCAGGTCAAGATCGACGAGTCGGTGGTCCAACACATGGTGGACCGCTGTCAGCAAGCCGATGCCGGCGGGCGCGTGGTGGGTGCTTTGTTGAGCAACACGGTGCTGCCAGAGGTCAGTCGGCGGCTGTTGGAAGCCACCCTCACCGGGCAGGTGTACCAGCGCCTGCATGTGTTAAGCGATGGTCAGCAGTTTGTGTATGAGTTCGCCTAGTTTGCATCGCCGGCGTTTGCTGGTCCATCTGGTTGGCGTGGCGGCTTTGGGGCCGTGGTGCAGGCACCTGCGTGCCAGGCCTGTTCAAACCACAGGCGCACACACCCAGCACCGACTGGCCTTGTTGGTGGGCAATGGCGACTACCCCAGCCCGCACGATCTTCCACCCATCAGCAAAAACGTGATGGACCTGGGCGATGCTTTATTGGCGTGTGGCTTCGATGTCACGCAGGCCATGAACCTGGACCAAAGCAACCTGGCCCGGGTCACCGCCGAGTTTGTGGACCGGGTTCGGCAAGCGCCACCCAATGCGGTCACTCTGTTTTATTACGCAGGCCATGGTCTGCAGGTGGATGCCAACAACCTGTTGCTGGGCTCGGGCACCAGCCCGGCGGCGGCTCGTGCTGACCTGCTGGCCCGCTCCTTGGTGCTGCAAAACAAGCTGCTGGCTGCCCTGCCAGCGCGACCGCAGGCCCTGAACATGACGGTGATTGATGCCTGCCGAACCGATCTGCGCCGTGCTTTCGGGGATCGAGACGGCCTTAATCAGGTGGAGGCGCCCTTGGGCAGCTTGGTGTGTTTTTCCACAGGCGCGGGCAAGCCCGCCGTGTCCCCGGCCAGCCCAGACCAAAACACGTTTTACACTGCAGCGCTCGTGAAAGGTTTGCGAGAGGCCCAGCCGCACACCACTTTTCAAGAGTTGTTTCGTTTGGTGAAGCTCAATGTCGAGCACACCATGCAAAACCACCCACTGCAAGCCATTCGGCAATTGGCACAGCAGCCTTTCATTGCTGACAATGCACCCGAACCTTGTTTGGTGCTGCCACCCAAGGTGGGTGAGGTTCAACAGTCAGCGGTGCTCATCTCCCCCGAGGAGCAGGCGCGTTGGCTGGCCTTACAAACAATTGGGTGGCCCGTTGATCTGCTCGAGCAAAGCAAGCAATTTTTGACCCAGTACCCGGCAAGCCCATTGCGGGATTCGGTTCAACTGCTTCGTGATGGCGCCCAACAGGCGCTGCAGGTGCTGCGCTCCAATGGCGTGGCTTTGTACAAATCCAGTTTTGTGGCCCCTGCCGCCCATGGGCAGCCTGACCTGCTTCGCGCCGCGCGCGGCGACAAAGACGCGGCTGCACGCATTGCACGCATGCACAAAGCCTTGGGCACCCCGCAGGGCCTGCTGCGCTACGAGGGCTGGTTGCAGTACGCTGCCGCCTTGGGCAATGGCATTGCCAGTTACGATCTGGCCTTGTTTTATCGCGAAACTGCCCAGCCCCTGCGGGCAGCTCAAGCCGAGGCGCAGGCTGTGGCACTTGGATATTCGCCACCGCGCGGCTTGGACCACGCGCGCAAATGAAGCAACAGAACTGATGCGCCTTTGCCGCCTTGTTCGGTCCTTGCCCGCATGCCAAAGTGTTTAACAATGTTTGTACTGTGGCCGAGTTGTGTGCATGCCCGGAGAATCGTTCCATGAACCCATTTGCCAAGACAACAAACCTGTTGAACCCCCATGTGTGCCGGGCCGCCCTGTGTGTGGTGGCCTTGAGCGCCCTGGCTGCCTGCAACCCGCGCACGCAGTTGAACAACGACAACCTGCTCAAAGGGGCTCGGGCCGAAACCTATGTGCTCAACCATGGCGCCTTGTGTGCCCGCCTGCCCACCGGGGAAGCCATCGAGGCTTACGCCGTGGGCTCGGTACCAGCCAACAGTGCCATTGGCCGGGATGTGCGGGCCTGGGACCTGTCAGGTTTGCTCGACATCATGAAAACCCAGGACGGCCGCTGGGTGATTCTTCCCTCAGAGGGCCTTAAAAAGCTGGAGGGAGTGCACTTCCGAAAAGACGCCGAGGGCCAAAACGATGCCCTGTGTTTTGGTCGCCTGTGGGTGGAGGCCGTGGTCGATTATGCCCAAAACAGCCCCTTGGGTTTGGAAGATGCCGTAACAGCAAGGTTTCAGGCCACCTTGAAAGACGCCCACATGCTGCGCCATTTTAAAGACCTCAAGGTGGAGTCTTTTGATCCCAGTGTGTTTGTACTCAACCCGGGCACCACCTTTGCCAGCAATTTAAGCCCCAACTTCACGATTGAAATGGCATTGCACCCCACCACCACAGGATGGTTTTTGGCCAAGAATGCCAGCAAGCGACCGGTGTAAAATGGGTAAGTCCATGTCGTTGGAGTCCCCGTGAGCCGCAGTAAAACACCGTCCAACCCCACCCCCTTAACGCCCAATGGCAAGCCCGATTACAACGCACCCGGGGCAAAGGTGCGCATCGACAAGTGGCTGTGGGCGGCCCGTTTTTTCAAAACGCGCAGCCTGGCCACCGAGATGGTGGATGGCGGCAAAGTCAAGTGCAATGACGAGCGCGTCAAGCCCGCTTACGGTGTGCAGGTTGGCGATGTGCTTACCGTGCCAGTGGGCTGGGATGACATGGTGCTGGTGGTTAAAGCGCTGGCCGACAAGCGCGGCAGCGCGACCATTGCCCAGGGCCTTTATGAAGAAACCCCAGAGAGTGCTGCCCAGCGTGCGCAGCGCGCTGCCAATCGCAAATTGCTCAAAGACCCAGCGCTTGAAATCAAAGCCAGGCCGACCAAACGGGACCGGCGGGCCATGGATGATTTCAAGTGGGGTGAGTAAAGCGCCGCCAGTGGGAGCGCTTTACGCTATATCTTCTCTGCCAGTGATTTTTCAATCAACTGGTGCAGGGCCGCAAAATCGGGCTCTCCCACATAGGTTTTGATGATGTGGCCCTTGCGATTGATGATGTAGGTGGTGGGGGTAATTTTCACATCGTCGAAGGCTTCGGCAATGGAGCCGTTCACATCGAGCGCCACATCAAAGGGCAGTTGCCGGGTTTCTGCAAAGTTCACCACGTAGTCGGGGCGGTCGTAGCTCATGGCCACCGCCACGGTGCGAAAGCCCTGCGCCTTGTATTTGTTGTAGGTGTCTACAATGGCAGGCATTTCCTTGACGCAGGTGGTGCAACTGGTGGCCCAAAAGTTCACCAGCATCACCTCCCCACGGTAGTCGGCGGGCTCAATGTTTTGGCCTTTGATGGTGGTGTAGGTCACTTCAGGGGCGGACTTGGCCAAACAGCCTGCAAGCAGGCTGGCGGCCAAAACCAGGGTGGGCAAGCACAACAACTTCTTCATGGCGGGTTAACGGGGACCGGGGTCCTGTGAGTGGGTACCGTTGTTTGGAGTTTTGGTCAGCCGGGAAAGTTCAGCCTCAGAGATCAGTTCAACCACCTTGACCACCTTGACCACGCCGGGTACGCCGGCCGCGATTTGCGCTGCGCGGTTGGCTTCACGCTCGGTCACCAAGCCCATGATGTACACCACGCCAGCCTCGGTGGTGATTTTAAAAGAGTTGGCAAAAATATCCTGCGCGTCCACCAGCGAGGCCTTCACTTTGCCAGTGATGAAGGCGTCGTTGGACCGCGAGGTCAGCGAGCTTTTTCCAGCCACCTGAACATCGTTAAGCACCAAGCGGATGTTGGGGATGCTCGAGACCCGGGTTTCGATGCGCTTGCGGGTGGTTTCATCGGGGGCTTCGCCAGTGAGCAGCAGTTGGCGGTTGTACACGGTGGCGTTGACATGCACCGCATCGCCAAAGGTGTCGCGTACAGCGCTTTCGGCCTTGAGCTGAATGGTGCGATCCTCAACCTGGGTGCCCACGGTGCGGCGGTCGGCCGCGGCCATGGAGCCGGCCGTGATGGCTGCAGCCGCACCGAAAAAACAGCCGCCCAGCAATGGCGCGGCCAAACTGGCGCACAACAGCGCTGCCAGTGTGGATTGGCGGGTGCGGGTGAAAAACGAAGCGTTACTGCGCATTGTCTTCTTCTCCAAGTAAGCAAAGGTCGATGCCATCGCACAGGCAATGAATGGTCAACAGGTGAACTTCCTGAATGCGGGCGGTGCGGTTGTGTGGCACGCAAATGTGAATGTCGTTTTCGCCAAGTTGCTTGACCATTTGGCCGCCCCCTTTCCCGGTGAGCGCCACCACGGTCATTTCGCGGGCGTGCGCGGCCTCGATGGCCAGCTGCACATTTTTGGAATTGCCACTGGTCGAAATGGCCAGCAGCACATCGCCCGGCTGGCCGATGGCCTGCACTTGTTTGGAAAACACTTCGTTGAAGCTGTAATCGTTGCCGATGGCGGTGAGGGCCGAGGAGTCGGTGGTCAGCGCAATGGCCGCCAATCCGGGGCGTTCACGCTCAAAGCGACCCACCAGCTCTGCGGCAAAGTGTTGGCAGTCGCCCGCTGAGCCGCCATTGCCGCAGGCCAATACTTTGCCGCCATTGGTGAGGGTGTTCACCATGAGGTCGATGGCCTGGGCGATGGGCCCCGCCAGTTCTTCGGTGGCGGCCTGTTTGGCGGCGATGCTTTCGTCGAATTGTTGCGTAATGCGGGTAATGAGATCCATGGCGACAGGCCTTTTGGGCATTTTTAAACCACCTATTATAGGTGAGCGTGGCGGCGGGCCAAGCCCATCGCACAGCGGAATGGTGTGCCTAGTATTGCCAGGCATTGCGAATCCACTGCGGGGGCTGCGGGTCTTGAATGGCCACCACATCAAAACGCAGGTGTTTGAATTTGCGTTGACCTTCTTTCACCCACCACAGGGCGGCGCAGCGTGCCACCCGCTGCTGTTTGGCCTGCGTAATGCTTTCGCCGGCTTGCCCGTGGCGTGTTGGGCTTCTAGCCCGAACCTCGACCACCACCGCACAGGCTCCCTCGGCCATCAGCAGGTCCAGTTCTCCGCATTTGCAGCGGTAGTTTTGGTGCAGCAGCACCAAGCCTTGTGCTTGCAGGTAATGCAGGGCAAGCTGCTCGGCGTGTTGGCCCTTGGCCAAGTGAGCATTGCCTCTGCGGGTGGTGGGTGTTGGCGGGCAGGGTGTGGCTTCAATGGCCCAGGGCAATTTGGGTTTTGGCGTGCGCAATTTGCGCCGCCCCCACGGAATGCCGGACAATTCAAACTCTTTGTTTTTTTGGTTTTTGCGCATGGGTGATTTAGCAGATGAACCGGGGGGCGATGCAGTGTTGCATTTTGAGGGCAAGCGCCAGCCCTCCCTCTATGTGGTGGCCACCCCCATCGGCAACATGGGGGACCTGTCCTTGCGCGCGCGCGCGGTGCTTCAACAGGTGGACCGCGTGGCGGCCGAGGACACCCGCAACACCGGGCGATTGCTGGATGCGCTGGGCATACGCAAACCATTGATGGCGCACCACGCTCACAATGAACGTGACAGTGCCCAGGGCATCGTGGCATGCCTGGCCCGGGGGGAGTCAGTGGCCCTGGTAAGCGACGCGGGCACGCCTGCGGTGTCCGACCCTGGCGCTGTGCTGGTGGCTGAGGTGGCTCGCGCGGGTTATCCCGTGGTGCCCGTGCCCGGCGCAAGTAGCCTGTTGGCGGTGGTCAGCGCCAGCGGTTTGGTGGATGGAGCATTCACCTTTCGAGGGTTTTTGCCTGCCAAGGGCAAGGTCCGCCTGGAGGCCCTTCAGGCATGGCTAAGCTGCCCAGAGCCCCAAGTGCTGTTTGAGGCGCCTCACCGGGTGCTGCAGTTGGTGGAAGAGCTGCGCAGCTTGCCCTTGCAGACCCGGCCCATGTGCGCCGGGCGAGAAATCACCAAGCAGTTTGAAACCTTTTACAGGGGGGTGGGCGACGAGGTGTTGCAGGCCATTGAGTCCGATCCCAATGCGACCCGTGGCGAATGGGCTTGGGTCATTGCCGGGCAGGCCAGCGAACCCGCAATAAGCGACGCTAAGGCTTTGCCAGCCGATTTAAACACCTGGCTGACCGTGCTGCTCGATGAGTTGCCCCTGAAAAGCGCGGTGGCAGTGGTGGTCAAGGCCACAGGCTTGCCTAAAAATTCGGTGTATGAGGCGGCTTTGGCGATTAAAAATGCGGCGTCCTGAAGCATTAAAAAAGCCAGCCCTGAGGCTGGCCAAATACCACTGAAGTTTGAGCGAACCGCCTTTGTTTAGGCAGCAAAAGGCAGGTCAGGCATGGCGGGCGCTTCCAGACCACTGATGCTTGCAGAGGCCGAAATCGGCAAACCCTCGGGCAGACTCAGGCTGAGGGTGCCGTCCTCGAAGCGGATGGGTGATGCAGGCAGATCGCCGTCACCGCCGGGGATGGTGGGCGCCTCACCGCTGGGCAGTGGCAGGTTTTCCAGGCCGGGGATGTTGGCTGTGATGTCAGCCAGAAGGTCTGTGATGGCGCTGGGCTCGGGCAGGCCACCTTCTGGCACAGGCAACGCATCCAGGCCAGGCAGTGCGCCCAGTTCTGGCAAGGCGTCCAGGTTTGGCGGGGTATCCATGCCGGGAATCCCGTCAGGAAGGGCAGGCAGCCCACCGTCCAGCAGGCTGGTCAAGGTGTCCAAACCCGGCACGGTTGCTGGTGGCGTGGGCAGGCCGCTGTTGGGCAAATCAGGCAAGCCACCCTCCAGCAAGGCACCGGGCAGGCCTGTGTCGGGTAGGCCGTTGTCGGGCAGAGGAAGAGCAGTCAAATCGGGTAGGGTGTCTAAACCGGGTAGGGTGTTTGCGCCGGGCAAGGCGGGTGCGGCCGGCAAGGCGGCTGCGAGGCTGTCCAAGGCGCCAGACAATACTTCGCCTGCCACCGGAATGGCAGACAATCCATTCTTCAATTCTTCTAAGGCCATTGTGTTCTCCGTCATTTAAAGTGATTAAAAACATTTATTATTTTTTGTAGGCAATCTTTGCTGCCTGCGTAATAAAAACAGAGCAATGGGTACGAAGTAAATCGGCAGAATGCGTACAAATGTGCGTAAAAAACGGGTTTTCCCGATCGCCAGTTTGGCAGCCTATTGATTTTTGTGGGTTTTTTTCGGATGAGGGATTTCTGACAAATCTACGCTTGGCGCAGTGGGCGTGGCAATTGGTTGGCTGTGAGCGTTTGAGTGACAAAAAACAAACGGCCCGCTGATGAGCGGGCCGCGCCTTGGTGGGCAATACAAATCGCCAAAGTGGGTATTTAGTCGCCGTACATGCGCTGTTTTAATTCGCGGCGCTGTTGGGCTTCCAAAGACAAGGTGGCTGTTGGGCGAGCCAGCAAACGGGCCACTCCAATGGGGTCGCCTGTTTCTTCACACCAGCCGTATTCGCCGTTTTCGATTTTCTGAAGCGATTGCTGTACCTTCTTGAGCAGCTTGCGCTCGCGATCGCGGGTGCGCAGCTCTAAGGCATGCTCTTCTTCAATGGTGGCACGGTCTGCTGGGTCGGGTACCACCACGGTTTCCCGCAGGTGCTCGGTGGTTTCACCGGCGTTGGCCAGCAGTTCCTTTTCCATGTCTTGCAGACGCTGACGGAAAAATGCGAGTTGCACATCATTCATGTAGTCGTCTTCAGACATCTTCAGCAATTCTTGCTCGCTGATGATTGGCGTCTTTTGTGTGGTCATAGCACAGCCTCTAGTCCTTTGGGTTTTTATTGACTATATACCAGTATATCCCCTAGCGAGCCAGACATAACTCCAAGCCTTGGGTGATAAAGTCCTTGGGGAGTTTACGCCCAATGAACACGATTTTGCTTTCTTTTTTCTCGCTGGCGTCCCATTTTCTGCCCCAGTCCAGGCCCATCAGCATGTGAACGCCTTGAAAAAGCGCGCGTCGATCGCTGCCTTTGATGGCCAGAATGCCCTTGTAGCGGAGCATGTCGGGGCCGTACACCTGGGTCACCGAGCCCATGAATTCTTCAAATTTGGGTCCATCGAAAGCCTTGGTACTTTTGAACACAAAGCTTTGGATTTCGTCGTTGTGGGTGTGTTTGTCTTCGTCCAGAAAATCCGGGGCGATGTCGAGGATTGAATTCAGGTTAAAGCCCTTCACGTCAATCAGGCGTTCCACAGGCGCTTTGCCGTGGTCGCTGATCATCATCTCGGCCCGTGCGTTCATTTTCACCAGGCGGCGTTTTAGCGTCGTGACCTCGTCCTCCGAGCACAGGTCGGTCTTTGACAACAATATGCGATCGGCAAAGCCCACCTGTTGCTGGATTTCCCGGTGCTCGTCCAGTTGTTGCATGCCGTGTTTGGCATCCACCACGGTGATCACGGCGTCGAGCAGGTAGTGGTCGGCCACCTCGTCGTCCACGAAAAAGGTTTGAGCCACTGGCCCGGGGTCGGCCATGCCGGTGGTTTCAATCACCACCCGGTCAAAGTGGATGGTGCCGGCTTTGCGTTTGGCGGCCATTTCGCCAAGGATGCGCACCAAGTCGCCTCGCACAGTGCAGCACAGGCAACCGTTGTTCATTTCAACGATGTTTTCCTGCTCGTTTTGCATCAGTAGGTCGTTGTCGACCCCCTCTTCGCCGAATTCATTCTCAATGACGGCGATTTTCATGCCGTGGTTTTCTTTGAGGATGCGGTTGAGCAGGGTGGTTTTGCCACTGCCCAGAAAGCCTGTGAGGATGGTGACCGGTACCAAATTGTGTGGCGCGTTATTCATGTTGATGTGTGCTGCTGTGGTAAGAAGATGCCCATAGGTGTGGGCATTTCTGTGTTTTTACAGGCAATTGGCATGCCGGGGGGCGATGCACGTTTATTGTGCACCAACGGGGGGTGTCAAGCGGTACTTTTGGCAGCAAAAGTCCAGATGCCGTTCACTGCTTGCCGCGTGGCCAGCCCTTTGTACCAAAGGTAATGCAGGTGGGCAATGGCCTCGCCCATGGCAAAGCTCATTTGGTGCCCATCCATGTCGCGCCTAAACAGCACAGCGATGGCTTGGCGAGCTGTCAATGGCTGTTCTTGAAGTGCTTCCAGCAATTCGTTCAAACGGTGGTCGTGGTGGCGCAGCAGTTGGGCGCATCGATCGTGTACGCCCTTAAAAGGCACGCCGTGCGAGGGCAGCACCATGAGGCTGTTGGGCAACTGGGCCATGCGCTGAACCGATTGCAAAAACAGCAGCAGGGGGTTGCCTTCGGGTTCGATGCCGTACACGCTGACGTTGGTGGAGATGGTGGGCAGCAGCATGTCGCCGCTGATCATCACATCCAGGCTTTTGCAGACCAGGCTGATGTGCTCTGGGCTGTGCCCAAAGCCGGCGTGGCATTGCCACACATGGCCGCCAATCTCAATTTCATCGCCATGTTGAATGCGCTGGTAGGTCAGCGGCGGCTCGGGCACCAGGCGGGAGAACAAGCCTCCGCGGGCTTCTTTGGTTTCGTCAGCCTTTTTTTCATTGGCCAGTCCGTGGCTGGCCAAAAAGTTGCCCAGGGTGTTGCCATCAAAACCGGGCAGGTTGGCACACAAGCCACGGGCCATGAAGTATTCGCCCGTGGACATGTGCACATGTACACCGTGGCGGCGGGCCAGTGGGCCTGCCATGCCAATGTGGTCCGGGTGGGCATGGGTCACAATAATTCGACCCAGGGGTTTGCGTACAAACAGGGTTTGCTCAATGTCTTCCCAAATGGCCGCCACGTCGGGCAGGCCAGCGCCGCAATCGACCAAGGTGTATTGGTGCGCTTCCTCGATGAGCCACACATTGATGTGATCCAGGGCAAAAGGCAGCGGCAAACGCAGCCAAAGTACGCCGGGCGCAACGGGGGTGGGCTGGCCCAGAACGGGCGGTTCAAACAAACGTTCAATTCCCATGTGTTTTATGGTGACTTTTCAGTCATTTGTGTGGGTAGAGGGCCTGATTGTAGGGCATCATTTAGGAAAAACATAACGTCAACGGAGACTTTACTATGTTGAACCTGCCTGGACTTCAATTCGATTTGGGGGAAGACATCGACGCGCTGCGCGATGCCGTCCAAACTTTTGCACAAGCTGAAATTGCCCCTTTGGCGGCCGAACTGGACAAAAACGACCAGTTCCCCATGCATTTGTGGCGAAAAATGGGTGATATGGGCCTGCTGGGCCTGACGGTTGAGGAAGAACTGGGCGGCAGTGGCATGGGCTACCTGGCCCACATTGTGGCCATGGAAGAAATTTCGCGCGCCAGTGCTTCGGTGGCGCTCAGTTATGGTGCCCATTCCAACCGGTGCGTCAACCAGATCCGCCGAAACGGCAACGATTGGCAACGCAAAACGTTCTTGCCCAAGCTGATTTCTGGCGAGCACATTGGTGCGTTGGCCATGAGCGAACCCAACGCAGGGTCGGATGTCGTCAGCATGCAATTGCGGGCCGACAAAAAAGGCGACAAGTATGTGCTGAACGGCAACAAAATGTGGATCACCAATGGGCCCGACGCCGATGTGTTGGTGGTGTATGCAAAAACCGATTTGGCCGCTGGCCCCCATGGCATTACTGCTTTTTTGATTGAAAAAGGCTTCAAAGGGTTTTCGGTGGCACAAAAGCTGGACAAGCTGGGCATGCGCGGAAGCCACACCGGCGAGTTGGTGTTTGAAAACTGCGAAGTGCCCGAAACCCATGTGCTGGGCAGAGTGGGGCGTGGCGTGAATGTGCTGATGAGCGGGCTGGACTTTGAGCGTGCAGTTCTATCGGGAGGCCCCTTGGGTATCATGGCCGCGGCCATGGATGTGGTGGTTCCCTATGTGCACGACCGCAAGCAGTTTGGTCAAAGCATTGGTGAGTTCCAATTGATTCAGGCCAAGCTGGCCGACATGTATTCCACCATGATGGCCACCCGTGCTTATGTTTACCAGGTGGGCAAGGCTTGCGATCAAGCCACGCCTGACACGGTGCGCAAGCTTCGAAAAGACTGCGCTGGGGCCATTTTGTTCTCGGCCGAGAAGGCCACCTGGATGGCGGGTGAGTCCATACAGATTTTGGGCGGCAACGGCTACATCAATGAATACCCCTGTGGCCGCTTGTGGCGCGACGCCAAGCTGTATGAAATTGGCGCGGGCACCAGCGAAATTCGCCGCATGCTGATTGGTCGCGAATTGTTTGCTGAGACGATGTAAGGCTTATTGCGGCAGGGCTGGACCAGTCGATTTGAATACCCGCTTGTCCTGCCCAATCACCACTTCACTTTCCCACAAATAGCTAAGCCTGGGGTGCGCGGTTTGCAGCACCCCCAGTGCCTCGACGTTGCCAAGAAGGTGGTAATTCATCCACGCCAGTGAATACTGGGCGGCAATTTCGCGCCCCCAGGTGGACGTAGGCAGCAGGGGGTAGTTGGTGTGCTGCGCATGGGTGGCTGCATCGGCCACAATGAACGCGCGGTCGCTGGTGAGTTGCTCGTACACTGGGCGCACCACGGCGGGGTTGACCGCCACAATGGGCGCAATCGGGCCATCGTGGTCGCCTGTCTGTATCATCACGGGGATGGGGTTGTTGTCAAACACCGATTGAATTTCACTGATGGGCGCTGCAGCCACGGCGGCTTTCAGGCGGGGTTCCACAGCCTGCAGCCCCATGGTCGCAATGGCGCCCATGCTGTGACCGATGACACCAATTCGCGCAGGGTCGATGAATTGGCTCACCGGGGAGTTGCCTAACAGGTAGCTTAGTGCGTCTTGCGCCTCCTCGATGTTGTTGTTGGGGTCGCCTTCAACTTCATCATCGGAGCGGCCCTGGCCAGAAAAGTCAAAGGCAAACACCAGGTAGCCCGCATCGGCAAACAGCTGATGCCACCAGCGGTACATGGCTGTGTTGGTGTTCAACCCCTGCAGCGCCAGGATCACAGGGTATTTTTGTGCCGTGGCCTGCACCTGCCCGCGTTTGGGCAACACAATTTCGCCGTGCAGGCGCGTGCCGTAGCGGTTTTGAAATTGAACGGGCACCAAGGCCACCGCCATGTTGTTTTCTGGGTGGCCGTACCAGTGAAACACCTGCTCTGGCCGCGAGCCGTCGTTCAATTGCGCCGCCATGGCGCGAATCTGGAATTCCAACAAGCCCGGGTCGGTGATGTCGCTCAAGGTGTAGCCGAAAGCGATCGGGTCGGCCACGCCAGCCAGGGTTTTTCTGGGCAGCGCCTCGGTGACCATGCTTAGCTGAAAAATGGCATCGTCGGTGGGCAACGGGCTTTCGGGTGGGCTTTCACCCTGCACTGATGCAGGCCAGCCGAAGGCTTCGCTGGGGGCAAGCCGTGCAGGCGAGCCGCCGGGGGTCTGGTCGCCCATGCAGGCAAGCAAAACCAAGGGTACAAGGGCCAGAAGGGGGGCAAAACGCATGGTGCAGGGCAGTTGTTTACAGCCTGACCAGTTTAACCTGAGCTGCCGTGCCAGAAAAGATCTTGCGGTGTTGGGGTGGGCATTGGGGGCACGCTCGTGGCCCATTCAATGGTGCCGTTGAACGGCGCAGTTGAATAGCGCAGTTGAGCGGTTTATGCCCAGTTCGACGCGCGGGCGCCAAACTGTCGTTAGAATCAAACATGCCCCGCAACCCTAAGGAAAGCAACCATGAACGGCGTTCCCCCCTTCGACCTTAAAACTCTGGAAGACAGTGAGGCTGGCGAGTTGCTGGAGGTGAGTAATCTCAGTGAAGAGGAGGAACGCGAGCTTTCCAAAAAAGCAGCAGCCGATATTTTGGCGGGCTTTGATAAGCACTACCGTTTGTTTCGCTACTGCGCGCAGCAAACCAAAAAGTTGTTTGAGGAAGGCGACTGGCACCTGATTCAACAATTGGCCCGCGACCGAATTGATTTTTACGACGAGCGGGTCAAAGAGGCGGTGGATTTGCTTCGCCGCAATTACGGTGCTTTGCTGCAGTCCGAATCGGTGTGGGCCAAAATAAAAACCCGATTCGTGACCTATTTGGTGGACCACAAGCAGCCCGAGTTGGCCGAGACATTTTTTAATTCCGCAGTCACTAAAATTTTGCATCGGGATTATTTTCACAACCGGTTTTTGTTTGTGCGCCCCGCGGTAAGCACGGACTATGTTGAAAGTGACCCCCCCTCTTACCGAAGCTATTACCCCGCCAACCCCAAAAGTGGTGGGCTGCGCAAAACCCTGAAGCGTTTGATTCGCGACTTTGGTCTCAATGCCGAGTTTGTGGACCTGGCCCGGGACCTGCGCTACGTGGTTCATGCCGCTCGGCACGTGATGCCAAGGCCCATCAAGGTGGATCCCGATTGCCAAATTCAGGTGCTCTCCAGCCTGTTTTTCCGCAACAAAGGGGCCTACATCATCGGCAAGTTCATTAATGCCAACATGCCTCAACCCTTCGCGGTGCCCATACTTCGAGACTCTTCGGGTAAGTTGTACATCGACACGGTGCTTTTCAATGTGCAGCAAATTGCCACCTTGTTTAGTTTTACCCGTGCTTATTTTTTGGTGGACATGGAAACCCCGGGTGCCTATGTGCAGTTTTTGCGAACCTTGCTGCCCAACAAACCCAAGGCCGAGATGTACACCATGCTGGGTTTGCACAAGCAGGGCAAAACACTGTTTTACCGTGACTTTTTACATCACCTGAAGCACAGCCATGATGAGTTTATTGTGGCGCCGGGTATTAAAGGTTTGGTGATGGCGGTGTTCACGCTGCCTTCCTACCCCTATGTGTTCAAGTTGATCAAAGACAAAATTGCGCCCAGCAAAGAAATTGACCGCGATGGCGTGATGCGCAAATACCAGTTGGTGAAATGGCACGACCGAGTGGGCCGAATGGCCGACACCTGGGAATATAGCCACGTGGGTTTGCCGCTGAACCGTTTTTCTCAAGAGTTGATTGACCACCTCAAAGACACCTGTGAAAGCTCACTGACTTTTGAAGACGATTTGGTGGTGATCAAGCACCTGTACATTGAACGGCGCATGACCCCGTTGAACCTGTACCTGCAACATGGCACCGATGCAGAGGTGGAGCATGGCATCACGGAGTATGGCAATGCCATCAAACAACTGGCCGCGGCCAATATTTTTCCCGGCGACATGCTGTTCAAAAACTTCGGTGTAACCCGCTTGGGCCGCGTTGTGTTTTACGATTACGACGAAATCGAATACATGACCGACTGCAACTTCCGCCGCATCCCCGAGGCGCCCAACCCCGAGGCTGAAATGTCGTCTGAGCCCTGGTACACCGTGGGTCCCAAAGACGTGTTCCCCGAGGAGTTTGGCCAGTTTTTGCTCGGTGACCGCCGCGTGCGCAGTGCCTTCTTGAACAAGCATCGCGATTTGTTGGAATACGAGTTTTGGCAAGAGCGCAAGGAGCGAATTATCCAGGGGCACATCGAGGACATCTTCCCTTATTCCGAGGCGGTGAGGTTTACGAATCGGTTCATCAAGAAAAGCTAGGGAGAGGCGTTTATTGGCTTGTGTCCTAAAGCCTGCAGGTCCATGCCATGTTCGTTCGCTTGCTCCTTGAAGCAAGCAGGTCCATCCGGCTTGTTGCGCCGGCCGTGATTGTTCGCTTGCTCCCTGAAGCCAGCAGAACCATGCCCCTTTGCGACGGCCAATCTGTATTTCCCTCCCTGAGCCTCGCCTGAACTGAGGCCCGCCCTCCAAAACGGAGGTCGGGTCGGGCCTCTGCCCCCTTGGGGGGCACCGTTCATTCTTGGCACGGTCGGGCAGATTGTCCTGAAGGTCGCTGCAGGGGCATTGGCCCCGGCTGGCTTCTGGGCAAGCGAAGGCGGCTCAGGTTGCATGCGCGGATGGCTTGACGGCTGCTGCATGGAGCTCGGATGCGCGAATCACCGGCGTGGCCAAGCGCAGCGCCGGGGCTGGGGTGGCCAGGCCGCGCAGGCCGATTCAGGGCAGCCCGCCCGGTTTGGCCCACACCGAGGGGCCGAGGCGTGTTTCCCCGCCAAGCCCCGCTTGGCGGGAAACCGAATCGGATGCAAGGGCGACATTTTCGCCGTGCATGCCCCCTCGGAAGGGACACGAAGGGATACACGGGCGGATCCCAGCCCCAGTGGCCTGTGCCATTCCAGTCCCAACAAGCTGGGCAAGCAAGCCGGGCCTCAGCTGCCCAGCCCGCGCGCCAAGTCGCGTTTCAGGTCTTCCACATCTTCCAGACCAATGGCAAGCCGTATCAAGCCTTGCTTGATGCCCGCCGCCTCACGCGCTTCAGGACTCAAGCGGCCATGCGTGGTGGTGGCTGGGTGGGTGATGGTGGTGCGGGTGTCGCCCAGGTTGGCGGTGATCGACATCAATTGGCTGCTGTCGATCACGTGCCATGCTTTTGCCCGGGCTTGGTCCTCGTCGCTGGCTTTGAGTTCAAAAGACACGATGGCTCCACCACTTCGCTGTTGCTTCATGGCCAGGGCATGCTGCGGGTGGCTGGCCAGCCCGGGGTAGTAAACCTTGCTCACAGCGCGGTGGGCCTCTAGCCAGCTGGCGATGTCAAGCGCTGCTTCAGATTGGGCTTTCATGCGCACATTGAGGGTTTCCAGGCCCTTGAGCAGCACCCAGGCATTGAAAGCGGAAAGGGTGGGGCCAGCAGTGCGCAGCACCGGCAGAATTTTGTCTTTCAGCAAGGCTTTGGGGCCGCAAATCGCGCCACCCAGCACTCGGCCTTGGCCATCCAGGTATTTGGTGGCTGAGTGAATAATAATTTCAGTGCCAAATTCCACGGGCTTTTGCAGCGCTGGTGTGCAAAAACAGTTGTCGACCACGTTGTAAATGTTGTGCTTGCGGGCCAATTCTCCCAAAGCTTGTAGGTCAGTGATCTCAGTCAGCGGGTTCGATGGAGTTTCAGAATAAAACATCCGTGTGTTCGGTTTGATCGCGGCTTCCCATGCGGCAATGCTCACGCCATCGACAAAGGTTGTTTCAATTCCAAATCGGGCCAGAATGTTGACAAACAACTGCACGGTGGCACCAAAAAGCGCTTTGGAGGCCACAATGTGGTCGCCGGCGTTGAGTAAGCCCATGCAGGCGGTGGTAATGGCTGCCATGCCGCTGGCCGTGGCCAGGCAGTATTCGGTGCCCTCCAGGGTGGCCAGGCGCTGCTCAAACATTTGCACGCTGGGGTTGGTGAAGCGTGCATACACATTGCCTTCCTCGGTGCCAGCAAATCGCGCTGCGGCTTGGGCTGCATTGTCAAACACGAAGCTCGAGGTCAGGAACATGGCCTCGGAATGTTCACCAAAGGGCGTGCGTGCGCTGCCGCTTCGGATGGCTTGTGTGGCGGTGGCCCAGTGTTCAGGTTGGTCTTTTTGGCTCATGGCTTGGCCCACTTCAAAGTCGTTTAATTAGCATGCTTAACTATCTTACAAACCCAGCCCACGGGCAATGCGGGCTTGCACCGTTGCTTTGCCGAGCAATGCCATCACTTTGTCGATGGATGGCGTTTGTGTAATACCGGTGAGCATAATACGCAATGGCATGGCCAGCTTGGGCATTTTCAGGTTGTGGTTTTTGATGGTTGTTTTAACCAGGGCATTCAGACCCTCTACGGTCCACTCGACACCGTTCAATGCGCCGTGGAAATCTGTGAGCGCCGCGCTCACGCCAGCTTCATTGAGCATGGTCTGCAGTTCATCGGCATTCACCAAGGGCTCGCGGTAAAACAGCGCTGCTTCATCGCGCAATTGCACCAGGGTGGAGGCGCGTTCCAACACCACGTCCAGCACGTCGGCCAGCGCGGGTCCGTTGGCATGCTCAATGCCGGCTTTGCCGAGGCGTTCCTTCAAATCGTCCAGCAATTGGTCTTTGGGGTGTTGCTTCATGTAATGCGCGTTCACCCATTTCAGTTTCTCGGGGTCAAATTGTGCGGCTGACCGCGACAAATTGCTGCCATCAAACCAACCCACCAGTTGCTCACGTGTGAACAACTCGTCGTCGCCGTGGCTCCATCCCAGGCGAGCCAGGTAGTTGATCATCGCCTCGGGCAAGAACCCCTCTTCGTGATACTGGATCACACTGACGGCGCCGTGCCGTTTGGACAGTTTTTCGCCATCGGGCCCTAAAATCATGGGGATGTGTCCGTACTGTGGCTGTTCCCCACCCAGGGCTTTCAAGATGTTGATTTGCCTTGGCGTGTTGTTGATGTGATCGTCGCCTCGAATCACATGGGTGATCTTCATTTCCCAATCGTCCACCACCACGCAAAAATTGTAGGTGGGCGTGCCGTCCTGGCGGGCGATGATCAGGTCGTCAAGTTCTTCGTTGTTGATCGCAATCGGGCCTTTGACCAAATCGTCCCAACTCACCACGCCGCTCAGTGGGTTTTTAAAACGCACCACAGGCTTCACGCCAGCGGGCGGGGAGGGCAGCACCTTGCCGGGCTCGGGGCGCCATGTGCCGTCATAACGAATGCGCTGACCATTTTCACGCTGCTTTTCACGCATTTGATTCAATTCGTCTTGCGTACAGTAGCAAAGGTAGGCATCGCCTTGCTCCAGCAGTTTTGCAATCATGGCGCGGTATCGGTCCATGCGCTGCATCTGGAAAAATGGGCCCTCGTCATAATCCAGATTCAACCAGTGCATGCCATCCATGATGGCCTGTACTGCCTGCGGCGTGGAACGCTCCACATCCGTGTCTTCCACCCGCAAAATGAACTGGCCGCTGTGGTGCCTGGCAAATGCCCAGCTGTACAACGCGGTTCGGGCTCCACCCAAATGCAAATAGCCTGTTGGGCTGGGGGCAAAGCGGGTACGAATGGTCTTGGTTTTCTGATTTGTAGACATGGATTAGTGACTTTTTTTCAGAGAACTCATATTATAAGTTCAAGTAATTTCTTAAGTTAAAGCGATGAAGCCCTTCGATCGTCGATCTTTCATCAAAGCAGTGAGCACATTGGCCATTGTTGGCGTGTCCGACAGTTGGCTTAAAACAGGCAGTTGGGCCGCTGGCGATGGCATGGTGCCGCCCCCAGATTTGTTCGATCCCTCGTTGGTGGACCTTACCTTTTGGCTACAGCCACGCACATTGGACATGGTGCGCCCGCAGTCTGGCGAACGGTTAAGCATCACGTACTGGAAAGACGGACATCTTAACCCAATCGCCTACGAGCAAATTTGCCGCCTGCTCCGAGACGTGCAGGCAAATCAGGTTTTTAGAATGGATACGCAGTTGATCGACACCTTGTGGGCTGCACAGGCTTTCGTTCGCCGCTACGGCTTTACTGCGCCCGTTGAAATCACCTCGGGCTATCGCAGTCCCAAAACCAATTCACGGCTTATTGAGCAGGGCCTGCCCGCTGCACGCAACTCCCTACACCTGCGCGGCCAAGCGGCCGATTTCCGTCTCACAGGCCTGCACCCCAGTGTGTTGGGTGAATTGGTGCAGGGTTTCCGTGCTGGCGGTGTGGGTTTTTACTTCCGGGTGGGGTCAAAGGGTGGATGGATTCACGCAGACACGGGCCCAGAACGCGAATGGCGCGGTTAAACCCAACGAAAGCATGGTTAAATAAAGCTTCACACAAACAATAAAAAGCGAGGGTGTTTTTGGCGTTGTGGCAGCGTTTGCATAGTTGGTTCAGCCGGGGGGGCAAATTGGCCGCCGTGGCCCTGTTGCCCCTGGCCATCAGCGCCTGCAGCAAAGCGCCCAACAACCCCTATGTGGAAGACGGCGCCAATGCTGGCAAAAGCACTTTGTACACCGCTTTCACGGCTCGCCCCAAGCACCTCGACCCTGCACAGTCCTATACCTCTGACGAAGCAGAGTTCACCTACCAAATTTACGAGCCCCTGTTTCAGTACCATTACCTGAAACGCCCTTATCAGCTCGAGCCCTTGGCCGCGCGGGCTTTGCCCGAGCCGGTTTACCTTGACCGGGAAGGCAATGTATTGCCCGCAGACGCCAGCACCGATCAGGTGCACACCAGCGTGTACACCATTCAAATCAAGCCCGGCATTTTGTACCAGCCGCACCCGGCTTTTGCCAAAAATGCCCAAGGTGAGTTTTTGTATCATGCCTTGGGCAATGAGGCGCGGCGTTATTTCTCACCTCTGGATTTTGAGCAGCAAGGCACGCGAGAGCTCACCGCGCACGATTACGTGTACGAAATAAAACGCTTGGCCAGCCCACGCATCGTGTCACCCATTTTGGGTCACATGGGTGAATATGTGCAGGGCTTGGGTGAGCTTTCCAAAACCTTGCAGGCCAATGATGAGGCCCTGAAAAAAGCCATACAGCAGCAAACAGGCAGCGCTTTTGCGCCAGCCACCAAAGACCTGCCCTGGCTGGATTTGCGCCAGTTCGATTTGCCAGGCGCCAAGGCCCTGGACGACCACACGCTCGAAATTCGCGTCAATGGCAAATACCCGCAATTTGTGTATTGGTTGGCCATGCCATTTTTTGCCCCCATTCCATGGGAGGCAGACGCTTTTTACAGTCAAAAAGGATTCATAGAAAACAACCTGGTGCTCGATTGGTGGCCTGTGGGCACTGGCCCTTACATGCTGACCGAGAACGACCCCAATGCGCGCATGGTGCTTAGCCGCAACCCCAACTTCCGTGGCGAACCCTACCCCAGCGAGGGCGAACCGGGCGACATGCAGGCCGGGCTTCTGGCTGACGCGGGCAAAACCATGCCCTTCATTGATCGCGTGGTGTTCACCCGTGAAAAAGAGGGAATTCCTTACTGGAACAAATTTTTGCAGGGCTATTACGATAGCTCGGGCGTTAGCGCCGACACCTTCGACCAGGCCATCCGCGCCACCTCCGATGGCGACACCGCCTTAACCCCCGACATGCTGGCCAAAGGCATACGCCTTGAAACATCCTTGGCCACCAGTATTTTTTACCTGGGCTTTAATTGGCTGGACCCTGTGGTTGGCCCGGGTAAAACTGATGAAGACGCCCGTCGTGCCCGTTTGCTGCGCCAGGCCATTGCCATTGCTGTCGATTGGGAAGAGTTTTCGCAAATTTTTACCAACGGTCGCGCTGTACCTGCCCATGGCCCGGTGCCCCCGGGCTTGTTTGGCTATGAGGCCGGTGAGGCCGGGTACAACACACAGGTTTACAACATTGTCGATGGCAAACCGGTGCGCAAGCCGATTGCAGATGCGCTGGCTTTGCTTGAGCAGGCGGGCTATGCCAATGGGCTGGACAGCAAAACCGGCCAGCCACTGACGCTGGCCCTGGATACCACGGGTGGCGGCCCCGGCGACAAGGCGCGCTTTGACTGGTATCGCAAACAATTTGCCAAACTCAACATTCAACTGGAAATTCGCCCCACCGACTGGAACCGTTTCCAGGAAAAAATCCGCAAGGGCAGCGCCCAATTGTTTTTCCTTGGCTGGAATGCCGACTACCCCGACCCTGAAAACTTTTTGTTTTTGTTGTACGGGCCCAATGCGCGTGCCAAAACTGCCGGTGAAAACGCATCCAATTATTCCAACGCCCAATACGATGCTCTTTTTGAACGCATGAAGACCATGCCAAACACAGATGAGCGTGCGGCCATCATTTCGCAAATGACCGACTTGGTTCAAGACGATGTGCCTTGGTTGTTTGCTTTTGTGCCCCAGCAGTATGGCTTGATCCATCACTGGCTTGGCAATGTGAAGCCCAATGATTTGGCCCGAAACAGCATCAAATACAAAACCATCGTCACCGCAAAGCGCGATGCTGCGCGCAAGGAATGGAACAAGCCCCAGTGGTGGCCAATACCAGCGCTGCTGCTTGCGTTGGTGGCCTTTGTGTGGCCCGCTTGGGCGGCATGGAAGCGCCGCGAAAAAGCGCCCGGTATTCGTGAAGATTTGGCCAAGGCCGGGGAGGGCAGGGGCTGATGGGCAATTACTTGTTGCGCCGTGTGCTGTATGGCTTGCTTGTGCTGGTGGGTGTGAACCTGATCACCTTCGTGCTGTTTTTCCAAGTCAATAGCCCCGATGACATGGCTCGCCTCGCTTTGGGTGGCAAGCGGGTCGCCCCTGAGGCCATAGAGCAATGGAAGCGCGAGAAAGGCTACGACCTGCCTTTGCTCTACAACAGCCAGGCCGAGGGCCTGGGGCAAATTAGCCAGACCATTTTTTTCCAGAAGAGTATGCCCATGTTTGTGGGCGAGTTTGGCAGTTCTGATGACGGGCGCAATATTGCCCGGGAAATTGCCCATCGTGCTGGCCCGAGTTTGGCGTTGGCTGTCCCGGTGTTCGTGCTGGGTTTGTTCCTGAACATTGTGTTGTCGCTGTTGCTCACCTTTTTCCGCGGCACCTACCTGGATCTCACTGGGGTGGTGCTCTGTGTGCTGGCCATGTCCATCTCGGGTTTGTTTTACATCATTGGCGGGCAGTATCTGTTTTCCAAAACTTTGGCGTTGGTGCCCATCTCTGGTTATGCGGGTGGCACAGACGCTTGGCGCTTCCTCATTTTGCCGGTGCTCATCGGCGTGGTCAGTGGTTTGGGGGGCGGCACGCGCTGGTACCGAACCATCTTTTTGGAAGAAATCAACAAAGACTACGTGCGCACTGCGCGTGCAAAGGGATTGTCTGAGGTGCAGGTGCTGGGGCGCCATGTGCTTCGCAATGGCCTCATTCCCATCCTCACGGGGTCGGTGACGGTGATCCCATTGCTCTTCATGGGTTCGCTAATTTCCGAGTCATTTTTTGGCATTCCCGGTTTGGGCAGCTACACCATCGAAGCCATCCAATCCCAAGATTTTGGCATTGTGCGTGCCATGGTATTTATTGGCTCGGCCCTGTACCTGGTGGGTTTGGTGCTCACCGACATTGCGTACACCATTGCAGACCCTCGGGTCCGTCTGGCTTAAGGAGCACGCATGACCCCCACTTTGCTCCTCACCGACATGTTGATTTGGGCCTTGGTGCTGGCCGTGTTGGTGTACGTTAAAAATGTGCTGGGCAGCCCTTTGCAGCGCGCATCTTGGGCCTTGGTGTTTCAGTCCAAAATTGCCAGCGCAAGTGCTGTGGTGCTGCTGCTGGCTGTGGGCATCACTCTGCTCGACAGCGTTCATCTTCGCCTTAACGCCGAGAATCAAAGCAAATACAACACCCCCATTATTTCGGTGCTTGATGTGGTCTTGGGCCCACTGGCCTATCAACGCGAGAAATCCTACTCTGCACCCTTGGCCACCCGGGCCTTGAGCAAAGAAACCATGGAGCTCAATGGCAAGCCCATGCGCGATTATCCGCGTTTGCAATACGGCGGGGCGCATTTGGCTGATGAGGCAAACAAAAACAGTGACCTCGCGATGCGTGCCTATCAAGGTGCCTTGGGTGGGGGGGTGCTCTGGGGCGTGTTGTTGCTCGGGCTGTGGGCCGTGCGCCGGTATATGGTGGGCGAGGCCCAGGCAAACTCGGTGGGGGTTTTTAGTGGCAGCGGGGCCTACCTGGCTGCGGTGTGGACGCTGTTCGCACTGTGCGTGGCGGGTGGCGTGCTGGCCAAATGGGCGCAGGTCTACCACGTGTTGGGCACTGACAAAGTGGGCGTGGATGTGCTTTATATCGCATTGAAGGGGCTGCGCACAGCCATGCTGATTGGGTTGCTCACCACCTTGCTCACCTTGCCGTTGGGTGTGGGCATGGGCCTGGCTGCGGGCTACTTTCGCGGTTGGGTGGACGACATCATCCAATACATTTACACCACATTAAACGCCATACCGTCAGTGTTGCTGATTGCGGCCACAGTCCTGATGTTGCAAGTGGCCTTGGAGGCCAACCCGGAACTGTTTGAGTCGTCCATCGAAAAAGCCGACCTACGTTTGTTCTTTCTGTGTGCCATTTTGGGTCTAACCAGTTGGACAGGCCTTGCCCGTTTGCTGCGTGGCGAGGTGCTTAAAATGCGCGAGCAAGATTATGTGCTCGCCGCACGCGCCAGCGGGGTGTCGCATTTTCGAATCTTGTTTTCCCACCTGTTGCCCAACCTCATGCACCTCATCCTGATTGCCATGGTGATGGACTTCTCGGGCCTTGTGCTGGCAGAGGCGGTGCTTAGCTATGTGGGGGTGGGCGTGGACCCCAGCACCTTCAGTTACGGCACCATGATCAACGCAGCCCGCCTTGAATTGAGCCGTGAGCCCATGGTGTGGTGGAGCCTGGTGGCTGCCTTTGTGTTTATGTTGCTGTTGGTGTTGTCGGCCAATTTGTTCGCCGATGCTGTGCGCGATGCCTTCGATCCGCGCGCACGCCAATTGAAGCAGTCGCTGGTGAGGGTTTGAGCATGGCCTTGCTTGATGTTCGTTCTTTAACCACACGTCTGGCCAGCGAAGCTGGCTGGGTGCACGCTTTGGACGATTTGTCCTTGTCTATCGGAAAAGGGCAAACCTTCGCGCTGGTGGGGGAGTCGGGTTGCGGCAAGTCCATGACTGCCTTGAGCATAGCGCGCTTGTTGCCCGATTGCGGTGCTGTGGTGGCTGGGGCTGTGCGATTGGCCAGTGCCGCTCAGGCGGGTGATGCCGTTGATACCTCAGCCAATCATCCCGATGTGTTGCGTATATCGGAAGCGGCCATGCGGCGTTTACGTGGCAAGCGCATCGGCATGATTTTTCAAGAGCCTGGCACCAGTCTGAACCCCGTGATGACCGTGGGCGATCAGCTCACCGAGGCCATGGTATTGCATTTGGGTTTAAGCGCCCAAGAAGCCCACAATCAGGCCGTGCAATGGTTGGATCGTGTGGGCATTCCCGACCCCAAGGCCCGCATGGCGCAGTTTCCTTTCGAAATGTCGGGCGGGCAAAAGCAGCGGGTCATGATTGCCATGGCGCTGTGCATCCAACCCGATTTGCTGATCGCAGACGAGCCCACCACCGCGCTTGATGTGTCCATTCAGGCGCAGGTGCTGGCCTTGCTCAAAGACCTTCAGCGGGAACACGGCATGGCGATGTTGTTGATTACTCACGACCTGGCCATTGTTAAACAAATGGCCGATCATGTGGGGTTGATGTACGCCGGGCAGTTGGTAGAAAGCGCTCCCGTGGCAGAGTTTTTTGCCAACCCCAGGCATCCCTATGCGCATGCGCTCATCAAAAGCCTGCCAAGCCAGGGGCAACGAGGCCACGCTTTGTATGCCCTGGAGGGCAAAGTGCCTTCCCTGGTGAACCTGCCCACAGGCTGCAGGTTTGCCGCGCGTTGCATGCATGCACAGGCACGCTGCCGCGAGGAGTCCCCGTTTTTGGAACAAGCTGGCGTCGGCCATGAAGAACATTGGGTGCGTTGCTTTTTGCATGCCAGTGTGCAGACCACCCCGGCTGAGGAAGGCACGCGCATTGCCGATGAGTTTGTGCCCAAAACCCACGGAGCGGTGTTGCAAACGGTGTCTTTGTCGGTGGCTTACCCACAAAAAGGAGGCTTGCTGCGCAAGCGCTACAAGCCTGTGCTGAAGAACCTTGACCTTGGGCTGCTGCCCGGTCGAACTGTGGCCCTGGTGGGTGAGTCAGGCTCTGGAAAAACGACTGCTGCCCGCGCGTTGCTGGGCTTAATCGGCAGCGCAGCCCGTGTGGATGGCGATGTGTTATTGGAGGGGCGCCCCTTGCGCCAATGGGTAGAGCGTGGCGCGCAAGGCTGGCGGGCTCGTGTGCAATTCGTGTTTCAAGACCCATTTGCCTCGCTCAACCCGCGCCATCGCATTGCAGAAATACTGGAAGAACCCTTGTTGAATTTGCGGCCAGACATGGATGCTCAGGCTCGTGCAGCCCGGGTGCGTGCAGTCATGGAGCAGGTCAGCATGCCAGTCGAGTCGCTCACGCGCTTTCCGCATGAGTTCTCGGGCGGGCAACGC
>NZ_CAXQZX010000064.1:0-23258 GCF_964228395.1 Limnobacter sp.
CAACCCCTCCAGCATTTACTGCTGCCTGCAGGCCGCGCGCGAAAATGCGCGTGCGGTGCGTGGGGCGCTGACCACCGAGGTGTGGGAGACCAACAACATCACCTGGCTAGAGCTTCGCAAAGTGTTACAGGAAGGCTTGCTGGAACGCGACCCCTCTTCGTTTTTTGAGTGGGTGAAGTTTCGAAGCCATTTGTCGCGCGGGGTGACCATCGGCACCATGTTGAAAGACGATGCATTTCGCTTCATCCGTTTGGGTACGTTTTTGGAGCGGGCCGACAACACCGCCCGTTTGCTGGATGTGAAATTCCACAGCACACCGTTTAGCCCGTCTTTTGGCCATTTTGCAGGGCTGGCCAGCGCCGACCCCCACGCCGACTACTACCACTGGGCAGCCATTTTGCGCTCGGTGTCTGCCTTTGAAACGTACCGCAAAGTGTACCGCGATGTGATCACGCCAGACCGAGTGGCCGAACTGCTGATTTTGCGCGATGACATGCCACGTTCGCTACTCGCATCCTTGAATGAGGTCTGCGATAACCTGGCCGTGATTCGCAACGACTTTTCAGCAGACACCGAGCGACGCGCTGGCAAACTTCGTGCCGAGCTGTTGTACAGCCAGATCGAAGACATTTTGCAAATGGGTTTGCACGCCTACCTCACCAACTTTCTGGAGCGTGTCAACGACTTGGGCAACCGCATCAGCAAAGACTTTCTGGTTCCACTCGAAGCGTGAAAATACACATTCTGCACCACACCACTTACCGCTACACCTGGCCAGTGTTCTACAGCATTCAGCATGTGCGCTTGATGCCCACGCACACGCCGCTACAACATGTGCACCAGTGGCGTGTAAAAGCGCCGGCCAAGGTCAGCAAGTCAACAGACCATTTTCAAAACACGGTGCACACCTTCACCATGAATCGCCCCCACCACGAGTTAAAGGTAGAGTCGACAGGCGTGGTGGAGCTTCTTCAACCCAGCACACCCCATCAACCCAAACAAACCGAGAGCATTCACCCCCTGGTGTATTGCAACCCCACCGCGCTCACCGGGTTTAATGAAGAAATCACACAATTTGCAAGCCTGGTGGCCAACCACCATTTGCCATTTGTGGATCGAATGTTGGCCTTGGCCCACGCCGTGGCCGATCGCGTGGTGTACACCAAGGGCAGCACCACGGTGGCCCACACCGCCCTGGACGCGTTTGATGAAGGCGCTGGGGTGTGCCAAGACCATGCGCATGTGATGCTGGCCTGCCTGCGGGCTCACGGCATTGCTGCACGCTATGTGAGTGGATATTTTTACAACCCGACCTCACCCCAACACGAGAGCCACGCGTGGGTGGAGGCGTTTGACCCCGCTTGCGAACAATGGTTGGGGGTGGATGTGACCCACCGAGCCTTGGTGCAACAAAACCACTGCAAAGTGGCTGTGGGCAAAGACTACAGCGGGGCCTCGCCCGTGCGAGGCATTCGCAGCGGCGGCGGCGAGGAAAGCCTGGTGGTCAAGGTTGACATTCAGCCCGCGTGACGCATCGGCTTGGCTTGTTTGCCTGATTTACCCAAGCTTATTGCGCCACCCAACCGCCGTCCATGTTCCAGGCAGCGCCACGTACCTCTTTGGCATCTTCTGAACACAAAAACACTACCAAGCCACCCAATTGTTCGGGCGTGACAAATTCATGGGAGGGTTGTTTTTCACTTAATAAACCCACTTTGGCTTGCTCAACTGGCACACCTTCACGCTGGGCACGCGCATCCACCTGGGCCTGCACCAAGGGGGTTAACACCCAGCCGGGGCACACTGCATTGCAAGTAACACCGGTTTTGGCGTTTTCCAGTGCGGTGACTTTGGTCAACCCCACAATGCCATGCTTGGCCGCCACATACGCTGATTTGTTGGCCGAGGCCACCAAACCATGCGCCGAGGCAATGTTGATGATGCGCCCCCAATTGCGCTGCTGCATGCCAGGCAAGACCAAGCGGGTGGTGTGAAAAGCTGCGCTCAGGTTAATTGCGATGACAGCATCCCATTTGGCGGGGTCAAAGCTTTCGATGGGTGCCACATGCTGAATACCCGCGTTGTTCACCAACACATCAATTTGACCCAATTCTGCTTGGGTCGCTTTTATCAACGCCTCAATTTGGTCTGGTTTGCTGAGGTCGGCCGGGTGATAGCCCACACGCACGCCGTGCGCAGCCACACTGGCCTTTGCTGCGTCAATTTGCTCCTCAGACCCAAAGCCGTTGAGCATGATGTTGCAGCCCTTGGCTGCCAGCCGCTGTGCAATGCCCAAACCAATGCCACTGGTAGACCCGGTGACCAACGCATTCATGTGTTTGAAATCCAACTGTGGAACCCCTATGCCAATTAAAACTCTGAAATACTGAGGACAGAACCGAACAACGCAAGGAGGGTAGACAACAATGCTGACAGCGCGCTTGCACAAGGTGCAATGGCTTAGCCCCCAGGGATTGCAACAATTAGCCTACCGCGAATGGGGCGACCCCGACAACCCACATGTGCTGCTCTGCGTGCACGGCTTGACAAGGGTCAGCCGTGATTTTGATGCGCTTGCACAAAACTTGGGGAAGGACGTGCGCGTGGTGGCACCCGACGTACCCGGGCGGGGCCAGTCTGACTGGTTGGCCGACCCCAATCTGTATGCCATACCCACCTATGTCAGCGCCATGGTGGCCCTGGTGGCCCGCTTAAACCCGGGCACGCTGGACTGGCTGGGCACATCCATGGGTGGCCTCATCGGCATGGGCTATGCAAGCCTGCCTGGCAACCCGGTTCGAAAACTGATTTTGAATGACGTGGGCCCCAGCTTGAATTTTGAAGCTCTGCAGCGCATTGGGCAATACGTGGGCAAATCCCCGACCTTTGATTCGCTGGAGCAGGGGCGCGAGTACATCAAAAGCATCTCGGTGCCATTTGGCCCACACACCGATGAGCAATGGAAGCAACTGTGCGACGGCGTGCTGGTGCAGAAGGATGGGCAATACACGACCCATTACGACCCCAAAATTGCACACGCCTTTCAAAACCTGTCAGAATCCACCACCCAAATGCATGAGGCTGCGCTTTGGGCTGCTTACGACGCCATTACAGCCGACACCCTGGTGGTGCGCGGCGAACATTCTGACCTGCTAAGCCCGCAAACAGCGCAAGCCATGGGTCAACGGGGGCCAAGGGCCCGCGTTATCGAAGTGGCGGGCGTGGGTCATGCACCCACCTTCATGCAAGATGAGCAAATTCATATTGTTCGCAAATTTTTGTTTTAAACTGCTTATAGTTTTCAGAATAAAGCCGACATGGTTTCAGTTTCATCAACACTGGGCACTGAAAAACAAGGCGCAAGCATTGCGCCAGCCTTGGTGTTGCTCAACAAGGCCGACGCAGCTCGGGTCGAAGAAGCGCTTGAATACGCCAAGAAGCACGCCGGCGACCACCTTTTAGATACTCAAGAACCGGCCATTGCCCACATGCTGGCAGTCGCCGATTTGCTGGCCGAGCTACGTGCTGACGCCGACACCCGCATCGCTGGTGCACTGGGCCCCTTGGTGTTTTTCGACAAACACCTGGAAAGCCACATGGAGAAACGCTTTGGCGAAGAAGTGGGCCGCATGCTGGCAGCACTTCGCAAGCTTTTCAAAATGCGTAGCATGGTGGGACCCAGCGCCACTCGCAACACCATAGAAACGTTGCGCTGGGCCGATCAAATTGAAACCCTGCGCAAAATGTTGTTGGCCATGTCCACCGACATTCGCGTCATCATGATTCGCTTGTGCTCGCGTCTGCAAACCTTGCGCCATTTCACCAGCCACAGCGACATCAAAAACGAAGCGGGCCCTTTGTGGGGTTATGCGGTGGCCCATGCCCAAGAAACACTCGACCTGTACGCCCCCCTGGCCAACCGGCTGGGCTTGTGGCAGCTGAAGTGGGAATTGGAAGATTTGTCGTTCCGAATTCTGCAGCCAGCCACCTACAAAAAAGTGGCGCGCATGCTGGATGAAAAACGCATCGAACGCGAAGCCTTCATCGAGAACGCCATGAACACCATCCGCGAGGCCTTGGCGCGCGCGGGGATTGAATGCGACATCAGCGGTCGCCCCAAACACATTTACAGCATCTGGAACAAAATGCGGGGCAAAGGCGTGAGCTTTGACAAGCTGTACGATGTGCGCGCCTGCCGAGTCATTGTAGACACCGTGGAGGACTGCTACACCACCCTTGGCATTGTGCACAACCTGTGGACCCCCATTCCAGAGGAGTTCGACGACTACATCAGCAAACCCAAGGCCAACGGTTACCAAAGCCTGCACACCGTGGTGCAAGACCAAACGGGCAAAACGCTGGAGGTGCAAATTCGCACCGAAGACATGCACCAGTTTGCCGAGTATGGCGTAGCAGCCCACTGGCGCTATAAAGAAGCAGGCCAGGATGGCTACGGTGGCGAGAGCCGCGCCGAGGGGGCCTTTGAGGAACGTATTGCCCTGCTGCGCCAACTGCTGGCGTGGCAAAAAGACGTAACCGACACCATGGGCGAGGCAAGCGACTGGGCGCAGGAAATGAAAATACACGCTTTGAACGACCGCGTGTATGTGTTTACACCGCAAGCCAAAGTGGTTGAATTGCCCACAGGCAGTACGCCACTCGATTTTGCATACCATGTGCACACCGAGCTTGGTCACCGTTGCCGTGGGGCCAAAGTGAATGGGCAAATGGTGCAACTGAACACCCCTTTGGAAAACGGACAAACCATCGAAATTGTCAGCGCCCGTGGCGATGCGGCCACTGGCCCTTCACGCGATTGGCTAAACCCCACCCAAAAATACCTGGTGAGCCACCGCGCCCGCCAAAAGGTAAAACAATGGTTTGCACAACAGGAACGCAAAGAGACACAGGAACGCGGCCGCGCCATTGCTGAGCGTGAACTTCAACGCATTGGGCAAACCGCCCAAAACCTGGAACTGTTGGCCCACAAACTGGGATACGACAAACCCGATGATTTATACGCTGCCCTGGCCCGCGAAGAGCTTCGCCCCCGTGCCATAGAAAACGCCCTGCGTGAAGACACCCCGGCTGGCCCCCCCAGCGATGAAGAACAGCTTGAGGTGCTGAACAAGCGCAAACCTCAAGACGCAAGCAAACACTCGGGTGTGCTGGTGGTGGGTGTGAGCACCCTGATGACCAACCTCGCACGTTGCTGCCGCCCTGCCCCGCCCGACCCCATCATTGGTTTTGTGACCCGCGGCAAGGGGGTGTCCATACACCGCCTGGGTTGCTCAAACCTCGCCGAGGTTATGCGCAGGCAGCCTGAGCGGCTGATAGAAACCACCTGGGGCGAGTCGGATGGCCTGCACTACCCCGTGGACATCGCGGTGGCGGCCAACGACCGCCAGGGCCTGCTGCGCGACATCACCGAAGTGTTTTCAAAAGACAAAATCAACGTCATTGGCGTACAAACCGAAACGCAACGCGGTGTGGCCAAAATGCAATTCACGGTGGAAGTCAACAGCGGTGAGCAATTGCGCCAAGCGCTGACCCACCTGCTTGAAGTGGATGCCGTGTACGAGGTGCGGCGCAGGTAAAAGCCCACAGCGTTCCTTAATCAGGCATGGGCTCTGTGGGTTCGTTCTGCTCCTGGTAAGACACCGCCAGGTTTTGCAAAAGGTGAATTTGTGCATTCATGCGACGGGCACCTGTGGGCTTTTTCCGGGTGTAGTTGCCGTCCGAGTCCATGCTCCAGGCCAAGAGGTTATCGGCCAACATGCACTTTAAACCCTCGTCGATCACCCGCTTTTTCAGCTTTTTATCGGTGATGGGCACGGCCAATTCCACACGGCGGAAGAAGTTTCGGTCCATCCAGTCTGCGCTGGAAATAAACACATCGTCTGCCCCATCGTTGGAAAAATAAAACACCCGGCTGTGCTCCAACAGGCGCCCCACCACAGAACGCACGGTGATGTTTTCACTCAAGCCCGCAACGCCCGGGCGCAGGGCGCACACGCCGCGCACAATCAAATCAATTTTCACCCCTGCCTGGGACGCAGCGTACAACTCATTGATGAGCAAAGGCTCCAAAAGCGCGTTCATGCGGGCCATGATGCGGCACTTTTTGCCCTCACGGGCCAAGTCCGCCTCGCGGCGAACGGCCGCTACCACATTGCTATGCAGATTAAATGGACTATTCCAGATTTTGCTCAGCTTACGGGCACGCCCCAGACCGGTGAGGTGATTAAACACCTCGTGCACATCATGCCCCAGCGACTCGTCGCAAGAGAACAATCCAAAATCGGTGTACAAGCGTGCGGTTTTGGGGTGGTAGTTGCCTGTGCCCAAATGCACATAACGGCGCAGCAAGGTTTTTCCAGTCTCGGAAGTTTCTCGGCGCACCACCATCAACATTTTTGCGTGGGTTTTTTGCCCCACCACGCCATACACCACATGCGCGCCCACGCGCTCCAGTTTGGCGGCCCAGTTGATGTTGGCCTCCTCATCAAAACGCGCCATCAATTCCAGCACCACAGTGACCTCTTTGCCACTGCGTGCCGCGGCCATCAGGCTTTCCATCAACACCGACTCGGTGCCTGTGCGGTAAATGGTTTGCTTAATCGCAACCACCGCCGGGTCGGTGGCGGCTTTCTTGATGAACTCCAGCACCGGGCTAAAACTTTGGTAAGGGTGATGCAACAACACATCGCCTTTTTGAATGGCCTTAAAAATATCGCTCTCTTTCATCAAAGCGTCTGGGCGGCCCGGTGCAAAGGGTGTGAATTTCAAATCGGGGCGATCCACCCAGTCGGACAGTTGCATCAAGCGCACAAGATTCACCGGACCATTGACCCGGTATAGCGCCTGTTCACTCAAACCAAATTCTTTTAACAGGCGGGTGGTCATGTCGGGCGAACATTGATCAGCCACCTCCAGCCGCACAGCATCGCCAAAATGCCGCTGAGACAACTCACCCTGCAACGCCACACGCAGGTTGGTGATTTCTTCTTCATCCACATACAGATCGCTGTTGCGCGTAACCCGGAACTGATACACACCGTGCACTTCCATGCCCGGAAACAATTCGGGAATGAAGGCCTGCAAAATGGAAGTGAGCATCACAAAACCATGCTCATAGCCAGACAAATTGGAAGGCATGCGAATCAGCCTGGGCAAAGCGCGGGGCGCCTGCACAATGGCCACGTTGGATGCGCGCCCAAAGGCATCATGCCCGCTCAGTTCTACCGCAAAGTTCAGCGACTTGTTCAACACCCGAGGGAAGGGGTGGGCCGGGTCCAGACCAATGGGGGTGAGCACGGGCAACACCTCATGCCGAAAATACTGCCTGGCCCAGTGTGCTTGTTCTTCATTCCAGGAATTGACCGTGAGCAAAGCAATGCCCTCGCGCCGCAGCGCAGGCAACACCGAATCGTTGAACAAACGGTATTGCTGCTCAACCAATTCTTGCGACACAGCCGACACACGCTGCAGGGTTTCGTGCACGCTTAAACCATCTTTGTCGCGAAACTCAGGGTTTTGGCGAATTTGTTCTTGCAGGCCCGACACCCGAATTTCAAAAAACTCGTCCATATTGCTGGACACAATGCACAGGTATTTCAAACGCTCAAGCAAGGGCACACGCTCGTCTTCGGCCATGGCCAGCACCCGTCGGTTAAAAGCCAATACGCCAAGCTCCCGGTTAAGGTACAGGTCTTTGTTGGGGGGCACATCTGACACGGCAGCGACTTTCAAGCGAGACTCCGGGCGTTTACTATCACTATTGCATGGTATTTCAAAAATATGACAAACATTTGACGAAGGTCAATTGGGCCGCATGGGTGGGCTCCCCTTGGCGCAGGCCCAGTGCTTTTGTGGCATGCTAGCGCCTGACCGAAGAACAGAACGTGAACACATGTCAAACCCGCACCCCTTGATCGCCTCTGTGGACATGGGCTCGAGCAGCTTTCGAATGATTGTTGCACGGGTGGAAGAGCTCAACGGCCAATCCCAAATATACCTGGTCGACACCCTGCGAGAGCCTGTGCGGCTGGGTGCTGGCCTGGATGCCAACAAATACCTCGATGATGCCTCCCAAGCCCGGGCCTTGCTGGCACTGCAACGGTTTGGCGAGCGCTTACGCGCCTTTGAGTCTCACCAGGTTCGGGCCGTGGCCACCAATGCCGTGCGCGTGGCACGAAATGCCGCAGAATTTATCGCCAAGGCAGAGGCTGCTTTGGGTTTTCCAATCGATGTGATCTCTGGGGTTGAAGAGGCCAGGCTGGTGTATTGTGGCGTGGCCCACCAATTGCCCACCGGGCACGGCAAACGGCTGGTGGTCGATATTGGTGGGGGCTCCACCGAATTTATTATTGGCGAAGACTACGAGCCCCTGGCCATGGAAAGCCTCTACATCGGGTGCGTGAGCACGGCACAAGCCTATTTTGCTGATGGCAGCATCAGCGCCAAAGCCATGAAAAACGCCATCATGGCCGCCCGCAAAGAGGTGGCCGTGTTGCGCAGGCAAATTTTGGACATGGGCTGGACCCATGCGGTGGGCTCATCGGGCACTGCGCGTGCATTGGCTGAAATATGCATCAGCAACGGCTTTACAGACCACGGCATATCGGCCAGCGGTCTGGCCAAAATACGTGAGCATGTGGTGCAGGCAGGCCACTTGGATGCCATCACTTTAAACGGCTTGAAAATGGACCGTCTGCCCATGATGCCCGGCGGCCTGGCTGTGATGAGTGCGGTGTTTGAAGAACTTGAAATTCAGCACATGGAGGTCACCGACGGCGCCCTGCGCCAAGGTTTGCTCTATGACATGTTGGGGCGCGAGCACAACGATGACATGCGCGAAATCACGGTGGCGCAGTTTTTACATCGCTACAAAATTGACGCTGGCCATGCACAAAAAGTAAGAGACCTCGCAGAAATGCTGTTCAAGCAATTGTGTAAACAAGCACCCGTGCTAAAAGAGCAATTGCCAATGCTGCGCTGGGCAGCCTTGCTGCATGAAATCGGCCTGTCCATTGGCCACAATGGGCATCACAAACATGCAGCCTACATCTTGGGCAATGCCGATATGCCGGGTTTTTCAAAGCGTGAGCAGGCGATTTTGTCCACCTGGGTGCTGGCACACAACGGCAAGTTGGGTAAGGTGAGCGACTTGGCCATGACCCCGACGCAATGGGCGGCCCCCATGTGCCTGCGCTTGGCCGCACTTTTTTTGCGACGTCGTGAGGTGGAGGCCCTGCCCGATATTCGCATCAAGTTGCTTGAGAACGGCCTGCAGCTAAGCGCGCCTCGCCCTTGGCTGCACAGCCACCCACTGACCCAATACAGCCTTGAAACCGAAGTGGAACAATGGGAAAAAATCGGCCTCACTCTTGGGCTGAGCACCCGCCGCTGAAGCAGCCTCGATCGTTTTAGACAAAGCCGAAGTGGCGCGCATAGCGTGGGCTCATGCGGTCAATCGAGAGCAACATCATGAAGTCTGCGGTGTTGAAGTCGGGGTCCCAGGCCGGTTCGCCACACACCTTGGCCCCAAGGCGCAAATAGCCCTTGACCAAGGGGGGTGGCTCGATGTCGACATCGCAACGCAAGCGTTCAATGGGCAGCCTGTTTTTGGGAAAAACCTGCAAGCTGGCCTCGGCCAAGTGTGGCTCCAGCTGTTTAAACAGGCTGGCGGCTTGGTGACCGCCGTCGCGCAGGCTCACACTGGCGCAACCAATGAGGTGCTTGTAGCCCCCCAGCTTCATGTACTGGGCAATGCCGCTCCACAGCAACATGATGGCTGCCCCGTTGCGATAATCGGGGTGTACACAAGAGCGACCCACTTCCACTGTGGTTTTTCTCAAACGCTCAATGCGGTTCATAAAGAACTCAGTCTCGGAATACCAACACTTCAGCCTTGCTGCGTTTTCGGGAGGCAAAATGCGATACGTGCCCACCACCTCACCGGTGTCCCGGTTTTTAACCAGCAAATGGTCGCAATGCGCATCAAACACATCGTGGTCAATCCCATTGCTGCCGAGGCTTGCACCGTACTCGTCCGAGAAAATGTTGTAGCGCAGTTTTTGAGCTTCCAGCACCTCCGATTGTGTTTTGGCCAGGCAAACCTCCAGCGAAGGGCTTTGGTCCCGTGCAGGGCTGCTCAGGTACAGGGCCTTGCGCAATACATCCTGTTTGATCGCTTCCATCTGTTTTACCGTCCATTTTGCATTTCAATGACGTGAAATGTACGGATGCCAGATGACAGATCAATAAAGGATTTGTGAAGAAAAAATGACCTGAGCCCAAATGTTGCTTGACAGCGCTCGAGAAAACCCTAACACTGCGATTAGCAAAAAAAATTTGGCGCTACTTCAGGTCAGTTCAATTCGGGCTTTTCGCTCAGGCAATAGTTCTGTTTCTCGAATTTCTCCCAGTTTTTTAGCTATTTTGTTCAATTCAAGAAATCCAGGATATTGCTATGTCTGATACCGTAAAAGGTAAAGTAAAGTTCTTCAACGAATCCAAAGGTTTTGGCTTCATTTCCCGTGATAACGGCCCTGACGTGTTTGTTCACTTCAGCGCCATTCAGGGCAGCGGCTTCAAAACCTTGGCTGAAGGCCAAGAAGTGACTTTCACTGTGACCCAAGGTCAAAAAGGCCCACAAGCTGAAAACGTTGTTGCGGTATAAGCAGTAGCCCCAGCGTTAAAAGGCCGCCCACTGGGCGGCTTTTTTGTTTTAAGCGGGGCTTATATGGGGTGCTAGCCCTGCGCGTTTAAATTTCAATCAGGGTTCTGCCTCGTTTGGCGTATTGTTGCGGGTCGGCGGCCACCTGCCCTTTCCAACCCTCTACCCAGCAGGCGGCTTTGGCCATGCCCATCAGGATTGCCGCAGGCACCGCCACCAACACCATCTGGCTCGCCGTGCTGGTAATGCCAATGCCAGCGCCCATCAGCTTAAAAGGCACCTTCAGCGGAAATTTGACAGCGGTATCCAGCCCCGGCCCATTAAAGCCAACACCATTTCCCCCGGCCAAAGAAATCAGCAATACAGAATCGACCACGGCCCAAATCGAGCTGGCCACCAAGCGCCCGATGCTAAAGCTGACCGTGCGCGAGTTGGGTTTGGCCAACACATGTTCGGTGAGCCGCCCGGCCAGCCAGGCCACCGGGCGGGTTAGCTGGTAGTTCAAAGACATCACCACCCCATGATTGAACACCCGAAGCGCTTCAGAAGCCCTAGCCAAAGCCACCGTGACGGGGCGATACCGGTGGGAATGCTGAACCATCGAAGCACTCGAATATCGACCCGTGCCCTTTGTTTGATTGCCGCCCGCCGGCTTTAGATCATCAGCCACCCTTTCAGCCGCCGAGCGAAGCGTGGTGGCCCCCTGTTCCACCCGGTGGCGCAGGTCTTTAAAGTCACCTTTCGGATCTGCGTGCAGACGGTTGTGTTCAATTAAATTGGTCAATGCCACCACATGGTTTTCGCGCCACAGGCATGTGCGCCTGTCCTTTTTGGGGTCAAGCAGTTCGGGGGGCACCTGGGCAGCTGAATTGAAATCGATCAAATCTTCAACTTGGCTGTGGGTTTGATAGGCACCAAGCACCTGTGCAATTTTTTGTTTGGCCAGTGACTCCGGCTGGCCTGCCACCGCATTCATCAAGGCGTGCAAAAGAATGGGCTCTTTGCCCTCGCCCGGCATACAAAAGGCTTGAGGTATTTTCTTTTTGAGGGCCAGGCCCAGCACCTCGCGGAACCCACTGGATTGCTCTGCCCTGCGCAGCAGATCCAGAATTCGGGTGGTGTAACGCTGGTTGTCCAACTCGATGGACTTCACTTGCTTGCTCGTGATTGACATGCCGCGCGCGCACACTGCGCTCACCCCCGAGCAAGCAAGCGACACCAAGGCGCTGCACGCTGCCACAGCACTAAAACCGCCCACAATATTTTGTATATCTTTGCGAATCGACTCGGTTACGCCCGAGCACAGGCGCTGAATGCCCTTGGAAAAAACCTGGCGTGAAAAATGGCTGACGGCTGCAGCCACGGGCCCCAAGAACGCAATCACCCTGGCCTGGCTGGTCAGGGATGAATCGTTGTGCTTTGGCGTGGTTGTGATTTTGGACACCTTAAGCAGCATGCCCGTGGGTGCAGCGGCCAGTTCGGTGACGCCGTTGGCATAATGCGCGCCCCGCGCCAAGGCCACCGCGGCTCGGGCACGACCGTTCAAGCCCTGGTTTTTGGAAAACAAATGGGTATTGAAACGAAGATTGTCTTGCCGACCAAAGCGGCTGTTGACCAAATCACTGTTACGCAGGTCTTTGCTGCCCATCGCACCGCTTTGGGTGTGCCTGTATTGCTCTGCCATGGAGGCAAGCCCCACCCGCTGCTGGGATTCGTATTTGGCTCTGTGATAACGGTCATCGGCTGCGTTGCCCTCCACCCACATGCGCAACTTGGCAGCAAAAGACAGGCGAACCACATGGTTGGGCGAGATTTGCTTGAAGCCCGCCTTGCGAATGACATGCTGCTCCACCGCAGCAGTGGACACATGCAAGGCTTCAGCCTCGGAGGGCGCGCTAGCGGCCTGTGAAGGCCTTTGTATTGGATTGGGCATGAGTGATCTTCATCGCGGAGCTGGATTCAAGATCAACAGGTTTGTTTTTTTGTCAAATTGACACAGCATTGGCGCCACCGCAAACCCAACCCCCAAGAGACATCACTCCAAATGAGCACCCCCTAAGAAGGTCTAGAGCAAATCCATCACTCCCAACAAGTTGCTGCCCTCGTGCGTGGGGGCGATGTCCAGACGTTCACGCGGCAGCTTGGCGCGGTTAACCCAGAAAGTACGCAAGCCAAACCAGCTGGCTCCGCACACATCCCAGCCATTGCTGCTTACAAACAGCGTTTGCTCACTGCCGACCCCCATTTGATCCAGCCCGTATTGATACACCGCGGGATTGGTCTTGAAGGTTTGAAGCGCATCGGCAGACAAGACCGCATCCAGATGATGGCCCAGGCCAGCGCTTTCAATGGCCTTGCTCAACATGGCGGGGTCGCCATTGGAGAGGATGCCCGTGCGTATGCCCTTGGCTCGAAGCGCCTCCAGCACTTGTGCACATTCGTCATAGGCTGGCAACCTGGAATACACCTCCAGCAACGCTCTTCGTGCTTGTTCGCTCAAGGGCAGGCCCAATGCTTCACAGGCATATTCCAGCGCATCTTGAGTAATGTTCCAAAAGGCCTTGTATTGGCCACTCAGCGCGCGCAGGCGGGTGTAATCAATTTGCCGGTCGCGCCACAGGTTGGCCAACGCCTTGCCCTGGCCCGGGAACAAGGATTCAGCCGTTTGGCCCACGGCGTAGACGTCAAAGAGCGTACCGTACGCATCAAACAACACCACAGACACTTTGCTCATGCATCCCTCCTCCACCAAATCATGGTGTTAATTTTTAACAGCTTGGGTATATTTAAAGCTCTATTTTATTTTATTACCTGTTTTTTTGTAAAAAATGGACCACTTCAAGCAAATCAGCACCTTGGTCAACGTGGCGGCCAAAGGCAGCCTGTCGGCTGCGGCGCGGGAGGAAGGCGTAGCGCCCGCAGTGATCAGCCGCAGGCTGGATGCCCTGGAAGAGCGCCTGGGCGTCAAACTGCTGCTTCGCACCACGCGTACACTCAGCCTGACCCACGAGGGCTCTGCTTTTTTGGAAGACTGCCAACGCATCTTGAACGATTTGGCCAATGCTGAAGCCAGCGTCAGCCTGGGCGGGGTCAAGGCCAGCGGGCATTTGCGCATCACCGCGCCCGGCGGGTTTGGTCGAGTGCACGTGGCGCCGCTGGTGCTTGAGTTTGTGCGAGCGCATCCTGATGTGACCGTTTCACTGGATCTATCTGACCGCGTGGTCGATTTGCTCAACGAAAACATGGACTGCGCCATTCGCATCGGGGTGCTTCCCGACTCCAGCTTGGTGGGGCTCAAACTGGCGGATAACCAGCGCCTCGTGGTGGCCACACCCGCCTACCTGCGCAGGCATGGCACCCCAAGCCACCCCGACGATTTGCAAGCCCACCAATGCCTGAACCTGGCGACCTCTGGCGCCCCGGGGGGATGGCTTTTTACCGTCGATGGCCACACCACCACCCACCGAGTGGGTGGCGCTCTGAGTTGCAACGATGGCAGCACCTTGTTGGACTGGGTGCTACAAGACGCAGGGCTGGCCTGGCGCAGCCGATGGGAGGTGCAATCGCACATTCAGGCTGGGCGCCTGGTCACGGTGCTGGATGCGTACATGGCGCCGCCCACCGCAATTTATGCCGTATTCCCCCAGCGCAGACACCTGCCCCTGCGCGTGCGGCTCTGGCTGGATTTTATTAAAAACCGTTTCGGGCAAAACGGCTATTGGGACGCAAAAACCTGAACACAATCAAGGCATAAATCCCCCCCTGTTCAGGGCTTTACCCGGGCCGGGCAGCGGGCAAAATAGGGCAAGACTGAATCGACCACGTCGACAGAATGCATTTGAACCGACCCGGGCCTGCCGAATTGACCAAGAAGAAGAGCCGATACCAGTGGATTTTGACCGGGGCAACCTTGTTCGCCCTGGGGCTGGGCCTTCTGGGTGAGCGCCTGAGTACGCTCAAAGAGCTGGAAAATATCGCCGAACAAAGTGCCCGAACACAGTTGCGGCTCACCAACGACATCTTGTCTTCGGAGTTCGAAGGCGTGGTGTCGGCTTTTGATGCCGCGGCTGAACAACTGGCCCATTTGGCAGAATCAGGCGACCTGCTCGCTTTGGAAGACAAACTTACGCTGCTCGACCAGGCCTTGCCTGCGATTGATGTTGTGAT
Organism: Limnobacter sp.; assembly: GCF_964228395.1. GTDB lineage: Bacteria > Pseudomonadota > Gammaproteobacteria > Burkholderiales > Burkholderiaceae_B > Limnobacter. The sequence goes on from NZ_CAXQZX010000064.1 coordinate 14,849, forward strand.
TGCACGTGATATTGGCGGGCAAATGCTGGGGCAAACCAAATTGGACCGAGCCCTGATCGGCACACAGGCCATATTCAATCCGGATCCTCGGTTTTCGTTCAACCAGCGGTTGATTTCAATTTCAAAAGGGGCCGACGCTCAGGGTCGATTGCTGCTGTCGCTGAACTATCAACTCAAAACAGCCCAAGGCGATGTGTCAGGTTTGCTGCAAGGTCGATTGAACATCAAGCACTTTGAAAGCCTTCTCACAAGCTTGAGCCTTGGGGAGAATTTCATCAATGGGATCGCGTTTGAAGACGGCACCGCCTTGGTGTCGGTTCCAAAACGGGCTGGCCTGTTGGGCACCACGCTTCCAAAGGTCGGCGAATCGCCGTCTGATTTTTTGAACAAACATTTTGCGGATCACTATTTTGCACAAGGGCAATTGAAGCTCGGCTTACAAAACGGGGTTTATATTCCGCTTAAATTATTTTCACTGTCTGATGCAGCACCTGCCCGGTCAGAATGGCGAGAAACCTCAGCCAGACTCTTCCTGGCCTACTTCGCGCTGTGCGGTGCCGTCATTGTTCTGGTGCGTATTGCAAGGCGTTTTCGGGCAAGACACCTGGCCGACAAAGCCGCAGCCATTGAGCAGCAGCAGTTCCACGACGAGCGATTCCAACTCGCGACTGAGGCTGCCGGAATCGGCGTTTGGGAGTACAACATTCAAGACCGATTAATTCGATGGGACAAGGCCATGCGCCGCATTTACGGCACCCACGAAGACCAGGAAATGATCGGCTATAAAGAGTGGTTGGGCTTTGTGCTGCCCGAAGACGTGAACAAGTTGGGCACCGTGTTGCTGGAAGCGGGGAAAAACCGGGATCGCTTTGAGTTTCAGTTCAAAATCCGCCGCATCAGTGATGGGCGGATTCGGCATATTCAAGCGCGAGCCACCACCCACTATGACACCCATGGGACCCCGATTCGCATGATCGGCGTGAACGTGGACATCACGGTACAAAAGCAATACGAAGACGCGCTGCGCGAAGCAGAAGACCGATTCCGCTCCTCGTTTGAATGGGCCGCCATTGGCATGGCCATGTTTGACCTGCAAGGCAAGTTCATCCAGGTGAACAAAGCCCTGCAAACCATTTTGGGCTACAACGAGCCGGAGTTGCTGGCCATGACTTTTGAGTCGGTGACGCACCCTCAAGACATGCAGCAGCACATCCATTTGGTGCAAGAACTGTTAAAACGCAAACGCCACCACTATCAGCTTGAAAAACGCTACATCCACAAGGATGGCCATGTGGTGTGGGTGCATTTGTCGGTGTCTGCGGTAAGAAACGAAAAAGCGCGCGTGATGTACTTTATTGCGCAAATACAGGACATCAGCGAACGCAAACGCAACGAGGCCACGCTGATTGAACGTGAGCATTTTTTGCGCACTTTGTCTGAATGTTTGCCTGGCTTGGTGTCGTACTGGAGCACCGACCTGCGCTGCCACTTTGCAAACCGCAACCATGAAAAATGGACCGCCCTCCCCGCCGAAAAAATGCGTGGCATCCACATGCGCAAGGTGCTCGGAGAAACCCTGTTTGTGAGCGAACACAAGCATGTGATTGGTGTACTCAAGGGCGAGAAGCAACGGTTTGAGCGCCGCAAGGCCCTGCCTTCTGGCGGATATGCAGACATGCTGGTGCACCTGATTCCGGATGTGTTGTATGGCAAGGTTGAGGGGTTTTTTTCGATCTCAACCAACATCACCGACTTCAAGGCCCAGCAGCGCGAGCTTGAGCGCATGAACCTTGAACTGACCGAACGCACGGCCCAGGCCGAAGCCGCCAACAAAGCCAAGGGCGCATTTTTGGCCAACATGAGCCATGAAATTCGAACCCCGATGAACGCCATCATGGGCATGTTGCAACTGATGGAAGACACGGCCATGCAACCGGAGCAGCGCGACTACTTGTCCAAGATTGGCTCGGCGGCAGAGGTGCTACTGAATGTGCTCAACGACATTCTGGACATTTCCAGGGTTGAGGCGAACAAACTTGAATTGTCGATTGGTCGCTTCTTGCTTGATCAAGTGCTCAACAAAGCCACTGACCTGTTTGCCTACAGGGCCGAAGAAAAAGGCGTCAACCTGTACTGCACCAAAGACCCGGACTGCCCCGTCAGCCTGGAGGGGGACCGTCTGCGGCTTGCGCAGGTATTGAATAATCTTTTGTCCAATGCCTTGAAATTCACCGAGAAGGGCCACATCCACCTGCAGGTAAAACCAGCGCAAAATGGCCAACTGTTGCAGTTCAGTGTCAAAGACACCGGCATTGGCATGACCACAGAACAATGCGAGCGCTTGTTCAAGCCGTTTAGTCAGGTGGACGACAGCTCTTCCCGACGCTTCGGTGGTGCCGGTCTTGGTCTTTCAATTTGCAAGAGTTTGGTCGAGTTGATGGGTGGCAATATCTGGGTAGAAAGTGGGCTGGGGCAAGGGTCCATTTTCCATTTCACGGTTCGGTGTGTCTCACCCGAATACACCATACGCCAAGAGGATGAACAGCCTCTTAAGCTGAGTGCCCCGATTGAAGACACTCAGACCGTTGAACAAACGCCCTCCACTCAAACCGTTTTGCAAGGCCAGCGGGTGCTGGTGGTAGACGACCACAAACTGAATCGCACTGTGGCCTCCGAGATGTTGAAGCGCTGGGGTGCACAAGTGGAGTTGGCAGAAAACGGTCGGCAAGCGGTGCAGGCCTGCACCACCAAGACCTTTGACCTCGTCCTGATGGACCTTCAAATGCCAGAGATGGACGGCTTTGAGGCCACCGCAGCCATTCTTGAAGAATTGGGTGAGCATGCCCCGCCCATTGTGGCCGTGACCGCATCCGCCACAGAACAAGACCGACTTCAAATTTTAGAGGCAGGCATGTGCGAACACCTGGTTAAACCGTTCAAAAAAGAAAGCCTGTTGCGCATCGTGCTCGACCTGAAAGGCTTGCCCTCCGGGCAGCATTGAACAACCATCCACGCAAAACGGTGCCCCCCCAAAAACGGTGCGTTCGTTGGCGTGGTTTGCTTGGACAATAAGACGATATTAAAAAAGCTGTATACAACAAATCCACCACAAGAGAGACATCGCCATGATTAAAACCATTCGCGCAAAACTAACCTTTGGATACGCCTTGCTGCTTGTTCTGGCCGTGATCATCGGCGCACTTGGTTTGGGCAATGCGACATTGATCAAAGACAGTTCAGCCCTCAATGAGCACACCCGCCAGGTGTTGAAGGAAGTGGCGGACATTCGCGAGACCATGACCAATATTGAAACAGGTCAGCGTGGCTTTGTGATCACAGGCTATGAACGTTACCTTGAACCCCACACCGTGGGCGTGGATGCGATCGAGGATCAGTTCGATGCGGTGCTGGCTCGCACATCCGACAACCCTGCACAAACAACGCGCTTGAACGAGCTTAAAGGCTTATACCAAACCTGGCTGAACAAACACATCGACCCCACAATCGAACTGCGGCGTGCCTTTGATCGGCAGGAGATGGATTACGCCTCTTTTTTAGAGCAGTTTGTGCAGTTGTCTGGCAAACCGCTGATGGATCAAATGCGAGCCAAAATTGAAGAAATCCGAATCATTGAATTAAAGTTGCTCCAGGAAAGAAAAGCCGCGGCAGACAGCGCCTACACAACGGCCTTGGTATCCGTTGGCGGTGCTTTGTTGCTGGCCATTGTTGTGGGCGTGATTGCATCCATGAGCCTTTCCGGCTTGCTTAACCGCAAGCTCAACGCTGCCAATACTCACATTCAAGCCTTGGCCAATGGGCAATTGAACAGCCGCATTCAAGCCGAGGGGGATGATGAAATTGATCGCCTGTTGACAGGGTTGTCCAAGGCGCAGGCCAATTTGAAAAAATTGATTGAGGGCATTCGAAACTCCGCCTTGGAGCTGAGCTCAAGCGCCACGCAGGTGAAGGAATCTTCAAGTGCAATGTCCAATGCGGGAGTGGAGCAGGCCGACGCCACCTCCTCCATGGCCGCAGCGGTAGAGGAGTTGACGGTCAGCATTTCCCAGATCTCCGAGAACTCCAATGACGCCACAAGCACGGCAGGCACGGCAAAACGCAATGCCGAAAGTGGCGCACAAACCTTGGCAAACGTGGTTCAAGGCATTCAGCGAATTGCCCAAAGCGTTCAGCAAAGCGCATCGGCAGTGCAAAGCTTGGAAAAACAATCCAGCGAGATTTCCGAAATTGTTTCGACCATCACCGAGATTGCAGACCGCACCAACCTGCTGGCATTGAACGCCGCCATTGAAGCGGCACGTGCGGGCGAGCAAGGCCGCGGCTTTGCCGTGGTGGCCGACGAGGTACGCAAACTGGCCGAGCAAACCAAGGGGTCAACCGACCGCATCAGCGGCATGGTGCAAAATATTCAGAACATCACCTTGGGCGCAGTGCAATCCATGGACTCCTCGGTGGTGCTGGTTCAAGAGGGTTTGAGCCAGGCCGACGTGGTAAACGCCACCATCGAAAAAATTAAAGCGGACTCGGATCGCGTGTCTGAAGCCATTGCCGCCATTGCTGTTTCCATGAAAGAGCAAAGCAATGTGAGCATTGAAATTAGCCGCAACGTCGAGCGCGTTGCGCAAATGACCGAAGAGAACACAGCCGCCGCCCGCCAAAACACCCAGGTGGCTGAGCACCTGGCCAGCGTATCCGACTCGCTGATGTCTTCTGTGCGGGTGTTCCGTACAGAGTAAACAGGCCAAACGAGAACTTGCAAGAGGGCTGCAACTTCAACAAAAGAGATGGGTCTATGAACTGCACGCGTGCAATGCACACTTGCTATCATTGACCCATCTTTTTTTGGAACCACCCCTGCATGCCCCATGACGTGTCCCTGATTGCCACCCTGGCCTTTGGCTTTGGTCTGGCTCTCATCTTTGGATTTATTGCAGAACGCCTGAAGGCCCCTGCCCTGCTGGGCTACCTGGTAGCCGGCTTTCTGATTGGTCCTGCCACGCCTGGTTTTGTGGCCAACCCCGAACTGACGAACCAGTTGGCCGAAATCGGTGTAATGCTGCTGATGTTTGGCGTGGGCATGCACTTCTCCCTCAAAGACCTGTTGGCTGTAAAAAACATTGCCTTGCCCGGTGCAATTGTACAAATGGCGACCGCCACGCTCTTGGGCATGGGGGTGGCGCATTTTTGGGGCTGGCCCATGGGGCAAAGCCTGGTGTTTGGCTTGGCATTGAGCGTAGCCAGCACGGTGGTGTTACTTAAAGCGCTGGAAGCCCGTGGCATGCTGACCAGCGCCAATGGGCAAATTGCCGTAGGCTGGTTGATTGTAGAAGACCTGGCCATGGTGCTTATTCTTGTGTTGCTGCCCCCCTTGGCCGGCATGCTGGGTGGCAACGGCCAAGCCCCGGATGGCGACTTCGCCCTCACCCTCGGCATTACGCTGCTTAAAGTGGCGCTGTTCATCGCGCTCATGCTCCTGGTGGGCAAGCGCACCATTCCCTGGATGCTATGGCACGTGGCCAAGACCGGCAGCCGTGAACTGTTTACTTTGTCGGTGATTGCACTGGCCATCAGCTTGGCCTTTGTGGCGGCCAAACTGTTTGACGTGTCATTTGCACTGGGTGCGTTTTTTGCGGGCATGGTGATGCGGGAGTCTGAGCTCAGCCACCGTGCTGCTGAAGAATCACTGCCCTTGCGCGATGCATTTGCAGTGCTGTTTTTTGTGTCGGTTGGCATGCTGTTTCAGCCCAGCATTGTGGTGGATTATCCGCTGCGGGTACTGGCCGTGGTTGGCATTATTGTTTTTGGTAAATCGATTGCAGCGGCGGCCTTGGTGTTATTGTTCAAGTACCCATTAAAAAGCGCGCTCATTATTGCAGCCAGCCTGGCGCAAATTGGTGAGTTTTCATTCATCTTGGTGGGGCTGGGTTTGTACCTGGGGCTGGTCGATTTGCAGGTGCAAAGCCTGGTGGTGTCGGGGGCCATATTGTCGATCGCCCTGAATCCGCTTTTGTTTGGTCTCATACCTCGGCTGAACAAATATTTGGTGGAGCACTCAAGCTGGGTGCGGCACCTCAATGCCAGAAGCCACATCACTGAAGAGCTGCCCCAACAAACCGATGGGAAATACTTGGGCAAGCATGTGGTGGTGGTGGGCTACACCGGTCTGGCCAAAAGGCTTACTCGGCAATTGTTGAAGCAGCGCATTCCTTTTGTGGTGGTAGACACCAGCCGCGACCTGGTGGCCAAACTTAGAACGCGCGACATGGCAGCCGTGTCCGGTGACTATGCCGACCCGGTGACCCTGGTGCAAGCGCACACAGCCAACGCAGACTGCCTGGTGATTGCCACGGGCGATACCCCGGGCCTGACGCAAATGATTGACAACGCGCGACTGCTCAACCCACCAATTCGGGTGTTTGTGCAAGCGTATTCAAAAGAGGAAAAGGCTTTGCTGCAGGCCATTCCCGGCGTACAGGTGTACCGCTGGGAAGACACTCTGGCGCAGACCATGGTAAACGATATCCAACAACGCAAACCCAGCCATTGAAATGGGATGCAAAGCCTGCGCTATTTGGGTTAACACAGCACGCTGGGGGCATGCTTTAATTCAGATATGAAATCTGTGCCTGGGGGCATGCCACATGAGCAAGCAATACGCATCCGATCTGGCCACGCCCCTCCAGGAAAAGTTGCTGGCCTTGGGTGTGTTGCTGGACCACCACTACTTTGAAGGTCGCGCCACTCAAATTCAGTTCAGCGACGAGGTCGACATGGCCAGCGCCTGGGTCGACGAAGCAGGCCAAGCGCATTTAAGCATCAATCCCAAACATGTGGCCTTCATGAGCACCGAGCAATTGGTGTTTTTGGTGGGCCATGAATACGGCCACCTGGTCATGCAGCACCCTCAAAAAACCACCGCCATTCAAGCCGAGTACGGGGTGGCGTCGGTGCTGGATGAATTCATGCTTCCCCCAGACAAAAAGCGTGACTACAGCAAGCAAATGCGCGACATGGAGTTGGAGGCAGATTTGTTTGGTGCCCGTGTGGCCAAAGGCCTGGGGCACGACCCTGTGGCGGGCGCATCCTTTTTGCTTGCTCAAACCAAAAGCATTCAACACCCAGAAGGGCCTTTGCGTGTGCACAAAATAAAAATTCTGGAGGGGCAACTGCAAGGGGATGACTACAGCACAAGCCTTGCCGATGTCACACACAAGCTTGGTACCACGCCATGGGCAACGCTTGCCCAACACACGGGCGAGCCCATTCAATTAAAAGCGTTTGTGCAGGTGCCACAGGGCCACAAGCAAACGACACTGTCCGGTCAGGCCGGGTTTGAAGTGCCGCTGGCGCTTACCGTGTTGGCTCTGGCAGGCGCACTACCCCGCTGGTGGCGCAGGTTGCGCTGGGCGTGATCAGCTCCACAAAATAAAAAGCCCGGCTAGTTTCTAACCGGGCTTCAGCACTCGCTGTTGAGCCTTTTGTAAAGGCTCAGCAAGGGGAAATACTCTTGAATTTATTTGTTGAGCTTGTCTCCTCTCCCCCCTCAGCCGATCAACCCAATCCACCCCTCCTGGGGTGGGAGACTGCACAGGTTGTCGACAAATTCAGTTTTTACCAGCAGATCAGTGGAACTGCTCTTCTTCTGTGGAGCCTGTAAGGGCTGTCACGGAAGATGCGCCACCCTGGATCACGGTGGTTACGTCATCGAAGTAACCCGCACCTACCTCTTGCTGGTGAGATACGAAAGTATAACCCTTTTCGCGCGCTGCGAACTCTGGCTCTTGAACCATGTTTACGTAGTGCTTCATGCCTTCGCCACGTGCGTAGGCGTGAGCAAACTGGAATGTGTTGTACCAGTTGACGTGGATACCAGCCAATGTGATGAACTGGTACTTGTAGCCCAGTGCGCTCAGCTCTTCCTGGAAGGAAGCGATCTGGCTGTCGTTCAGGTTTTTCTTCCAGTTGAAAGAAGGTGAGCAGTTGTAGCTCAACAGCTTGCCTGGGTTCTTTTCCAGAACAGCTTGTGCGAATTCACGGGCAAAGCCAATGTCTGGCGTACCGGTTTCACACCACACCAGGTCAGCGTAGGGGGCGTAGGCGATACCACGGGAAATGGCCTGCTCCAGACCGTTTTTCACGCGGTAGAAACCTTCGGCAGTGCGCTCACCGGTCAGGAAAGGCTTGTCGTTTTCGTCGAAGTCGGAAGTCAGCAGGTTGGCGGCTTCTGCGTCGGTACGGGCCAATACGATGGAAGGAACACCCATCACGTCAGCGGCCAAACGGGCAGCGATCAGCTTTTGAATGGCTTCAGCGGTTGGAACCAGCACCTTGCCGCCCATGTGACCACACTTCTTTACAGCGGCCAACTGGTCTTCAAAGTGAACACCAGCAG
>NZ_CAXQZX010000065.1:0-13197 GCF_964228395.1 Limnobacter sp.
CTCTCTGGCTCGGGCATTGGCCTGAACAACGCGATTGCCCGCTTGTCCTCGGGCTTGCGTGTGAACAGCGCCAAAGACGACGCCGCAGGCCTGGCCATTGCCGAGCGCATGAATGCGCAGGTCAAGGGCTTTGATGTGGCCGCCCGCAACGCCAACGACGGCATCTCGATGCTGCAAGTGGCCGACGGCGCGATGGGCAAATTGAGCGACAACCTGCAACGCATGCGAGAGCTGGCCGTGCAAGCCAAAAACGGCACCCTGAACACCACCGACCGCGTGAACCTAAACCGTGAATACACCGAGCTGGCCAACGAGGTCGACCGCATCACCGCGGGCACCACCTTTAACGGCAACGCCGTGTTTAGCGCAGCCAACAAAACGGTGAGCTTCCAGGTGGGCACGGGCAACGCCACGGGCGACACCCTGAGCCTGAACCTCACCGACGATGGCTTGGCCGGCGGCAACGACCTGACCACGGTGCTCACCAACGGTGCGGCCAGCATTCAGGCCAACCTCGGTAACGTGGACACCGTGGCCAACGCCACCACCGCCATCACCAACATTGATGCGGCTTTGGACGACATCACCGGCATTCGCGCCGTGGTGGGCGCAGGCCAAAGCCGGCTGGAGCAAGTCGCTGCCTTTGCAGAAACCTCCAGCACCAACCTGCAGGCCGCCCGTGGACGAATCATGGACGCCGACTTCGCCAAGGAAACCGCAGCGCTCACCCGCGCGCAGATCCTGCAGCAGGCCGGCACCGCCATGCTCGCTCAGGCCAACCAGCTACCCAACAACGTGCTAAGCCTGTTGCAGTAATACTCTCCTGTAGTCCAAGCAGCGGCTGGTTCGCCTAGCATTGATCCAGCCGCTTTCTGGCAGAGGGCATGCCCGAATTCGGATAATCCGTCCTCTGCCTTTTTTTCGGCTTTTCTGCCGTGTCTGTTGTTTCTTCCCTCAATGTTCCCGCTGGTGTGTCAGTTGGCGTTTGCCCCAATGACTTTCCCCTGTTTTGCGACTAAACTGCATTTATTGCGAAAAAAATGCATAAAAAAACAAAGTTGGGCGGGTGTAGGGCGGTATGCAAGATTTTTCCCAGGCTTTTGCGCAAGCGTTTTTGCTGATTTTTAATCTGGATGCCACTTTGGTGGGCATCATCGCATTGTCTTTGCAAACCACGTTCACGGCGGTTCTTATTGCCTGCCTGTTGGGCTTCCCCATGGGCGCGGCCTTGGCGGTTTGGCGCTTTCCCGGGCGCATGGCCTTGGTGGTGTTTTTAAATTCCCTCATGGGCTTGCCCCCGGTGGTGGTGGGCTTGATGGTGTACCTCATGTTGTCGGCTGCTGGGCCTCTGGGCTTTTTGCAACTGCTCTACACCCCCACGGCCATGGTGATTGCACAAGTGGTGTTGGTCACGCCGATTGTGGCGGCCTTGGCCCGTCAGGTGATAGAAGACCTTCACGGGGAATACGACGAAATGCTGCGTGCCATGGGTGCTGGGCGATGGCAAACCTTGGGCACTTTGTTGTTTGACGCGCGCTACTCGCTGGTGACCAGTGCTCTGGCAGGTTTGGGGCGTGCCTTGGCTGAGGTGGGGGCAGTGATCATTGTGGGTGGCAACATTGCCAATGTAACGCGCGTCATGACCACGACCATTGCACTGGAAACCTCCAAGGGTGAACTGGCTTTGGCCCTGGGTTTGGGTTTCATCCTGATTACGCTTTCAATTTTGATTAACGCAAGTGTGTTTTTGCTCAAGCACACAGCGCAACGCCGGGCCTACGCCTAATGCTCATGAAAATCAGTGAAGCAGCCCTGCTGCCAGACCAAGCCACCCATGCACTGTTGCCCCTGGTGCTCGACGATATTCACCTGGCATTTCACGGTCGTGTTGTTTTCAAGGGCTTGAATTTCCGAACCAGTACGGCGGGAATCACGGCGGTGATGGGGCCCAATGGCGCTGGCAAAAGCGTACTGCTGCGGGTGCTGGCAGGCCTGGTGCAGCCAGACCACGGTCAAGTGTTGTACGGCAATAAACACCGCTTGCCGGCTGGCGCTTTGGGATTTGTGTTTCAGCGCCCGGTCTTGTTGCGCCGCAGTGTCGAGGGCAACCTGGCGCATGCGCTTCGCATCGCTGGCGTGCCCAAGGCCATGCGCGCCGCCCGCACACGGGCCTTGCTCGACATGGGTGATTTAAGTCACCTGTCCGACTCGCCTGCGCGAAAGTTGTCAGGTGGCGAACAACAACGCCTTGCCCTGTTGCGTGCATTGGCGTGCAACCCGGGTTTGTTGTTGTTGGATGAACCCACGGCCAGCCTCGACCCACAAGCCACGGTGTTAATCGAAAATTTGATTCGGCAGGTGGCGCAGACCGGTGTGAAGGTGGTGATTGTGACCCACGATGCCGGGCAAACGGCTCGCCTGGCCTGCGAAGTGGCTTTTGTTCACCAAGGGCGGGTGTTGGAGCTAACCCCCACCCCGCAGTTTTTAAGCGAACCCAGTAGCCTGCAGGCCCGCATGTACCTCGCAGGCGAGCTGCTGACCCATTGATCCATCCATGTTTTTGCGGAGTCGTTGTATGAAAAAATCCTTGTGTTTGGCGGTGTTGGCCATGTTCGCCTGGGGCAAAGCGCAGGCCTCGGAGCCATTTATATTGGTGCAGTCCACCACGTCTACACAAAATTCTGGTCTGTATGATTACCTGCTGCCCATTTTTACCAAGCAAACTGGCATTCAGGTTCGTGTGGTGGCGGTGGGCACTGGGCAGGCCATCAAAAATGCCCAGAATTGCGATGCGGATGTGTTGCTGGTGCACGCCAAAGCGGCAGAAGAAAAATTTGTGGCCGAGGGTTACGGCACCCAACGCACCGACCTGATGTACAACGATTTTGTGATCACTGGGCCAGGCCATGACCCCGCCAAGGTGGCCGGTTCCAAAGACGCTGTGGCATCGTTGGCTGCCATTGCCAACAAGCAAGCGTTGTTTGCATCGCGCGGCGACGACAGTGGGACTCACAAAAAAGAGCTTGAGCTGTGGAAAGAGGCGGCTGTGGATGTGAAGGCGGCCAGCGGAAAGTGGTACCGCGAGACCGGCTCGGGCATGGGCGCAACCTTGAACACCGCAGTGGGCATGGGCGCCTATGTGCTGGCCGACCGCGCCAGTTGGGTGGCTTTTGGCAACAAAGGCAATTTTAAAATTGTGGTGGAAGGCGACACCCGCTTGTTTAACCAATATGGCGTGGTGCCGGTGAACCCCGCCAAATGCCCCAATGTAAAAGCTGATTTGGCCAACACCTTTACACAGTGGTTAATTTCAGAGGCAGGGCAAAAGGCGATTGCGGGGTTTCAGGTCAATGGACAAACTTTGTTTTTTCCCAATGCGCCCAAGCGTTAAGGGAAATGCAAAAGTTTATTGCTCTGCCCGATCAGGCCGTCCACACCACTTGGCCCAGCCCGCTGGTGTCGTAACCCGCCATTTGGCTGGCCTTGTTTAAAAACGCGGGGCTGCGGGCAAAGCCCAGCAAGGTTTGAACCGGCGGGTCAAACCAGGCCTTGCGGCACACCAGCAGGTCAAAGTGCTCTGTCTGGGTGGGCACAAAACCCAAGCCATATACGCGGGCCAAGGCCTCCAGGCCCGGGGCTGCGTCCGCATTGCCGCTGGCCACGGCGGCAATGGCTTCGTTCTCGGTTCGGCATTGCTCGGTGATGGTGAGTTGCTCAATCGCAATGCCTGCCTCGCCCAGCAACTGCTGCAACAGCAGCATGCCGCCCGCGCCGGTTTGGCGCAGCGCCACACGGCAGGTTTTTAAATCGCTGACCTGTGCAATGCCCAAGGGGTTGCCCTTGGCCACCAGCAAACCTTGCTGGCGTGTGGCCCAGTGCACCAGCACCGCATTGTGCTTTGCAAACCGCATTTGTACGGCAGGCACATTGCCCGAGGTTTGCGCAGTGCCCGGCAAGTGCAGGCCGGTGAGTTGGGCTTGCCCCTCTTCAAACACCTGAAGGCCAGCCAAACTGCCGTCAAACGTGGTGGCCAGCCCGCACCCCGATTCGCGGATGGCCCATTCAAGCAAAGGGTCGTGGCTGCCGGCCGCAACCGCTGGGCGTGCCGTGGCTGCGGTGCTTTGTAGTTCACCGGTGTTTAGCCAGTGCATCAATTCTTTGCGCGGAAACAGCAATTTGCCCGTGGCTTTTCGGCAGGGGATTTCTTGCAGGCTGGCCAATTCATAAACCTTGCGTTCTTTCAGGCGCAAAAGTTCGGCCACTTCTTTGGTGGTTAAAAATTCTGGCAGGGGCGCAGATTCGCTCATGCGGGGCTCGATTCGTCCAAGGTGTTCAAGTTGATGCGTTCTGGGGCAAGGCTGGGGCTGGTGCCGATCAGTTTTCGAACATCGTCAATGATGAGGTATAGGCAGGGCACCAGCACCAGTGTAATGGCGGTGGCAAACAAAATGCCGTAGCCCAGCGACAGGGCCATGGGAATCATGAATTTGGCTTGCCTGGATGTTTCGAAGATCATGGGTGCCAGCCCACCGAAGGTGGAGATGGTGGTGAGCATGATGGGCCTGAATCGCCGCACGCCCGAGCTGCAAATGGCTTCAAAAGGGCTCATGCCCTCGCGCACCTTTTGGTTGGCATAGTCCACCATCACCAGGGAATCGTTGACCACCACGCCAGCCAGGGCAATGATGCCCATCATCGACACAATGCTCATGCTATAGCCCATGATGAGGTGGCCCACAATGGCACCAAAGATGCCAAAAGGAATGGCCAGCATCACGATAAAAGGTTGCAGATAGCTGCGGAACGGGATGGCCAATAGCACATAAATCAGCAGCAGAGCCACCATGAAGCCCTTGGTCAAACCAGCAAAGGCCTCGGCAAAGTCTTGCTGGCGGCCTGCAAAGCTATAGGTCAGGCCTGGGTAGTCTTGCATCAGGCGCGGCATGATTTCATTGACCGTGGCATTTTGAATTTGCTGGGCCTGGTTGCGTGGGTTGACGTTGGCGGTGACCGAGATGGTTCTGCGGCCATCGCGCCGGGTGATGTTGGCAAAGGCTCGGGTGTCGTCTACATTCACCACAGTGTGCAAAGGCACCAAAGCCCCTTGGGGGGTGCGTATTAGCAGGTCACGCACATCGGTTTGGGAAATGCGTTCCTCAGCCGGACGGGTGACCAGCACTTTCACCTCGTTGCGGCCACGCAGCTGGCGCATGGCTTCGGCACCAAAAAACGCGGCCCGCACCTGGCGACCGATGTCGTTGGCGCTCAGGCCCAGGCGTCGGGCTTCTTCTTTGAGGGTGAAACTGAACTGTTGTTTGCCGTTTTGAAAGCCGTCATCAATTTCAGAAACAATGGGATAGTTGGCCAATTCGCGCGCCATGGCTTCGCTCGCTTGGCGCAAGGTTTCCACATTGCGGTGGCTCAGTTCCACAGTAAAGGCCGGGCCGCTGCCCGGGCCGCCCGAGTCGGCCGCAAAGCGCATGCTTTCAACGCCGGGGATGGTGCCCACCAGCGCGCGCCATTCTTGAGTAAATTCTGCTGTGGGTATGGGGCGCTCATCGGGCGGGGTGAGGTAGGCGCGCACGGTGATTTGGTTTTCATTCACGCTGGCATACACGCCGGTGCTCATTTTTTCGCCACCGTGGGTGTCGATCACCTGTTGAACCTTGGCCACCAGCACATCGCGCACGGTGTTGACTTGTTCTTTGGTGCTGCCCAAAGGCAACACGGCACGAACTTCTGACAAATCGCTTTCAACTTGCGGAAACAATTCAAAGCCCATGCGACCGCTGATGGGCCAGGCCAGCACCACCATCATCAAGGCAACACCGGCCGCCATGGACAAATAACGGTATTCCACGGCCCGCGCCAAAATTGGCGAATAGCGGGTATTGATAAAATTCGAGAATGCATTGGCAAAATTTTGCTGCCACAGTGCAAAACCGGTTTTTTGTTTGTTTTCTTTGGAGGCTTGCAGGTGGGCCGGCAAAATAAAAATGGCTTCAATCAGCGAGACCACAAACACCGAGCACACCACCAGGGGAATGGTGCCCCAAATTTTGCCCAAAAAGCCCGGAACAAAAAACAGCGGTGCGAAGGCTGCAATGTTGGTGAGGATACTGAATGTGACGGGCATGGCCACATCGCGCGCACCTTGAATGGAGGCATCCAGCAGGCTCATGCCTTGTTGGCGGTACTCGTAAATGTTTTCGCCCGCCACGATGGCATCGTCCACCACAATGCCCAAAGCCACAATGAAAGCGAACATCGAGATCATGTTGAAGGTGACGCCAAAAAACGGCAGCACCATCATGGCGCCCAAAAACGCCGTGGGAATGCCCATGGTCACCCAAAAGGCGAGCTTAACATCCAAGAAAAAGGTGAGAAGAATCATCACCAGCACCAAGCCCATCAACGCATTGGTGGCCAGCAATTCCTGTCGTTGCTTGTAAATCTCTGACCGGTCGTTGACCACCGCCAGCTCAATGCCCTTGGGCATGAGGGGGCGAATTTTTTCCAGCGATGCGTAGGTGGCCTCAGAAATTCCGATGGGGGTTTGTTTGCCAATCCGCGACACTGAAATTTCGATGGAGGGCTTGCCGTTGTATGTGGCGTAGCGGTCTACATCCTGGAATCCCTCTTTCACCGTCGCAATGTCACCGAGCTTCAGTGGTGTGCCACTGGTGGGTGACACAATCGGCAATTGTGCAAACTGATCAGCGAAGTCTCTCCGCTCCGATACCCGCAACAAAATCTCGCCGTTTTGGGTGGAAACACTGCCGCCAGAGACCTCCACCACATTGGTGCGAATGTTCTCGGCAATGCTTTGCAGGGTGAGGCCGTAGGCATTCAAGCGCGCCTCGGGCACCTCCACGTGTATTTCCATTTCCCGGGTTTCCATCAGGTCCACCTGAGTGATGCCGGGGTTTTGGAGCAGCCCATCACGCACTTCTTCAGCCAGGTTGCGCAGGCTAACCTCGTCGGTGTCGCCGTACAGCAGCACACTGAGCACGCCGCGCTTGCGGGCTGTCAGCGACACATTGGGGGCCTCTGCATCGTTGGGCAGTGTGGTGATGCGGTCGATCTCTTTTTTGATGTCCTGGTACACCAGTTGGGTGTCTTTGGATTCGTCAATTTCAGCGATGATGCTGGCAGCGCCTTCGTTGGCAGTGGAGTTAACTTCCACGATGCCTTCCACCGCAGATATCGCTTCTTCCACGGCCAACACAATGCCTTGCTCCACGTCTTCAGGGCTGGCGCCGGGGTAGGCCACTGTGATGGTCACCAAGTCCAGTTCAAACTCTGGAAACACCTCTTTGGTCATGCTGCTAAAGCCGATGAGCCCGCCAATCAGGCAGGTCCACATCAAAATGTTTGCAGCCACGGTGTTTTTGGTCATCCAGGCCAATGGCCCAGATCGGCTGACACGTCGGCGTACAGCGGCGTTCATTGTGCTTTACCCTCGGCATTGGCGGCGGGCGCAGGTGTGAGCGCCGGCGCCGCAGCCGGGTCACTGGTGCGTATGGCCATGCCATCAATGGCGGCGCCCAGGTTGGAGGTCACAAGCAGCTCGCCGTCTTTTAAGCCCTCGCCCACCAACACAGCGTCGGCTGAGCGAAAGACCACGTCAACCTCGCGTACATCCAGTTCGCCGTTGGAGTTGACCCACACGGTGTTGCCGCGCACATGGGCCGGGTTGAGCTTGAACACGCTGGGCACGGTAATGCCATTGAAACGAACTTTGACGTACTGGGAAAGCAGCAAGGGCTGCAGCCCGGCTTGTTTGCTGCGCGGCACCTCGACCAACACTTGGGCTTGACGGCCGTTGTCTTGCACGCTGCTTTGCAGGCTGAGTACGCGCCCTGGGTGGCATTGCGGGCTGTTGCTGCTGGCATCGCTCACGCACACGGTGGAGCCTTGTTGCCCCGAGCCAGGGAAGCGTATCCATTTCAAATCGGCTTGTGGCACACCGGCCACCACCCAGAAGTTTTGGTTGCTGGCCAGCACGCCCAAGGTGGTGTTGGCGTTGACCTGTGCCCCTACACTGGCTTGGCGGCTAATGACCACGCCATCAAAAGGCGCGCGCAACACCGTGCGTTCCAGGTTGATTTTGGCCTGCTCCACAGCGGCCTTGGCCGATTGCACGTTGGCCTTGGCGGCCTCCAATTGCGGTTGACGAAGAATGAGTGCTTTTTCGCGCTCGTCCACCTGCAGGCCCAGCAGTTTAAAGTCGGCTTGAGCCACCACTTGGTTGCCTTGTTCAGACAACAGGGCCGACTGCGCCTGAGCCAAATTGGCTTGCGCGGTTTGCAGGGCAATTTCGTAATCGGCTTTGTCCAGTTGCAGCAACACATCGCCCTTGCGGAAGGTGCCGCCTGGTACAAATTGTGGGCCAAGTTGCTGCACCGTGCCGTTCACCCGCGCCTGCAAATTCACTTGTTGTTCGGCTTGCACGGTGCCATAGCCCAGCAGTTGTACGGCATGGTCGCCACGTTGCACGGGTTGAACCGTCACCAAGCGCGCCTGCTTTTCGGGGGGCTTGCGGGCAGCGGTGGGTGCCGTGGCCACCAACAGCTCTGAGGCGGCAAACCCAGCCCCCAGCACCGCCACCACCAGCAGTGCCTGCACCCATCGGCGTTTGAACAAGGGTGGGTTGGGGGCCGGTTGGTGGGGTGAGGATGTGGTCATGACAGGGTCTTTGTGCTGCATCAGGTGTTGGGTAGGCTGCCAGAGATGGCGCGGTACAAGGCAATTCTAAATTCGAGAAGCTGTTGACGGGCTGTCAACAGGTTGCGACGCAACTGGCTGGTGCTTTGTTGGGCATCCAGAATGGCGATGTAGTCCACTGTGCCGTTGCGGTAGCCGGCGAACAGGCGTTGCAGGCTGAGTTCTGCCAGCTCCAGTTGGCGGTTTGTGCTGTCGACCAGTTCTCGCTGGCTGGTTTCCTGCACCAACGCGTTGTCCACGTCCCGCAGGGCGGCCAGCGCCGCTTGCTGGTACTGAGCCACCGCTTCGTCGAGCAAGGCGCGTTGGCGTTCCACTTCGGCGGAGCGTGCGCCGCCGTCAAACAGGGGGGCCACCAGGTTGATGCTTAAATTGCGCACCCAGTTGTCAAACAAAACATCGCTGCTACGCGCTTGGTCGCTGAAACTGGCGCGCAGGCTGACCTGGGGAAACCTGTTGGCGATGGCTGCCGCCACATTGCGGTCCACGGCCAGCACCTGGGTCCAAGCGCTTTGAACATCGGGCCGGCGATTGAGCACCTCGGCGGGTAGCCCAGTGGCTGGCAGTGGGGGCAGGGTGGGCAAAGCCTCGGGGGTGAGCACCAGCCGGTTTGGCGCTTCGCCCACCAGCAAGGCCAGTGCGTTGTGCAGCACAGCTTGGTTGGCGCGGGCCTGGGCCAAATTGCCTTGAGCCGATTCAACCAGTTGCCGTTGTTGCAGCACATCCGAGGCCACGGCAATGCCTTGGCGGAATCGCAGTTCCACCAAGTCAAGGTTTGTATTAAACCGAGCCAACTCCTCTTCCAACAACAACACCGTTTGCCCCGCGGCCACCCACTGGCTCCAGGTGGTGGCCAGGTCAGCCGACAAACTCACCTCGGCGGCCTTGAGTTCATATTCGGTGGCCTGCAGTTGGTAACGTGCCGCCTGCGTGGAGTTTCTAACCCGTGCCCAGAGGTCCACTTCGTAACTGGCCGCCAAAGAGGCCGAGGTAAACAGCCCTCGGTTGTTGGTGGCCTGGCCTTGAATACTCACCCCTTTGACGGTGTTTTCCTGTCGGCTGGCGTTCAAGGTAAGGCTTGGGAACAAAGAGGCCTGCGCGGCTTGCAGGCTGGCTTGGGCGGCTCGCAGGCGGGCTTGCGTGGCTAGCAAGGTGAGGTTGTCGGCCCTGGCCTGGCTGAGCAGTTGGTTGAGTTGTGGGCTGTTAAAACTGGTCCACCACAGGGCAGGGGGCTGCTCGGCTTGCTCGGGCACCAAGGCCTTGAAGTGGGCTGATTGAGCCTTGGCATCCAGCTTGGGCTTGTGGTTGGAAATGCTTGTGCAGGCGGTTAACAACAGCACCGAGGTCAGCGCCAGGGCTCGACCCAGCGGCATTCGACCCGGCCTTGTTGGTTTTTGCTTGATGTGCTGCTTCATGTCCGCTTGTGGTTTTTGTCGGATGTGCCCATCAGACCACAATCCGGGTGAATTTGTTCGCGCGTTGACCCAACTTTACACAAATTAAGCAAAGGCGGTGTAACTGAGTAATTTGTTTGCAAGCAACACCCGCAAACCTGTGGAAAACTCGGGTTGACGGCCCAGCAATAAGCGATACACTGGGCGACAATTTTTGCTGCCTCGTGAGGTTTTTGTGCTTAGAACGTATGGGTTTTCCTTGGTGTTTTCGGCTGTTTGTACGGCCTTGGCCCTGTGGTGGGGCGTCCACTCCGGCATGGGCTTGCTAACAGCCCTGTGGCTGGTGGTGGTGTTGGGTATTCTTGAAATTTCGTTGTCGTTTGATAACGCGGTGGTCAATGCAGCCGTGTTGCGCAATATGACCGAGTTTTGGCAAAAAATGTTCCTCACGGTGGGTATTCTGATTGCCGTGTTTGGTATGCGACTGGTCTTTCCCATTGTGATTGTGTCGGTCATCACCGGCATGAGCAACATGGATGTGATCCACATGGCGCTGGATGACCCCGAGCGCTATGGCAAGGTGCTTACCGATGCTTACCCCATGATTGCCACCTTTGGCGGCTCCTTCCTGTTCATGGTGTTTTTGAAGTTCATGCTCGACCCCGAGCGCGACATTCATTGGCTCAAGCCCATTGAAGCGCGTTTGTCTGCCCTGGGCAAACTGGAAAGCGTGGCCGCTTTAATTGCGCTGTGTGTGGTGATCATCACTGCCATGGCCATCGACGAGGCCCTTCAGTACAAAGTGTTGTTAAGCGGCGTAACCGGCATTGTGCTGTTTGTGGGCATCAACACCCTGGACCAACTCTTTGAACAACGTCTCAAAGAAATGACTGGCGAGGACCACAGCGGTGGTGGCGGTGCTGTCAGCGTGGTGGGCAAAATGGGTTTTTCAGCCTTTTTGTACCTCGAAGTGCTCGACGCCAGCTTCAGCTTTGATGGCGTGGTCGGCGCGTTTGCCGTGACCCGTGACGTGGTCATCATCATGCTGGGCCTGGCCATTGGCGCTATCTTTGTGCGTTCCATCACCATCGACCTGGTCAAGCGCGGCGTGCTGCAAGAATACGTATATCTGGAACACGGCGCCCACTACGCCATTGGCGTGCTGTCCATCATCATGTTTGTGGGCACCCAGTACCATGTGCCCGAGGTGATCACAGGGCTGATTGGTGTGGCCTTCATTGTGGCGGCGTACATGTCGTCAATTCGACACAAAAAGCAGGAAGCTTTGAAGGGCGCTTAAGCCGTCATTTTTCTGGCTTCTTTCAAACCCCGGTCTAGGCCGGGGTTTTTACTTTGTTCTATCGCCCGCATTGCGTGGTTTGGTCGACACTTCTGATGATGGATTCCAAATCAATCGTGTCGCTCATGGCCATGAAGCCTGCGCTGTTGGGGGTTACGCGCTTTGGGTATTTAAGTGCCGCAGCGCGCAGGCATAGCCATGCCAGCCCAAGCCACAAATCACGCCTTCAGCCACATCAGACAAATAACTGTGGTGGCGGAACGGCTCGCGCTTGTGAATATTGGACAAATGCACTTCGATGAAACGAATGCCCACGCCGACCAACGCATCGCGTATGGCCACGCTGGTGTGGGTGTATGCCCCGGCGTTGATCACAATGCCGGCCACGTCTTCGGTTTTGGCTTTGTGAATGCGGTCGATCAGCGCTCCTTCATGGTTGCTTTGGAAGGTCAGCAAGTCAAACCCCTCGGTTTCAGCCTGAACGCGCAGTGCTTTTTCAATGTCGCTCAAGGTCATGTGACCATAGACGCCGGGCTCACGCGTGCCAAGCAGATTCAAATTTGGGCCGTTGATCAACAGCAGCTTTTTCAAAATGGGTCTCCATGGGCAGAATTTTTAATCATGGTAACAAGCAAACCCGCTGGCTAGGAGGAAAAGCCTACACCCGATGGGCGTTGCCCCACAAAATAGCGACACTTTCAACGAGGAGACCCCACACCATGAGCACCCCTATAGACGTCACGATGAACCTGTTGGCTGGCACCGCGCGCGGTTGGCGCGGCACCGGCATCAGCGGCCGTGCCAAAAAAACGCCTGAAAAAGTGTTGAAGCTGTATGACATCGAGGTCAGCCCCTTCTGCCGTTTGGTGCGCGAGGCCCTGTGCGAGATGGACCTGGATGTGATGATTCTGCCTTGTCCGGCCGGTGGTAAGCGGTTTCGCCCTGAAGCAAAAGCGCTTAAACCTGGCACCAAATTCCCGCTGTTGGTGGACGACAACACGGGCGTCGTGATCAATGAATCGGCTGACATCATCGACTACCTGACCAAAACCTACCAAAGCAAAATCAAAAGCCAGCGGGGTTTTGGGCGAAAACTGGCGGTGGGCAGCTCCATGCTTGCCAGCATTTGCCAGGCCCGACCCAGTGGGTTTCAAGGGATGAAGGCCAAGCCATCCAAAGCCCCTGAGCAGGCCTTGGTGTTGTACAGCTTTGAGTCCAGCCCATATTCCAAACCAGTGCGTGCTCGCCTGTGTGAACTGGAATTGCCTTACCTGTTGAAAAACACGCCCAAAGGGGCCATGACCGACATGGGCCCGCCGATGTTCCGGGACAAACTGTTCAAAGGCCCCAAAGGCACCACGCGCAACCGGGCCTGGTTGGCTGAAAACACAGGCAAGGTGCAGGTGCCGTATTTGATCGATCCCAACACCGGCGTGGCGATGTATGAGTCGGCAGAGATCATCAAGTACTTGGATGCCACTTACGGGGCTTGATGGGCAGGTTGATGTCGCTTGCTCTTTGAAGCAAGCAGGTCCGTGCCGTTTAGCGGTGTCGCTCGCTCCTTGAAGCCAGAAGGTCTGCGCCACTTGGCTTGCGGCAATTTGATGCTGATTCGCTTGCTCCCTGAAGCCAGCAGGTCCATGCCCCTTTGCGACGGCCAATCTGTTGATCCCTCCCTGAGCCTCGCCTGAACTGAGGCCCGCCCTCCAAAACAGAGGTCGGGTCGGGCCTCTGCCCCCTTGGGGGGCACCGTTCATTCTTGGCACGGTCGGGCAGATT
>NZ_CAXQZX010000066.1:0-5562 GCF_964228395.1 Limnobacter sp.
GGGATACACGGGCTGATCCCAGGCCAAGGGGTCGGTGCCAACCCGGCACCAATACGCTGTGGAATTGAGCAAGCACGGCCCCGATTGGGGCCAAGGCTTATCGCAGGAAGTTGAACAAACTCAATTGGGATACTTGCGCAAAGCTTTGCTGCGCCGCCTGCAACTGCAACTGCCCCTGCGACAATTCGCTAATCGCTTTGGCGTAATCTAGCCCGGCGGCTTCACCCGCCACGCGCTCTAACTCAAGCTGAGCCGCTTGGTTGATTTGTTCCAGGGTTTCAGCCTCACGCATGCGCACGCCCACTTTGGTTCGGGACAGCTGCACCTGGTCAAACACATCATCCATTTGCGCCATGCGGTTGTTGAAGGCTTTCAGGTAGGTATCGCTGGGTGTGGCACCCTCTTGTGCATTGGGGAAGCCCGGGTTGCGAAGCAAGGCGATGGCGCTGTTGAGCACTTCAAAAGCGGTTTCGTTGGTGGCGGGGTCCACAAAGGCATCGTTGCCAGTGATGTTCAAGTTAATGAACCGACCACTGGACACTTGAATATCTCGCCCGGTCACGGCCTGTGCTGCAGCGGCTGAGGCGGTTTCCAAGAATTTGCCTGTGACAGCGCCACCGGGTACCTGGAATGGCGCTTGGTTTTGAAAAGTGCCAGAGAACAGGTAGTCTCCACTGGGATCAGTTCGGTTGGCGATGCCACGGAGTTCTTGCACCAAGCCCTCCAGGTCTTGAGCCAAAATTTCACGATCAGAGGGGCCTAACGATGCGTTACCGGCCTGCAGCATGGTTTGTTTGACTGTGACCATCACATCCGAGGCAGCTTGCAAGGCCACATCCATTTGGCTCAGCTGATTGTTGATGTAAGTGAGGTTGGACTGGTAGCTCTCAATGGTTTTAACACCCGCTTTGGCACCCAAAGCAACCGACATGGCCAATGGATCGTCTGAAGGTTTAAGCACCCGCTGCCCGGTGGCCAGCTGGCCCTGGACTTTTACCAGGTCCGACTGCTGCTTGGACATGCGCTCGGTGTTGAGCTTGAAGTATTGGTTGGTGCTGATTCGGCCGATGGTCATGGTGTGTTACCCGCCTTGCTAGAACATGCTGAGGATTTGGTCGAACAATTCTTTGGACAAGGAGATAACCCGTCCAGACGCTTGGTATGCCTGTTGATACCTCAACAGATTCGCTGCCTCTTCGTCCATATTGACACCCTGTAAAGCATCACGCGACTCGGCCACTTGATTCAACACCGCAGTGCGCGACTCGGCACCAATGGTGAATTCTCGGGTTTTGTTGCCCACGCGGCTCACCAACTGGTTAAAACCATCGGATATGGCCACGCCCGCCGAGTTGTTGGACTGGTACATGGTGCGCGAGGTCTGCAGCGCAGTGATTTGCAACATGGCCTGGTTGTTGCCGATGCTTGGATTGGTGGCCGACGAGGCCGCCACCTCCGAGGGCCGGTCAATCAGCACGCGCATGTTCAGCGCCGCTTCACGCACGGGCATCAGGGTGAAAGTGTCACCGTCTGTGGGCGTTGCGTTGTCCAACCTAAAGCTAAGCAGCGGTGCACCAGCTGCATCACGGATTTCAAAATAGGGTCCAGAGCCATCGGCCAAGGCCACCGCCGGTGTAAAAGGCCCTGTGCTGCCAGCCACCCGATACTGGGGTGCACCGCCAGAAATGGTGACCTCGTACTCGGCGGCGCTGAGCTTGGACAGATCAACCGCACGCATGGTGATGTTGGTGAGGTTGCCGGTGTTGTTGTTGACGTTGGGCACCACGCGGGAAATGTCCACGGCCAAATTGCCACTGGTGCCAAAGCCAAACAATGCCCCCCCCGGATTGAGATCCAGGTCCACACCCGCGGTTTGAACGTCATTAACAGCCTGCCCTATTCGGGCCGCCAACAAACCGATGGTGTTTTGATATTCGGTGAGTTCGTTTTGACGGAAGCTTAAAAAGCCCGCCAAGGCGCCATTGCCCAAGCTGCTGGGCTCAAAGGCAACCAAACGCGCTTGCCCGTTGATCACATTGGTGGTGCCCACCAAGAGGTTTTTGGGGTCTTGGGGATCAATCTCAGTGCTAACTGCAAACTGGCGGTCTTTAACAACCAAAGGTTGGCCGTTGGCCAAAAACAGATTCACCGATCCGTCACCCATGTCGATGCGGGTGGTTTGCACCTGCTTGGACAATTGCATGATCAACCTGTCGCGTTGGTCGAGCAGGTCGTTCGGTGGACCTCCGTTGGCGTTGGTTTGGTTTTTGGCGGCCACAATTTGTTTGTTCAACGCCGCGATTTGCGAAGACGCATCATTCAACTGCGACACGGTGTCGGTGACTTTCAAATTGGTGGCCACGCGCAAGTCGTCCATCACCGTGTTCAGGCCATTAAAACGGGCGGCCAAGGTGCCTGCAGAAGACAAATAGTTTTGCCTTGCGGCCAAATCCGCCGGGTTGGTCGACAGGGTTTGGGCCGAGGCAAAAAAGATGCTGAGCGCGCTGGACAAGCCCGAGGCATCGTCTGCAATCATGGCATCTACCCGGGCAATTTGCTGGGCCTTCGCCTCAAAAAAGGCAGCATCGGACGTGGCCTTCTGCTCTTGGGCATTGATGAAATCGGAGTAAACCCGTTGCACCGAGGCAATGTCTACGCCCTGACCAATAAAGCCAATGTCGCTGCCCGTGGAGGGACGCGCCTGCTGGATCACCTGCTGGCGGTTGTAGCCCACGGTGTTGGCGTTGGCGATGTTGTGCGATGTGGTGGATAGCCCAGACCGTGCGGCATTTAAGCCACTGAGCGCTATTCCGTAGACCGAGTTCGACATGATGTGCGGATCCTATGCTGTCTTGAACGGTTTAACGGATGGTTTTTTGCAAAGTTAAGGGCATGCCCTCAATCTCCTTGCGTGGGACACTCGGCGCCAAGGTTTGACCTGGCACACCGGCCTGCGCTTTAAGCTGCCGAGCGATCTCGCTGGCCAGGCCCAAGCCCTTGCCCGACAATTGCTGAACCAGCTCCTGATCGTACATGGCCTGAAAACTTTTGGTGGTGGAATCGTTAAATAAGCCCCCTTCAGGGGTGGCATCACGCATGCTTTTCAGCGCCCACTGCAAAAACACCGCTTCAAACTGCTGGGCCACCTTGTCCACAGCCTTGTTGAAATCTTCACTGCCCCGTTCAGCCCGAGCCGCGCGCTTCAAGCCCTCCAGGCCACGGGTGTCCAGCGACATCATTTGGGAGTCCAGCGGAATGTTTTTGGGCAGAGCGTTCATCAAATAACCTCCAACTCGGCCTTTAAGCTGCCCGCAGTTTGCATGGCTTGCAATATCGAAATGAGGTCGCTTGGGGTGGCGCCCAATGCGTTCAGGGCCTTGACCACGTCCGACAACTGAGCCGCGCCTTTGATTTCGATGAGTTCGCCACCCGACTCGGAGATTTGAATATCGGCCTGCTGGGCCACCACGGTTTCGCCTTGGCTAAATGGCGCTGGCTGAGACACCACCGGGGTGGCGGTTATTTTCACCGTGAGGTTACCATGGGCCACGGCACAGCTCTCCAGCATCACAGCCTGGTTCATGACCACCGAGCCGGTGCGTGCATTGACGATTACTTTGGCGGTACCCATCGCTTTGCTGATGGACAGCTCCTGCACCTTGGCGAGAAAGGCTACCCGGTCGTTGGGGTTGGAAGGCGCGCGAACACGAACAATGCGACCATCCAGGGCCTGGGCCACGTTGGGGCCCATGGTGTTGTTGATGGCTTCGGCCACGCGGATCGCATTGGAAAAGTCGGTGCTGTGCAGTTCCAGCTGAAGGCTTTCGCCCAAATTGAAAGGCGTGGCCACGGCACGCTCCACCATGGCGCCGTTGGGAATGCGGCCTGCTGACAAATGGTTGATGACTGTTTTTGACCCAGCGGCTGAGGCCCCTGCCCCACCCACAATCAGTTGGCCTTGTGCCAGGGCATACACCTGGCCATCGGCGCCTTTGAGAGGCGTCATGAGCAGCATGCCACCGCGCAGGCTCTTGGCATTACCAATGGAAGAGACGGTGACGTCGATGGCCTGCCCGGGCTGCGCAAAGGCTGGCAGGTTGCCTGTCACCATGACGGAGGCCACATTTTTTAACTGCAGGTTGGCCCCGGGCGGCAAGTTGATGCCCGACTGCTGAAGCATGGCCACAATACTCTGCGTGGTAAACGGGGTTTGCGTGGTTTGGTCGCCCGTGCCATCCAAACCGATCACAATGCCATAGCCATACACGGGGTTGGAACGCACCCCGGCCACCGAAGCCAGGTCGCGAATGCGGGTTTGCGCATCGGCGGGCTTGGGCATACAAACCAGCGCCAAGGCCATGAGCACAAAAAGCGCGGCCTTGCCAAAAGTTTGCTGAATTTTTGAAGAGTTGATGTTCATACCCAGGCCCTCAGAATGGCAACACGGTGAGGAAGAAGCGGCTTAGCCAGCCCATGGTGGTGGCAGAGTCCAAGACGCCCTTGCCACGGTATTCAAGGCGGGCATCGGCCACCTTGGTGCTGGGCACCACGTTGCCCGGCTGAATGGTGATGGGGTTGACCACGCCACTGAAGCGCAGGTATTCCACATCGCGGTTGGTGCCAATTTGTTTTTCGCCCACCACCTGCAGGTTGCCGTTGGGCAACACGCCCGACACAGTGACTGTGATGGTGCCTGTGAGGTTGTTGGCGGCGCGGGTTTCACCCTGACCACTGAAGTCTTTTTCGCTGCTGGCTTGTGCATTGAGGGCGCGAAGATCGCGGTTGCCAAAAAAGCCCTGAATGAGTGGTACATCAATGCTGGCCGAGTCGCTGCGAGAGGCCGACATGGAGTTGGTTTGCGCGGCGTTGATTTGTTCCAGAATTTGAATAGTGAGCACGTCGCCCACAAAGCGGGCCCGCTGGTCTTCAAACAAGGGGCGATACGTGACCGGGTTGTACAAACTGCCCGTGGGCACGGTGTTGGCCATTTGTGGGGGCAACTGCGGGGTTTGTTGCACGGTGGTTTGCTCGGGCATGTCCACCCGGGGCACAAATGTTGAACATGCCCCTAAAGTTATTGAGAGTGCTGCCGTTAAACCGATTGGAACGAGTCTTTTCATGCCATTTACTCCATCAGAACACTCCCAGAGTGCCTGATGTCAAAAAAATCAAAGCTGGGATAAGCGCTGCAACATCTGGTCTGATGTGGAGATTGCCCGGGAGTTGATTTCGTAAGCACGCTGGGCCTGAATCAAACCCACCAGCTCTTCCACCACGTTTACATTGGATGTCTCGACCGTGCCTTGGGAAATAAAACCAGCGCCGTTGGTGCCAGCCACCACTTGGGTGGGTGCGCCGGAGGCCGCCGTTTCTTGGTAAAGGTTTTGACCCTGGCTAAACAGGCCAGCCGGGTTTACAAAAGTGGCCAATTGAATTTGACCCAACTCTTGGGGTTGAACTTGCCCCTGGATGATGGCGCTCACGGTGCCATTTTGCGAAATGGAAATGTCTTGCACATTGGGCGGAATGGTGACTGGCCCCAACACCGGGTATCCGTTGGAG
>NZ_CAXQZX010000067.1:0-4094 GCF_964228395.1 Limnobacter sp.
GGAAGCAAGGGTGATTTCATTTTTCGAGATCTTGATGATGAGGGCACTGAAATTGTCTCAATCATGTTTGAGATGAAAAATGAAAGTGACCAGACAGCAACCAAGAAACGTAATGATGATTTCTTGAAAGAACTTGACAAAGATCGCACCGAGAAGGGTTGTGAATACGCTGTCCTAGTGTCCATGCTGGAGCCCGAGAGTGAGCTGTACAACAGCGGTATTGTTGAGGTATCACATCGGTATCCGAAGATGTATGTTGTAAGACCACAATTTTTTATCCCGATCATTTCATTGTTGCGCAATGCAGCAATGAGTTCGTTGAAGTACAAATCCGAGTTGGCTCTTGTCAAAGCTCAGAACGTGGATATCACGAATTTTGAGACTCAGCTCAACGACTTCAAGACTTCATTTGGGCGCAATTGGCGTTTAGCCTCTGAGGGCTTCGAAGAGGCGGTCAAGCGAATCGATGAGGCAATTAAGGATCTTGAAAAAACCAAAGAAGCGTTGCACAAATCTGCCAACAATCTGAGGCTTGCAAACGACAAGGCAGAAGATCTAACGGTTAAGAAACTCACGCGGAATAATCCGACTATGGCGGAGAAGTTTGCGGGATACAAGAATTTGCCAACCTCCGAAACAGAGTAATTCAAAGAATTTTTATTGATTACTAGTAGTACTCACTAAAAAATGGTCGCCAAGGTGAAATTTTGTTTACCTCCAACAATTTTCAAAGCCTTGTCATTATTGGTCAGAAGTGAATTTACAAAGTTATTTAATGAGCTCCGTTGATCCACTTTCATTAATGCGCAGTCGCACGAGCACCAATCCCGTCACACTGGACCAGTTGTGGGTGGACCATGTCGCCCAATGGCATGATCTGGGATGGAGTCGTGAGCAGGTTAGTCTATGGCTGGCTTCTATGCCGGTTTTGAAATGCAGTAAATTGCCCAGTGGTGAATTAGCTTGGTTTCTCGATGCTGCGTTAGGGCTAGCGACGCTCAGCCTAGCCGATGAAATGGTGGCGCTACTGCGGAAGGCAGGTCGCCCTATGCCCTTGTTTCAGCTCGTCAGCAGATTACAGGCTGGTCTTGTGGTCACCGAGCCGATGCTACGCAGTGCAGCACAACAAGATGCTCGACTCGAATTAAAGGGTCAGCTTCTCAAACTGGTTGAATAACAACATTTGACTACTCAGGATAATAAAAGAAACCATGTCAACCGAACAAACACTGGATCAGCGCTACCAAGCCATCCGCACCAAATATAGCGACTACACCGAACACACTCCGCTGATTGGCGATCATGACTTTGTAAAAGCCGGACTGGTTTGGGGCGTAGACCAGGGTAACCAAACACCCTCGGTCTTGTTAATAGCACTCACACCGGGACACTGGGACTATTCACGCGAAGACAAGCTGGATCAACTGGCTTACGAGCTGCTGGCCAGCGTCAGTGGCGACTGGCCGGTGTTTGCGCACCTGCAGGATGACAAAAACACCCGCTGCTACAGCCTGTTTGGCGTCGATGGAAGCGATGGTACCCACTCGGTTGATGAAGTGCCTTCCATCGAGCTGATCCGCAACTACGAAAAGCTGGAAAAAGACCCGACCTTCCGCTGGTCGATGCGCATCTACACCCGCCTGATGCACCGCTTTGACGCCTTTCACGAGCAGGTCTTCCAAACCGTGAAAGATCGCGTCAACGACAAGAATGACATCATCGAGGAAGTGGCCAAGCTGCTGTTCCTCGAAACCTTCCGCGTCCATCACGGTGACGAGCTCAGCTTTACCGACCACGAAGGTAAAACCCAGCGCTTTCGCGAGGTGTTCGACCATCACTACGTGGCCAAGCACGGTGCCAAGGCCGTCGAGCAAATCAAGGCAGCCTTTGAAACCTTCAAAGCGCACGATGACTATGTGGTGGTCAGCGATGATGGTGCCCGCAATGCCATCTTCCCCAGCGACTCCCACCTGCGTCTGACGCAGCCGGAAAACTACCGAACCTTACTGGAGGCGATGCAAGACCTTGGGCCGGTGACTGACAACCAGGGGCGCATGATTGCCGGTAAAGAAGTTGGCACCTTGGCCGATGTGGCGGGCGATTTACTGGGCCGGGTGTTCGATGTGTTTTTGCGTG
Organism: Limnobacter sp.; assembly: GCF_964228395.1. Classification (GTDB taxonomy): domain Bacteria; phylum Pseudomonadota; class Gammaproteobacteria; order Burkholderiales; family Burkholderiaceae_B; genus Limnobacter. The sequence goes on from NZ_CAXQZX010000067.1 coordinate 2,137, forward strand.
CCAACTTTGAATCCAAAGGCGGCCTGGGTGTTTACCTCACACCCAACCCGGTCAAGCAAGCCATGCTGGAAATCGCCATGCACGATATCCAGCAAGACAACGCAGCTATGGAACGCCTTACTGCCGGAGCCTTCCGCTTTTGCGACCCCACATGCGGCTCGTTCGGCTTTGGTTCGGTAGCGCTCAGCCACATTGAAAGCGTGGTCGATCACCTGGGCGGCATGAGTGACGCGCAGAAGAAAGCACTCAAACAGACCCTGCGCGACACCGCCTTTACCGGTGCCGATGCGGCCCCACGCATGGTGATGCTGGCTCGCGTCAACATGGCCCTGCAAGGCGCCCCCAAAGCCAAGATTTTCTACACTGACAACTCGCTTACCACCAAGGCGTTCAAACCGAACAGCTTTGATCTCATCTGCACCAATCCACCGTTTGGCACGCCCAAGTTCACCAGCGACAAAAAGGGCAAGGAATCCAAAGAGCGCTACGAAGCGCAGATGGAGCAAGTGTTGGGCGGCTTCCGCCCCACGGAAAAAGTGGTGGATGAGTACGTCGCCTATTACGACCACCTCAAGATGAAGTGGGAAGATACAGGCGATCTATACCTGGACGAAGACGGCGCGCCCAAGTGGCCAGGCTACCGCACCGATTTGCGCAATGTCTCCACCGGTAAAAAGGCGGTCTACAACCTGTTCCCCACCACCAGCGGTTTGGCCTTGGGCAGCAAGCCCGATGGCAAAGGCAACTGGAAGCCGGTGGGCGCCACCATCGACCCGGCTGTGCTGTTTATCGATCGCTGCCTGCAACTGCTGCGCCCCGGTGGCCGCCTGCTGATCGTGTTGCCGGATAGTGTGCTGTGTAACTCCGGTGATCGCTATGTGCGCGAATACATCATGGGTACCAAGGATGAAAAAACCGGCCAGTTTGTAGGCGGCAAGGCCATCGTGAAGACGGTGCTATCCCTCCCGGCAAACACTTTCAAACTCTCTGGTACGGGGGCCAAGACTTCGGTGCTGTATCTGCAAAAACGCCACGCAAGCAAGGAACACCCGGAACAGTTTCTGCCTGAGCCGCAAGGCGATGTTTTTATGGCCGTGGCAGAAACGCTGGGTTATGTGGTGAAAAACAATATCGAGGACTACTCGGCTGGCGTGCCGAATGACCTCGACAAGATTGTTGGCGCTTATAAGCGGGGTGAGTGATGTATACCGTTCGCATCCACTCGCAACTTGAAGACCGGCTCGACGCCGAGTTCTACAACCCAGAAGCGCTGAAAACGGTGCAAAAAATCGATGGTCTGGGTAAGACACAACGACTCGGACAGGTCATTTCAGACGGGTATCGTGTGGTTTATCACGGCACAGATTCCGTAAATGGCATTGCTGAAGAAAAACTCTTGCCATTCCTCTCACCAACTCAAATTGATGATCAAGGGAATATCGACTTTAACTCTGTCGATAAATTGCCGCTTTACTACAAAGACGACTATCCGAAGGGCTTAGCCGTAGCAGGTGAACTGCTGATTGAGGTAAAGGGAAATGTCTCTAAGGTTGGTGTGGTTCCGGAGGAATTCCCAAAGTACTTGATGGTCAGTGGCTCGCTTTACAAAGCATCGTTCAATGCCGAGACAAATTCACGTTACGTGCTGGCATTCTTGAAATCAAAGCACGGCCAAGTACTGAAAAATCGACTCACAAGTAACACCATCATCAACTACATAGCCAAGGACGCGCTTTACTCAATTCCGCTGTTTGTAGCGGAGGCGGATGTGCAAAAATACATCGGCGACAAAGTCCGCCAAGCTGAGCGGCTGCGGGCATGGGCGAAGTTGGCCGAGACCCAAGTCAACCAATATCACCAGGCACTTGTTCCCCAGCAAACGGGCCTTGATTTTGCCAAGAGAGTACGAGTTGTTTCACCAGCGCGCATGAGTGAGCGTTTGGATGCCCATTTTTACC
>NZ_CAXQZX010000068.1:0-4272 GCF_964228395.1 Limnobacter sp.
CCAAGTACTTGCCCACTTACCACGAAAGCACGCCCGACACCGTGTGGAATCACTACGGCCTGACCGCCGAAGATGCCGCCAAAGGTGGCATGAATGCACAGATGTTCAACAGCTTTTTGGATGGCACCAAGAGCGCCATCGAGATGGCGGCGGTGGCCAATGCCACAGGCTTGGCCGCGCCAAGGGGCTTGAAGTTTCCCGCGGTGGGGGTGGATGATCTGGCGCGCATCTTGAGGCCCCGAGAGCATGGCGGCGTGTTGGATCAGCGCGGGCAGGTGGAAGTGATTTCCAGTGTAGAACGAGACACTCGGCCCGTGTTTCGGGATTTGCGTTGGGGCGTGTATGTGACCTTCGCGGCTGACAGCGAATACGTGGCCCGGTGCTTTAAGGAATACGGTTTGGTGACCGATCCAAGCGGCCAGTATTCCAGCATGTACAAGCCATTTCACTTGATTGGTCTTGAGCTGGGTATTTCGGTGGCCTCCATTGGTGTTCGGGGCGAGGCCACTGGTGCGCCGGTGTGTTGGCATGGCGATGTGGTGGCCACGGCCAAGCGCGACTTGAAAGAGGGTGAAATGCTGGATGGTGAAGGGGGCTACACCGTGTATGGCAAGTTGTTGCCCGCGCAAGAGTCCCTGGCCTTGGGTGGTTTGCCCTTGGGGCTGGCCCATGGCGTGAAGCTACTTAAAGCAGTGAAAGCCGGGCAGGTGGTGAGTTGGGCCGATGTGGCCTTTGACGCCAACGCCACGGCGGTGAAATTCCGCCGTGAGATGGAACAACGATTTGCCTAAATAGAGCGCCCGAGCATCGGCTTCAACAACTCACCGTCAACAATCACTTTGCGAAAATCTGGTCCATGTTGGCAAAGGCCTTGAACTCGAGGGCATTGCCACAGGGGTCCATAAAAAACATGGTGGCTTGTTCACCCACCTGTCCCTTAAACCGAATGTAAGGCTCAATCACAAATTTTGTACCAACGGCCCGCAGCCGGTCAGCCAGCGCATGCCATTGCTCCATGGTGAGGATCACCCCAAAATGCTTGGCGGGTACGGCGTGACCGTCCACGCTGCTGTTGGCCTTGCAACCCACTTCATCGGGCGCCAAGTGGGCCACCAGTTGATGGCCAAAAAAGTTGAAGTCCACCCAATGCTCGGCGCTTCGACCCTCTTCACAACCAATCACTTCGCCATAAAACTGGCGGGCTTTGGCAATGTTGTCTACCGGGAAGGCCAAATGAAAAGGCTGCAGGGTGGGGTGGGTCGCGCTCATGGAAGTCTCTTGCAAAAGGTAAAGGGCAAGCCTCGAATATAGAGGGCTTGCCCTGCGCTTCACAAATCGGAATTACCCCTACTGCACTAGGGGGTCACGATGTTGAAGTTGCCATTGGCTTTGTCGAGCATTCCAAAAAACTTGCCCAGTTGCAGGCGGCTGCCTTCGATTTGTGTTTGGTCTGAAAACAGCAAATCCAATGCACCCGCTTCGCCCGTGAGCATGTTCAAGAAAAACGGTTTGGTGAGTTTTAAAGTGGCAGCCGCTTCGCTGCTGGGTGCCGCAGCTTGGTGGTGTAGCACACTGTTTTTGATGTGCAGTTGGTAGGTTTCACCATTGTCGGTGAACACCAGGTTCACCAACAGGTCTTCGCCCTCGGCTTTTTCACCATTCAAAGAGGCCGCCATGGCCTCTAAAAAGCGCGAGGTGGGCGTGTGCATTAGCATGTCGATGAACTGGCTTCGGTCAAAGCCGGCGTTGTAGCCGCCTTTGCGAAGCTCTAGTGCGCCTGTCAGGTAAAAGTTTCTCCAAGGGGCCGATTCGGCTTGGTAACCCATTTGCTCAAAACAACTGGCCAGCAAAGCCTTGGCCGCCAGGTTGTCGGGCTCGGCGTACACGGCGTGCTTCAGCAGTTCTGCAGCCCAGCGGTAGTCGCCTTGGTCATGCGCGGTTTGCGCCTTTTGCAGCAGCGCGGCCATGCCACCGGCCAGGTCCACATAGCGGCTTGCGGCCTGCACGGGGGGAATGGGGTGCAAGTTGGCGGGGTTGGCATCAAACCAGCCCATGTAGAACTGGTAAACCGCTTTTACGTTGTGCGATACCGTGCCGTAATACCCACGGCCACTTAAAAAGTTGTGGAGCACGGGGGGCATTTTGAGGGATTCTGCAATCTCGATCGAGGTTTCGCCAGCATTGATTTTGCGCACGGTTTGGTCATGAATGAAGCGGTAGGTGTCGCGTTGCTTTTCCATGAAATTGCGAATGTTTTGGCTGCCCCACACTGGCCAGTTGTGCTGGTGAAACAGCACCTCGGTTTGGTCTGCATAGGCAATGGCCTCATCCATGTAACCTGCCCACTTCAATGCGTCGCGCACCTTGGCACCGCGTGGGGTGTACAGGTTGTGCAAGGTATGGCCAAACAACTCGGCCCCGCCAAAGGCTTTTAGCTGGGGCAGGTAAAACACAAACTCCGAAGGTGCCTCGCTGCCAGGCACATTCAGAAATTCAAACTCAACGCCGTCGAGTGTGTGGGTTTCTTTGGGCGCCTTAATAACCACCGAGGGTTCCAAAATACCGACCTTGCCATAAGCCACCGCTTTGCCCAGGCCGTTGTCCACCAAACCCTCTGGCCCTTTGGGCAACTGTTTGCCATACATGTACACCGAGCGGCGGGCCATGGCCATGCCAACCAGCACGTTCTCGCTGGTGGCTTCTTCCATGAAGCCCAACGGGGCCACCACCGGGATGTTTTTTTGCTTGACCATTTCGGCACTGATCACGCCCAGTGCTCCACCAAAGTGATCCACGTGGCTGTGGGTAAACACCACCGCACTGACGGGTTTGTCGCCAAGGTGTTGGCGGGCAAATGCCATGGCAGCGCGGGCAGTTTCTTCGCTGGTAAGCACATCCACCACAATCCAGCCTGTTTCGCCCTCAATCAGTGTGATGTTGGACAAATCAAAACCCCGCAACTGGTAAATGCGGTCGACCACCTTGTACAAGCCAATTTGGTTATTGAGCGCGGCTTGCCGCCACAGGCTGGGGTTCACAGTGGGCGGGGCCTTGCCCTGGATAAAATCAAAGGCGTCGTAGTCCCAAATCACTTCGCCAGCAGCGTTTTTGACTTGCCCAGTGGGCTTGGCAATCAAACCGCGTTTGGCGTCCTCGGTGTTGGCTTGGTCCACCAGGTCGGTGGTCTTTGCGACTTCGTCGTGCATGGCTTGCGTAAAGCTTGATGCCGCCCCGGCCGAGGGGTGGGGTTCACTTTTTGAACATGCGGCGGTAAGGCTGCCCAGCGCAAGCGCAAGAAAACCCAAAGCCAGGGCCGTGTGTGGCGCTGGCAGGCGTGATGGATGATTCATGATGTCTCCCGAGGGGTGGGTTTGCTGAACCCTGTTGTGATTGTTTTTCCATGTTACCTCAAGGTTAACTTCTTGTATTTGTTAAAAAATATTGTGCATTGCAATATTTTGGTTGAACTCCTCTACAACATAGGAGTAAGCTTGGTTCCCTCAAAACAAAAAGCGGAGCTGATATGGCAACGCAACAAGAGCCTGTTTACCCTGCTGCCCACCCCAAGCCCGCCTTGGCAGCACTCACCCTGGCAGCCATTGGCGTGGTTTATGGCGACATTGGCACCAGCCCACTTTACACTTTCAAAGAAATTTTTTCCCCACACGGGGGGGTAGAGCCCAACGCCGCCAACCTGGTCGGCGCAGTGTCCACCATTTTTTGGGCGTTGATGCTGGTGGTCACCCTCAAGTACGTCATCTTGATTTTGCGGGCCGACAACCGGGGCGAGGGTGGTGGTTTGGCGCTGACAGCGCTGGCTGCACAAGCCGTCAAAAGCCAGCCGCGCCTGCGAAGCGTGATTTTGTTATTGGGGGTTTTTGGGGCCACGCTGTTTTATGGCGATAGCGTGATCACACCCGCCATTTCGGTGATTGGTGCCATGGAAGGGCTCGAGGTGCTCACCCCCGACTTAAAGCCCTACATTGTGCCGGTGGCCATGGTCATTCTTACAGGGCTTTTTTTGGTGCAGCGCTGGGGCACTGCCCTGGTGGGGCGCTTTTTTGGGCCGATCGTGTTGGTGTGGTTTTTGGTGCTTGGCTTGACCGGTTTGGTCCAGGTGGTGCAGCAACCCAGTATTCTTACGGCCTTAAACCCAGCGCATGCTGCACAGTTTTTGTGGGACCGTGGGCCTTTGGTGCTGGTGGTGGTTGGGGCGATTGTGCTTGCCATCACAGGGGCTGAAGCTTTGTATGCCGACATGGGGCACTTTGG
>NZ_CAXQZX010000069.1:0-3884 GCF_964228395.1 Limnobacter sp.
TTCAATCAGGAATACGCGCACAAAGGTGCCATCGCCCAAGCCGCTGGCGGGAGGGCCGCCAATGTCAAAATTCACCACATCTTGCGGGCCACTAAAGCCCACGCTGCCATAGCCACCCAAATTGAATTGCTGCAACTTGCCTGCCACGGGGGTGTTGTTGACCATCACGCCTTGCAATTGTGCCGGGGTTGGATCGATGCTGCGTTTGGCAGACGCGGCTTTGAAATGCGACACATCGAGCCGAGGACCATCGACCACGGGGGGTGGGGGCGGAGGATCTACGATCACGGGTGGGTCAACCTCGCTGCCATCGGTTCGAGTTGGATTGGCCAGCTCGCCCCCATTGCCCAGGCAAGCTGCCAACAGCATGGGCAAGAGCAAGGCGCCAAACGTTTGAACTTGTATCATTCTGCTTATCCTCACTTTAGGGCTGGGTTAAAACCGCGCGATGTGCATGGCAAACCGTTGCACACATCCACCAAGGCGCCGCCCCGGCTTAAAAAAGACGATTTCATGTCCATGTTTTTTTCTTCATTGCGCGGGTGCCCATGCGGGTCTGCCCCGTAGCCCTGCGCCATGGGGCGATTGTCCAAAGGCGGCGGTGCACTGCCATTGGGGTTCTCAGAGCCATCGGCGTTGGTGCGCGGGCCGCTGTCCCACACCGTGAGCGCATTGCCTGTGTGCGGATACTTCCTGATACACGGCAAACCAAAATATGGATGATCATCGGGATGCCTACGCCCAAACGACACCAGTGGGAACTGCTGTTGCTCGGCACGTACAGCAGGGTGCACCTGTTTCATGACTGCCGGGCCTCGCTGGGGCGAGGGACCACCCACCACCGCCGGGCATTGCAGGGGCGCCTGTATGGTGCGCGCCATGATTTCTGCTGTGTTCATGTAAACCTGGTGATCAGCAAATGCCGGTATCAGCAACACCCGTTTGTTGGGCTTGGTGCCAGGCAGGGCACGCCCCGGCGCGAGGCTCCAGGCGTAACCATTGTTTTCACCCCGGTCCCACAACATTTGAATCAGCGAAAGAATAAACTGCTGATCCAGCGACGCGGGGTAAGCGTTATAAAACGCCGGGGCATACGGCGCAAAATCCACAGAACGTTGAAGCAAAGTGGAGTAAGCCATGCCAGGCACACCCAAGGTGGCGGAATCAATGTCTGGCGATATGGCCGTTACAGGCCCTCCATTGATGCCCCCTTGGGAATTGCCATCGTAAAACAGGGTGCTGCGGTCAATCAGGCAATCGCCTTTGACCTGGAACGCTGGATGTGTGCACAAACCGTTCTCTGCAATCATCGCCCTGCCCAGCAGGGTGAAATTCAAAAAGCCTTGTTGCAACCGATCGGTTAGGCGGTTAAACCCACTGAAGTCAGTCAACATCAACACGGTGCTGGCCAGGTCACCGCCTGCCCCATCCCACAAAGGATCGTATTTGCGGTTGTCGGCTTGGTTGTCGGGCTGGTTGCCTGTGGCCAGGCCAGCCCAGTCCACCATACAAAAAACAAAGTTGTGTCGCTCGGCCATGGCGCGCACATTCAGATCGTAGGTGTTGCCCTCATCACGCGAGCCCAGAAGGCCGTGGCCGTACAAGGATGCTCGGCCAGGCACGGCGCGCTCTGCCTGGGCTGGGTCAGCCGCGCCGCCCATGGTTTTGCGGGCAATCGAGCAAATAAATGGCACACGCGAGGTGGGTGTAAGTGGGTTACGCTGCGGCAGTGCTGTGGCCGGGCTGCCACCAGGCAAGGGCGAGTAATTGTAGGTGCCGCCCGACACGCAGTTGGGGCTGTTTAAAAAACATGGCACATCAATGTGACCACGGATGCGCCTGGCCGTAATTGCACTGGCCCCGCCGTTTTCAGGATTGTCAATGACGGCATCAATGGTGAATGAAGGCGATGCACCATTGGTGGCTGCAATGGACATATCCCGAATATGCACCAAGCGCTCGGTGAGATTGCGCTCGGAGGCAACTGTAAAGTCCCAAGCGAGGTACAGCGATTCCCGCTCCACGCCTGCCAACCCAAGCACCTCAAAAATGTTCTCCATCAAGGGTTTTCTGGCCTGCTGTGCAGCATTGGCCAAAGGGTTCCCATCGCGATAATTGGCAAAAACCGGGGGGGCCGCAATGGTCTGTCCCGCGGCATTTTTTAGATTTCGCAAGGCCACAATATAGCGGCGCCCGGGCTCCAGATTTTTAGCCACCCGAATGACCAAGGCAGGCCCAGGGTCGCTGCCCGGTAAAGCCAATGCACCGGTGGTGATGTTGGCATCCAACTCCGCCCAAATCAGTTGCTTTTTCAGAGTGAGGGTGTCGATTAAAACAATCGGTTGCTGAGGCTGCAGGCTCGCTTCAATGTTGGTGATGGGCACCGCCCCGGTTTGTTGGAGGTCAAGCCCGGGCACCCGGGTCAAAATGGGCTGGCCAGGTGAAAATCCATCGTTGCGATTCCAATCGGTGGGGTCAATCGGCTTACCCGCCACGTTTTTTGGCATGGCGAAAATATTCAGATTGACACGCATTTTTGTGTCGGTTTGCGAATCAGCGGTGGTGAAATAATTGTTGGGGAAAGGGAACAAACAATACGCTGGGTCGATGGGGTCGCAGCGCTCGGCCCCAGCGGGTGCAACCCCAGTGCCAGCAGGCTCGCTGCGCACAATCGGGTCGCTCGGGAATAAGGGCGGCTCAGGATTGTCGCCACCACCGCCGTTGTTACCACCACCGCCGTTGTTACCGCCTGGGTCGCCCTCATTCGGGTTGGTGATGGTGGGTTCAGCGGTTTGTAGCAAGCCATCGTTGCCCAGGCATCCGCCCAGCACCAATACTCCCGCCAGCAGCAGGGCTGCGTTTAAGCCTTTCATGATTGATTGTCTCCGGTGCCGGGGTCTTGTGTTTTGCCCCTAAGTTACATTACTGTAACTTCAGATTAGAGCAGGCGTCCGTAAGGCGTCTAGTAGAACAATTCCATCCGCAAAACCACCATGCCAAACCAAAAAAAGCCCCAAACCCGCATGAAGCCTGAAGAGCGCGAGCGCCAGCTTGTTCTGGTGGCGCAAAGCATGTTCATCGAAAGGGGGTACCAAGGCACTGCCATGGAAGACATTGCCCAAGCCGCAGGCATTACCCGCCCTGTGATCTACAAACTGTTTGGTCACAAAGATGGCATTTACATGGCCTGCTTAAGGCAGGCCCGCGAGCTTTTAAACGATTACATATTGAAGGCAGCCATGGCAGGCAACGGGCTGGAACAGCGCCTGCAAGGCGGCATCCAAGGCTACTTCGACTTCGTAGAAAACGAACAGAGCGCGTGGCGTTTTTTATATGACAGTGGTGTGGCCGTGGCCGGGGACGCCGCGCAAGAGGCCACACGCATGCGCTTTGATACGGTCAACCGAATCGCTGCGCTGTTGGCCGATCTAAAGCCCCGCTTTACTGATGAAGAAGTGCTGGCGCTGGCCCACGCTTTGTCTGGCGCCGGTGAGCAAATGGCCAAATGGTGGGTTACCCAGCCTCACGTGCCCAAGCGTGTGATTGTTAGCACCTTGTACAACATGTCATTGCATTGGCGGATCGCGAATTCCACACCCTGAGCGCCACCTTAACCAATAGCGAAAAGTTATTCTAATTTTTTTACAATAAATTTTTGCAATCGCACAAAAATTTCGGTAGAATTCGGACGCTTAGATTACTAACCGTTCATTAACCAAATTGGAGGACTGCACATGTCTCTGATCAATACCGAAATCAAGCCATTCAAAGCCACTGCCTATTGCCGCGGCAAAGAAATCCAACTGACCGAAGCCGACGTCAAGGGCAAGTGGTCCGTGTTCTTCTTCTACCCCGCCGACTTCACCTTTGTGTGCCCCACCGAG
>NZ_CAXQZX010000070.1:0-13524 GCF_964228395.1 Limnobacter sp.
GCTGTCTACTGCGCCTTTGATGGGTTTTTTCTTACCGGCCATGTTGTCTCTCCTTGTGATGGCGAATAGCCCGTGGGGGGCTGAGCCTTTTTTGTTTATTGTAGTAGTTTATCGATGCCACACTAGAGAAGGCACACTAAAGCCCATGCGTGTTTTCCCGTAAGTAGCTTGCCGACCCGCATGAATACAGCACTTTCGCTGTTTGAGAATTTGCAAGCTGCGGTTATAGTAGCCATTGCAAAAAGCAACAGGCAACAACAAAACTGTACTGCGGAGAAGACATCCATGAATTATTTTGTGACCGGGGCGACCGGTTTTATTGGAAAAAGACTGGTTAAACGCCTCATTGAACAAAAGCGCAAAGGCACCATTTATTTTTTAATTCGTGAGTCCAGCCAAGACAAAGTGCCCGACCTCCTGAAGTATTGGGGCGCCAAAAAAGGGCAGTGTGTGCCAGTGGTCGGCGATCTGACCAAACCAAACTTGGGTTTGGCTGCAGCCGATGTAAAAATGCTGCAAAAGCAGGTTGCGCACTTTTTCCATTTGGCGGCCATTTACGACCTGGCCGCTGACGCTGAAAGCCAAATCGAAACCAACATCAAAGGCACTGAAAATGCAGTAGACCTGGCCAATGCCATCGGAGCGGGTTGTTTCCAGCATGTGTCATCCATCGCCGCCGCCGGCCTGTACGAGGGCGTGTTCCGCGAGGACATGTTTGAAGAAGCAGAAAACCTTGACCACCCATACTTCCGCACCAAGCACGATTCCGAGGGCATTGTGCGGGCCAAAGTGAAAGGTGCCTGGCGTGTGTATCGCCCAGGCTTTGTGGTGGGTGACTCCAAGACCGGCGAGATGGACAAAATCGACGGGCCTTACTACCTGTTCAAGCTGATTCAAAAAATGCGCAGGCTGCTGCCCTCCTGGGTGCCCACCGTGGGTGTAGAAGGCGGCCGCATCAACATTGTGCCGGTGGATTTTGTGGTCAACGCCATGGACTACATTGCCCACAAAGACGGCCTGGATGGGCAAGCTTTCCATTTGGTGGACCCCAAGCCACACCGCATTGGCGACGTGCTCAATATTTTTGCGCGCGCAGCCCACGCCCCCAAAATGGAGATGCGTATCAACGCCGCCATGTTTGGGTTTATCCCGGGTGCTGTGAAAAAAGGCCTGATGAGCCTGACCCCAGTACGCCGCATCCGCAACGCCATTTTGAAAGACCTGGATTTGCCAGAAGAGGTGTTTGGCTATATCAACTGGCCGACCCGCTACGATTGCCGAAGCACTCAGGCCGTGCTTGAGGGCAGCGGCATTGCTTGCCCCAACTTGGAAGACTACGCTTGGGTGATTTGGGATTACTGGGAGCGTCACCTCGACCCCGCGCTGTTTGTAGACCGCAGTTTGAGTGGCCAGGTGGCCGGCAAGGTGGTGTTGATTACCGGTGGTTCGTCGGGCATTGGTTTGGCCACTGCCCAAAAAATGGCAGCCGCTGGTGCCATTACCATTATTTGCGGTCGCGATGAAGAAAAGCTGCTAGAAGCCAAAGCGCTGGTTCGCTCTGAGGGCAATGAACTCCACACCTATTCGGTCGACATTGCGAACATGCAGGACTGTGACCGCTTTGTGGCAGAGTTGCTGAAAGATTTCGGCCATGTGGACATTTTGGTCAACAACGCGGGCCGTTCCATTCGACGTGGTATTGAAAACAGCTTTGACCGCTTCCATGATCTGGAGCGCACCATGCAGCTGAACTACTTTGGCGCGTTGCGGGTGACCTATGGTTTGTTGCCCAAAATGATGGAGCGCCGCAAGGGGCATGTGATCAATATTTCATCGATTGGTGTGCTGACCAACGCACCGCGCTTCTCGGCCTATGTGGCTTCCAAGGGCGCGTTGGATGCGTGGACCCGTTGCGCTGCGTCCGAGTTTGCAGACTTGAACATCCATTTCACCACGATCAACATGCCTTTGGTGCGCACCCCCATGATCGCGCCCACCAAGCTGTACAACAACGTGCCCACCTTGAACCCCGAGCAGGCTGCCGATATGGTGGCGCAGGCTGTGATTCATCGCCCGGTACGCATTGCAACGCGCTTGGGTATTTTGGGTCAGGTGTTGCATGCCGTGGTGCCGCGCCCAGCTCAAATCCTGATGAACACCTCGTTCCGCATGTTCCCAGACTCCGAGTCGGCAGCCAAAGGCAAGAAAGGTTCTGGACCCTCGGCCGAGCAGGTGGCGTTTACCACGCTCATGCAGGGTATCCACTTCTAAGGGGTTTAAGCCCTGTTTTCTGCCAGCGGGTAGGCCTGAGCATCTTCTGCAAGCCAGTTGAGAATCAGGTCTTCCGTGGTGGAGTCCGAAATTAAACTGACGTGCCCACAACCGGGCACGGCAGTGTTTTTTCCAAACTCAAGCTTACTGGACCATGGCGGGCACACGATGTTGTCTTGTGGGCTCCACAGCGACCATATTTTTTTCTGAAATTCCCGATCTGTGGGGTGCTCCCGCAGTGTGCGCAAGAAAAAACTTCCCCAAGCCATTTGCTTTACATTCTTACCCACTCCTAGGGTGGACAATGCTGTGCCAAAGTGCGGGCTTCCAATGGTGATCATGCCAGCGATGCGGTGGTGCCCATACTCTGTGGCGTGGTAGCGAACAGCCACCCCGCCCATGCTGTGCGCCACAATTTTTACCTGGGGAGCGCCGGTGGCCACCAGCAACTCATCGATGGCCTCGTGAATGGCCTCTGAATAGCTGCGAATTGAACCAATTGCCGGCTCAAGGGTGATGGCGTGGGTGCTGACGTCGGCACGGTCAAGCAAATTGCGCGTGCTGTGCCACACCGCAGCGTTGCACAAATAACCGTGCACCAACAGCACGGGCAAGGGCTTCTTTTTGCGCCAGTTTTTGCCGGCCAAGCGCACGCCATCCGGGTTGGGTGCCCAGGGTTGCAGAAGTGTCACCAGTTTCACTGAATGCAGGCTTTCTACCGCCACCGCTTTGACCCAGCGCCACATCCCCAAGCGTTGAAACACGTCAGCATCGCTGTGGTGGAACGGCAAGGCCCTGTCACGCACCTGCGGGATTTGCCTCACGCTGAAAGACAGTGCAAATCCAGAAATATGAAACCCCAAATGAGCGATAAAAAGCAGGCCGACCAGCAGGCTTAAACTGCTCACCAAGGCGTCGCTGATGTGAAGGCCCATCCATTGCCGCAGCACCCAGTAAATGAGCCCTGCAAAGGCCAGGTAGCCCAGCCAGTACAGTCGATTCAGGTAGCGGATCATGGCAGTGGTGGCGCGGGGTCTAGGCCAGTGACGCTGGGGTTTGGCCCGTCAGTTGGCTGACCAAACCATGGCTTAGTTTGTTCACCAAGCCATAAATGGACAACTGGGGATTGGCGCCAATGCTGGTCGGAAAGAGCGACCCATCGTGAACCGACAGGTTTTCGATTTGCCAATGGCGACCGTCGGGCCCCACCACACCTCGGCGTTCGTCACCTGCCATACGAGCGCCCCCCATCACGTGGGCGGACACCACCTTCATGATCAACGGCTTCATTTCAAGCGAATTGATTTGCTTGAGGGCTTCGTCAATGTTGCTCGCCGGCTGGGCAAACTCATGAATCGGCAAGGTGGTTTTTGCGCCAGCGGCGTGTTGCAGCTCTGCCATGGCCACCAGGGCGCGTCGCGCTGCATCCCAAATGGCTGGGGTCAGTTTGTAGTCCAGCACCGGGGTGTCGTCACTTTGCAGGCGCACCTGGCCCCCGGCGCTATCGGGCCGGAAGCCATCGCGCAGCAAGGCCAATTGCATGTGGGTTTTTGAAAAATTGCGCATTACCTCGGCATGTCGCTGCGCGAAGCCGGGCAGGGTGGATGAAAAAATAACGGGGTGTAGTGGAGGTGCTTCCAGCTTGAAACCGATGGGTCCATCGATGGGATCGGTGTGCAGATAGTGGTCGCTGTAGATGGTCTGGGGGGCGCCTGCATCAGCGCGCACCTCCTGCTCCATGGTGGCGGCTGAAATCACAACCGGGTGCAAAAATGTACGCTCGCCCAGCAAGCCGTGTGGATCAGGGGCATTGGAGCGCAGCAACACCGCCGGGGTGTTGATGGAGCCGCCAGCCAACACATAGTGTTTGGCAACAATATTGACTTGCTTTCCCGAAGGCAAAATGCCGTCTGGGTTCATCACTTGGGCGCGCAGGTTAATGATGCGCCCCTGTTTAAAAACAAACGAATGCGCTCTTAGGCCAGCCACCAGCTCAGCGCCAGCCGCCAGGGCGGTTGGTATGGTGGAGACCAACATGCTTTGCTTGGCGTTGGTTGGGCAGCCCATGCCGCAGTACCCCAAGTTCCAGCATTCTCTGACATTGCGACGTATGGCCCCCCAAGACAAGCCCAGGGCCACTGCGCCACGGCGCAAAATGTCGTTGTTTTCGTTGGGGGGCACCACCCAATCTTCAATGTTCAGGCGGCGTTCGGCTTGTTCAAACCAAGGGGCCATGGCCTCCTCAGTCATATCGCTCAGGCCAAACTCGTTTTGCCAGTAACTCAGGGTGTCTGCGGGCGTTCTAAAGCTGGAAGTCCAATTGACTGTGGTGGACCCCCCCACGGCCCGGCCCTGCAAAATATTGATGGCTTTGTCTGCTGTTTTGCGTGCCGCGCCCTCTTGGTACAGCGTGGGGTAGGCCACCGATTCCAACATTTTGAAATCTTTGGAGGTTTTTAGTGGGCCTTCTTCTATCAAGAGCACTTTCAAACCCGCTTTGGCACACATTTCAGCGGTGATCCCCCCACCGGCACCCGTTCCGATGATGACCACATCAGCTTGCATGCTCTTGGGCATCTCCCGGCTGTGGGCCTCGTAGGCGTTCCAGCCTGCGGCGATGCCCTCCATGAAAGGGTCGGGCACCAGTGTTTTGGCGGGGTGAATAATCGTGTCAGTCATGTGCGAATGTGGGGGCAATCCATGGGGCGGGCGTGAATTAGATCAATGATTAGGCCAGCTTGAAGGGTGGCCCAGGGTAGGCCATGGCTTCCCATTCCGAGGGCTGGCTATACCAACTGGCCATCATCAAATCGTGCAGCGCATGGTAACCAGGCTGCAGTGCGGGTATGGGGTGGTCTCGGAAATCGGCCAAAAAACGTTGAACCTGGGCCGGTGTGGCCTGCTCCCAGTCGCTGCCCAAGTCTGCAATGAGCCGTCGGCCCACCGGGTTCTCCAGAATGTTCAAAAGCTGGCCCAACTCGGATTGCGCGGCAGCAGCCAGGGTTTGACTGGATACAATGAACGACTGAACCGCACGGTCCAAAGCTCCGCTTACACCGCCTTGTGGCAAAGCGCCTTCCAGCAAACCAGCCGCCACGGCGCGCAGCATGGGGTAATGCTGGGGCTGCACCACCGGCTGCCCGGGTACAATCTGGACCTTTGCAAAGTGCTTGCCCAGCCAGCCGGCCCCGCCGGCGAGCAGGGCACCTGCAATGCCAAACTTCAAAAAATGTCGTCGGTTCATGGTTGTGATTCAATCACACCTTGCGGGTCAACAGCTTGGTCATGAACGCGAATGTGCCGTTGTCATAGGGCGGGGACAACATTTCCATCACATGGAAGCGGCTCTGTTTAAAGATGGGTTTGAGTTTGGACATGGTGTCAAAGCCAAACTTGCCGTGGTAATGCCCCATGCCAGAGTCACCCACACCGCCGAAAGGCAGGTTTTCCTGGGTGATGTGGAACAAGGTGTCGTTTAAGCAAACGCCACCGGCAATGGTTTGCTCAAGCACCATTTGCTGGGTTTTGCTGTTGTCATCAAACAGGTAGAGCGCCAAGGGGCGTGGGCGTTCGTTGACGTAGTCGATCGCTTCGTCCAGGCGCTTGTAGGTGATCACCGGCAGAATCGGGCCAAAAATTTCTTCCTGCATCAGTTTGCAGTCTTCTTTGGCATTAAACACCAGGGTCAAAGGCACTTTGCGCCCCGGGCTGTCTGCTGTCTTCATCAGGGTCACCACGCGCGCGCCCTGTTCTAGAGCTTCGTCGAGCAAGCGTTGCAGGCGTTGCGCATGGCGGTCCGATACGATGCCGGAAAAATCCTTGGACAACACACCTTGGGGGAAGCGCTTGTCGATCACCGCTTTGGCATGTTGAACAAAAGCGTCTTCGCTGCCCTCTGGCACCATTACATAGTCGGGTGCAATACAGGTTTGCCCCGCGTTGATGGACTTACCCGACAAGGTACGAGCCACTGCATTGCGGAAGCGGCTGGAATTGGCCACAGTGGGCTCGGTGATGATCGATGGGCTTTTGCCACCCAGCTCCAGGGTCACTGGCACCAGGTTCTCGCTGGCGGCCTTCATGACCATGCGACCCACGTTGGTTGAGCCGGTAAACAGAAGATGGTCAAAGGGAAGGCGAGAGAACTCTGCAGCCACTTCGGGCCCGCCATTGATCAATTGCACCACGTCGCGACCCAAGTATTTGGTGAGCAATTCGTCCAGTAAAGCACTAAAACGGGGCGTGTATTCGCTCATTTTGATGAACACGCGGTTGCCGGCCGCCAGGGCGGCAATCATGGGACCCACCGACAAAAACAGGGGGTAATTCCAGGGCACAATCACACCAACCACGCCCACGGGCTGGGGCATCAAGCAGGTGGACGCAGGCTTAAACCAAATGCTGGCTCCCTGGTTGCGAGGCTTCATCCAGCTTTTGCCGTGCGACAAGGCGTGCCGAATGCCTTCGAGACTGGGGAACACCTCGGCCAACAACGTATCGTTGGGTGAGCGGTAACCAAAATCTTCGGAAATGGCCTCGGCAAAGCGGTGCTTGTTGTCGTAAACCATGTCGCTGAGCTGCTGCAACCAGGTTTTGCGCTGCTTCCAGCTTGGGTAAGGGTTGATGCGGTAGGCCTGCTTTAACGACTCCAGGGTGGCTTTGAGTTCTGCGGCTGTCAACTCCTGACCTTGTGCGGTGGATGGCGCATTCATATTGGTTTGTTCTCCGGGGGTTTTACCATTAACGAATGTAAACATAAAATTTGACTATTTTCTATGTCTGATTTGTGGTGCAATGCCGCAAAATTGACAATCCTCCCAAGAGAGAACTGCCATGCTTGATTTGAACTTAACGGCCTCTGAAATGCAGGCCAAAATCGGGGCGCTTCGAAGTGGCGCTGGTCGAAGCCCCGAATTTCTACTGATAAAAAAAGAAGTGAAATTATTTCAAAACAAGAGGTTGGAACAAACATATCTGGATTTACTTGAATCGAAGGGGACGCATGCCGCCAGTCGTTTCTTCTTGGATCACTTGTATTGCACGGGCGATCTGAGCCGCCGCGACCACCAGGTGGAGCGGGTTTTGCCCAAACTCGAAAAGTTGTTGCCCGAGGCGGCCATTGAGGTGGTGCGAAAGGTCATCTTAATGGATTTGTTGGCTGAAACACTGGATGATGATATTTGCAATTATATCAATGGCTTGAACTGGACATCCGATGCAAATTATAAAGAAGAGATTTACATCGCCGCGTATCGTGCGCAGGGCCAGTATGCCTTGCGGGCCCGTCAAATCGAGCTTGTCAGCGAGGTGGGCAATGCCATTCGGGGCCTGCTGCGTTTTCCGTTTTTGAAGCCCTTGCTCAAAATGACCCGTGGTGCAGCGCAAAAGGCCAATTTAGAGGATTTCCACGACTTTTTGAGCCATGGCATGAATGCCTTCACCCAACTGGACAAACCCACCCTGTTTTTCCAAACCATTCAAGAAAGGGAGTTTGGTTTGTTGGAGCAAATTCGGGAAGGTCACTTAAAGCGATTCAATGCCAACGCCTCACAATGAATGCGCAGTGCATTAGAATCCTAGCTCTTTGATCAATCGCTCACATTCGCGCATATTGCTCGTGAATTGTTCGACCGAGCTCGAACCTGTAAAGCAGCATTAACGGCCAAAGTTGCCGTCGTACCAAGGAGACATGAGTGACAGACCTAGCCTGGGTTCAGAATTATCCGCCGGGTGTTCCCGCCGACATCGACATGGATCAATACCCGTCGGTGCGCGAAATATTTGAGGAAGCCAGCCGAAAGTTTGCGGACAAAACCGCTTTCAGTAACATGGGTACAGCCATCAGTTACCAAAAACTGGATGCGCTCACCCGTGATTTTGGTGCCTATTTGCAAAGCTTGCCCGGCATGAAAAAAGGCGACCGCGTCGCGTTCATGATGCCCAACCTATTGCAATACCCAGTGGCCATGATGGGCGCCATTCGCGCTGGCTTCGTGGTGGTGAATGTGAACCCGCTGTATACCCCCACTGAGCTGGAATATCAGTTGCGCGACTCGGGTGCCAAGGTCATCGTGGTGTTTGAAAATGTGGCCCACACCCTGGAAAAGGTCCTCAAAAACACGCCAGTGGAGCATATTCTTTTGGCGTCCATGGGCGAAATGCACGGCTTTTTCAAGCGTGTATTGCTCAATTTTGTGGTGCGGTATGTGAAAAAGCTGGTGCCAGCATTTAATTTGCCTGGTGCCATGCCGTTTAAAAAAGCGCTTGCCCTGGGGCGCCATTGCGAACTGAAAAAAATCAACATCACCCACGATGACTTGGCTTTTTTGCAATACACCGGCGGAACCACTGGCGTGGCCAAAGGCGCCATGTTGACCCACGGCAATATTGTGGCCAACCTCCAGCAGGCCTCCGCGTGGCTCAATCAAGACGTGGAGGAGGGCAAAGAAATTGCCATCACCGCCTTGCCGATGTACCACATCTTCTGCCTTACGGCGAATATTCTGGTGTTCATCAAGGTGGGGGGGCATTGTTTGCTGATCACCGACCCACGCAACATGAAAACCTTTGTAAAAACCTTGTCTGCGGTGCCGTTCACCGCGCTGACGGGGGTGAACACCCTGTTCAACGGGCTGCTGAACACGCCGGGTTTTGACCAGGTGGACTTTTCACACGTCAAGCTAGTGTTGGGTGGGGGTGCCGCCATTGAGCCCTCGGTGGCCGAGCGCTGGAAAAAGGTCACTGGGACTCGCCTGTCCGAGGCGTATGGCTTGACCGAAGCCTCACCTGCTGTGTGCATTAATCCTTTGCATGAGGAATACAACGGTTCGATCGGTTTGCCGGTGCCGTCGACCAAGGTGTCTATTCGCGATGACGACTTCAATGAGCTGCCCGTGGGCCAGGAAGGCGAGCTGTGCGTCAAAGGGCCGCAGGTGATGCGTGGGTACTGGAACAAGCCACGCGAAACGGCAGAAATCCTCACGCAGGATGGCTGGCTCAAGACGGGCGACATTGCCTACATGGACCAAAACGGTTATTTCTACATCACCGATCGCAAGAAAGACATGATCTTGGTGTCGGGCTTTAACGTGTACCCCAAAGAAATCGAAGCTGTGGCCACGCTGCTCAATGGCGTGTTTGAAGCCGCGGCCGTGGGTGTGCCGGATGCCAAAACCGGTGAGGCGGTGAAGTTGTTTGTGGTTAAAAAAGATCCCGACCTGACGGCTGAGGCCATTGTGGAGCACTGCCGCAAGCACATGACCGCCTACAAAATCCCTCGTCACGTCGAATTTGTCACGGAGCTGCCAAAAAGCCCTGTGGGCAAAGTGTTGCGCCGCGAGTTGCGTGACATGGAAAAAAAGCGTTTGCAACAACAAAACGCCTGAAAACCTTCAAATAAACAGCCCGCTGTATTGCTGCGGGCTGTAATTCCCCCTATAATTTCGAGTTACCTGCCACTGCACCACGGGGGTGTGGTGGCTTTTCCAATTGTGGAAAATCCATAGGAGTTATCAATGCGTCACTATGAAATTGCTTTCCTCGTGCATCCCGACCAAAGCGAGCAAGTGCCTGCCATGGTTGAGAAGTATCGTGGAATCATCGAATCCAACGGCGGTAAAGTGCACCGCCACGAAGATTGGGGTCGCCGCCAGTTGGCCTACCCAATCCAGAAGCTTGCCAAGGCCCACTATGTTCTGTTGAACATTGAGTGCAGCCAGGAAGTTCTGGAAGAACTCGAAACTGCGTTCAAATTCAACGACGCCGTATTGCGCCACCTCACTGTCAAGATGAAGAAAGCTGAAACCGCTCCTTCTCCCATGATGAAAGAAGTGCAGCGCGAGCAAGAGCGCAAGGCTGCCGCAGCCACCGCGTCTTCTGGCGACGATCGCAACGATTCTGACGACGAAGACGACGCTGAGTAATTGCGTTCATCGTTGGCAGATTCATGAATTTGGAGGAAGAGCACAACAACACCAATAACCCACACCGAGCAGCCGATGTGTTGCCGGCGGAGCGGGTCAGCAATCAGTTTGTTCTGGTTGCAGCCTTAACAGCCAAATCGGTGTTGCGTTACACCCCCGCCGGCTTGCCGGTTTGCGAATTTGAGCTGGAGCACGAAAGTACCCAGCTTGAAGCAAGCAAGGCAAGACAGGTCAAATGCACGGTGTCTGCCGTGGCCCTGGGTGTAGCTGCTCAACAGGTTGATCAAATCAACTTGGGGCAAATGGTTGAATGGTCTGGGTTTATTGCTCTTCGTTCGCACAAATCCAAAGGTCTTCGCTTCCATGTTTGCGCAATGCGCCCATGTTGAAGACCTTCTAATAGTTGGAGAACATTATGGCTTTTGGTCGTAAAAATGATCGCAAGGGACGTCGTCCCCAGCAAAACCCACTGTTCAAGCGCAAAAAGTTTTGCCGCTTCACCGTGGGCAAGGTAGAGCAAATCGATTACAAAGACATCGACACGCTCAAGGATTTCATCAGCGAGAACGGCAAAATCATGCCTGCCCGCATTACTGGCACCAAAGCAAACTACCAGCGCCAACTGGACACCGCCATCAAGCGTGCCCGTTTCCTGGCCTTGCTGCCTTACACCGACAACCACTAAGCAGTACGGGAGATCACCATGCAAGTTATTCTTCTTGAAAAGATGCCCAACCTGGGCCAATTGGGCGATGTGGTTCGTGTAAAAGACGGCTACGCTCGCAACTTCCTGATTCCCTACGGCAAGGCCAAGCGTGCCACCGAAGCAGCGATCGCTGAATTTGCTGCGCGCCGCGCCGAACTGGAAAAAGCTGCCGCAGATAAATTGGTGGCGGCTCAGGCGCTGGGTGCCAAGTTGGCCGAGGCCGTGGTTCAGTTGAGCGAAAAAGCCGCTGTGGATGGTCGTCTGTTTGGATCGGTAACCAACCACAACGTGGCTGCTGAGCTTGCCAAAATGGGCCTGGCTGTTGAAAAGTCTCAAGTTCGCATGCCAAACGGTCCCCTAAAGATCGCTGGTGAGCACACCGTAACGGTTGCGCTGCACCCCGACGTGGTTGTTGACGTCAAGGTGGTTGTGGCTGGCGAGGCCGCGTAAGCCAAAACCGCGGGTATCCCGGCAGACGTCATTGCGCGCTCCAAAAAAGCCATCCTTCGGGATGGCTTTTTTTTGGGTTAAAGCCTGTCGGGATTGAAATCTCTAAGCGCATTCTTCGCCAGCGAATTCCCCCTCCATCAGTTAAACTCTAAGGCCTTCGAGAAAGCGCTGGCGGTTTACAGCGTCTCAATTTTTGCTCCTGACTCGCCTTTG
The DNA here is from genome assembly GCF_964228395.1 of Limnobacter sp. Taxonomy (GTDB): domain Bacteria; phylum Pseudomonadota; class Gammaproteobacteria; order Burkholderiales; family Burkholderiaceae_B; genus Limnobacter. The sequence continues at coordinate 11,563 of NZ_CAXQZX010000070.1, forward strand.
ATGCCATGAATGAACCCAACTTTCCAGAACAAGAAATCACCAGCCTGCGCGTGCCCCCGCATTCTTTGGAGGCAGAGCAATCGGTGGTGGGGGGTCTGTTGCTGGACAACCAGGCATGGGACCGAATTGGCGATGTGATCAAGGCTGACGATTTTTACCGCTACGATCATCGAGTAATTTTTGAACACATTGCCAAGTTGATTGATGGCTCCAAGCCGGCCGACGTCATCACGGTGTACGAGGCGCTTCAGTCCTCTGGAAAGGCCGAAGACGTGGGTGGCTTGGCCTACCTGAACACCTTGGCCACCAACACGCCTTCGGCTGCGAACATCCGCCGCTATGCAGAAATTGTGCGAGACCGCGCCGTATTGCGCCGCTTGATTACCATCAGCGACGACATCGCCACCACAGCGCTTAACCCGCAAGGCAAAGACACCAAAACCATTTTGGACGAAGCCGAAAGCAAAATTTTTAAAATTGCAGAAGACGGTGCTCGCGGAGCGGGTGGCTTCCAAGAGTTGCAGCCGGTGCTAGGCAAGGTGGTTGAGCGAATTGACGAGCTTTATCACCGCGATTCGTCCAGCGACATCACTGGCATTTCTACGGGCTTCATCGACCTGGATGGCAAAACCTCTGGCCTTCAGCCCGGCGACCTCATCATTGTGGCTGGGCGGCCGTCGATGGGTAAAACGGCGTTCAGCCTGAACATTGGTGAGCACGTGGCCGTTGAGGAAGGTCATGCGGTGGCCGTGTTCTCCATGGAAATGGGGGCGCAGCAGTTGGCCATGCGTTTGCTGGGTTCCGTGGGGCGGCTGGATCAGCATCGGCTTAGAACTGGTCGCCTAAACGACGATGATTGGCCTCGGCTCACCTATGCCGTAGAAAAAATGCAAAACGCACAGTTGTTTATTGATGAAACCCCAGCCTTATCTTCCATGGAAGTGCGGGCCCGATGCCGACGCTTGGCTCGCCAGTGTGGTCAACTGGGCCTGGTGATCATCGACTATTTGCAACTGATGGGGTCTTCCTCCCCCGGTGAAAACCGTGCAACAGAAATTTCAGAGATATCCCGCTCGCTCAAAGGCTTGGCCAAAGAATTGAACTGCCCCGTGATTGCGCTCTCGCAGTTGAACCGCTCGCTGGAGCAACGCCCCAACAAACGGCCTGTGATGAGCGATTTGCGGGAATCGGGTGCCATTGAACAAGATGCCGACGTAATTTTGTTCATTTACCGCGATGAAGTGTACAACCCGGATTCGCCAGACAAAGGCACAGCCGAGATTATTATTGGCAAGCAGCGTAATGGTCCCATTGGCACCGTTCGAGTGACCTTCCTGGGGCAGTACACCAAGTTTGAGAACTACGCTGGGCCTCAGCCGGAGGGAGAGTAGGGCATCGTCCCTTACTTTGCGCAGCGTGTTGGAGTCGGGTTGGCTCAGGTCGCTAGGGCAGAGGTTGGCCCTTTGGGGTGCTGTGCTTAGCGTTTTGGTGCCGGGTTGGCACAGGCCACTGGGCCTGGGATCAGCCCGTGTATCCCTTCTTGTCCCTTCCGAGGGGGCATGCAAGGCGAATATGTCGCCATTGCATCCGATTCGGTTTCCCGCCAAGCGGGGGCTTGGGCGGGAAACACACCTCGGCCCCTCGGTGTGGGCCAAACCGGGCGGGCTGCCCTGAATCGGCCTGCGCGGCCTGTGCCACCCCAGCCCCGGCGCTGCGCTTGGAAACGCTGGTGATTCGCGTAGCCGAAGTCCACGCACACGCAGCCGCAAAGCCATGCTTGCATGCCACCTGAGCCGCCTTCGCTTGCCCAGAAGCCAGCAGGAGCCAATGCCCTGCAGCGACCTTCAGGACAATCTGCCCGACCGTGCCAAGAATGAACGGTGCCCCCCCACGGGGGCAGAGGCCCGACCCGACCTCTGTTTTGGAGGGCGGGCCTCAGTTCAGGCGAGGCTCAGGGAGGGA
>NZ_CAXQZX010000071.1:0-4133 GCF_964228395.1 Limnobacter sp.
ATAGAGCCCGCACTGGCCAGCGGTGCCTGGGTAATTACCGACCGCTTCGAAGACAGCAGCTTTGCTTACCAGGCTGGGGCAGGGGGTGCGAGTTGGGAAGATTGCCAGGCGCTGAGCAAATGGGCGCTAAAGGGATTCGAGCCCGCGCTGACCTTTTTGTTCGATTTGCCCATTGAGGTGTCGCAAGTGCGCATAGCTCAACGCGCCGGCGATGGTGACAAATTTGAAGCCAAGCCAACAGCCTACTTTGAAGCCGTGCGTGCCGGCTTCATTAAGCGAGCGCAACTTAACCCCAGGCGTGTGCGCGTCATCGATGCCGTACCCGGCGAGGCCGAGGTCGGCAATGCGGTGTTGGCAGAGCTGGATCGATTTTTAAAAACCCACTGGGGCACAGGTGCCGCCACATGAGTGCAGCCCCTTGGTTAAGCCGCGCATCGGCCCAGTTGGAAGCTTTGCTGGCCGCCACTGGCGCACCCGTGCTGGTGCATGGTCATCAGCCGCGCGGTTTGTTTGATTTGGTGCAAAGCCACGTGGCAAAACTGTTGTGCGAGGCCCCCGCGGCCAGTAAGCCCTGCGAGCAGTGCGCGGCCTGCCAAATGCGGGCCGCTGGTAACCACCCCGATCTTCGCCTGCTTTTACCACAGGCCAAGGCCCTGGACATGGGTCTGCCTGTGGAGTTGAAATCGGGCACCAAGCCCAGTGGCGACATTCGCATTGACGATGTGCGCAACCTGCAGAATTATTTCAACACCAGTTCAAGCCGCGGAGGTGCCCGTTTTGTCTTGGTGTATCCCTTTGACGCCATGAACACCAACACCGCCAATGCGCTACTAAAAACACTTGAAGAACCCCCCAAAGGTTTGCGTTTTGTGTTTGTGGGCAGCCGATTGGACCAATTGCTGCCCACCATTCGCTCGCGTTGCCAATTGCTTACCGTGCCAGTACCCAGCCCGCAAGAGTGCCAGGCATGGCTGGCGGCTCAAGGGGTGCAGCAGGCTGAGCTTGCCCTTAGCCTGGCGCTTCAGGATCCCTTTGAAGCGCTTGAACTGGACCGCAACGGCCAAGAAGACCTGGCGCTTCGAAAAAAAATGGCAGAGTGGCTGGCCAACCCGGATCAGCATGGTCAGCCGCCAGTGGGCGTAGAAAAAGTGGGTTTGCCCGTGGCGATGGAGCTTTCTTTGCGGCTGCTGGCAGACTGCGTGCACATCGCACAAGGCAGCAAACCGGTACAGTTTCCCTGGCTTGCCCCCAAGTTACTTTGGGCCAAGGCTGTTGACGTTCAAAAATTCAGCAAGCTCTATCAGGGTTTGTTGGGCGAGTCCCGTTTGGCCAACCATCCAATCAACCCCCGTTTGGCGCTGGAATACCTTGGCCAACAATGGCAAACTCTTTGCCAGTAAACCCTCACTCACCGGAGTTCGCGCATGAGCACCAAAGAAGCCAATCGACCCTGGATGCTTTCCCTGGCGCTGGAAGACAAAAACACCGCGGCACGCCTGTACATGCCGTTTGTTAAAGGTGGTGGTGTGTTCGTGGAATGCAACAAGCCATACGAGCTGGGCGACCCTGTGTTTGTGCTATTGAGCGTGGGCGAAGAGGGCAAAAAATATCCCATCAACGGCAAAGTGGTGTGGGTGTGCGGCCCCAATGCACGGGGAGACAAGCCCCAAGGCATTGGCATTCAATTTCCTCGGGACGACAGTGGTGAGTCTGCGCGGCTGGCAATTGAGCAAATGGTTGGTAAAATGCAGGCTTCCATGAAGAAAACAGCAACCTTGTAGTGTTTACAGATTCACATTGCCATTTGGATTTCCCCGGCCTCATCGAGCAGCTGCCTGACATTTTGAGCCGCATGCAGGCTGCGCAGGTACACCAGGCGCTCTGCATTTCCGTGCAGCTTGAAGAGTTTCCCAACGTGCTTGCCTTGGCGGAGCAACACCCCCAGCTGTGGGCCACCGCGGGGGTGCACCCCGACTACGAAAACATCACAGAGCCTTCGGTTGAAACCCTGCTTGAACTGGCCAAACACCCCAAGGTGATTGGCATTGGCGAAACGGGCCTGGATTATTTTCGTTTGAAGGGCGATCTGGAGTGGCAACGCAAGCGATTCAGGGTGCATCTACAAGCCGCCAGAGCCTGTAAAAAACCCGTGATTGTGCACACCAGAGCCGCTGGGGAAGACACCCTTGCCATCTTGGCTGAAGAAAAGGTTCAGGAATGCGGTGGCATTATTCATTGCTTCACCGAGAGCCTTGACTTCGCCAAACGCGCCTTGGATTTGGGCATGTACATTTCATTCTCTGGCATTGTTACGTTTAAAAACGCAGCCGATCTGCGCGAGGTGGCGCGATATGTGCCATTGGACCGCATGCTGATTGAAACAGACTCACCTTACCTGGCGCCCGTGCCGCACCGGGGCAAAACCAACGAGCCCAGTTTTGTGCCGCATGTGGCCAAAGTGTTGGCTCAAGAAAAGCAGTGTGATGTTGAGCAGATTGGCCTTCAAACCACAGCCAATTTCAACGCCTTGTTTGGCCTGGAAGGCGCGCGCCAGGTTGCGCACTGAGTGAGGGTGGCGATTTGGCCTATGCGCGCTTAAACGGCAAACCATTACAAGCCATGCGAGCCTTGGTTGGGGCGCTGGCTTTGTTGGCCATGGTGGGGTTAAGCAATCCAGCCCGGGCAGATGCTTTTGATGCTTTTTTTATGGCCATCAAAATGGACGATGCCCAGCGTCTTCGCAATTGGCTGCTTCGCGGAATGGACCCCAACACCATCAGCAACGAGGGTTTGCCCGCTGTGGCCTACGCAGTGGTACACGAATCACCTCAGGCATTGGCTGTTTTGCTGCAGCATCAACAAACCGATTTGGAACAAAGCGACACCAAAGGCGACACAGCCCTCATGATTGCTGCCTCACGAAGCCAGGCAGATGCCATTAAAGTGTTGCTGGAAGCTGGCGCAAAAGCCGACAGGGAAGGGCAGTGGTCGGCCCTGCACTATGCGGCTGCTGCGGGGTGCGTGCCGTGTGTGCAGTTGCTGGTAAATTTCAAAGCCAATTTGGATGCAATGTCTGAAAATGGCACCACCCCATTGATGATGGCCGCCCGGTCCGGGCGCGAAGACACAGCCCGGCTGTTGCTCAAGTTGGGTGCCAACCCATCGCCAGTGAACGAAGCTGGCTTTAATGCGGCTGGGTACGCCATGCGATCCAAGCGCTCAGAGCTGGCCTTCGAAATTATGCGAAAAGAAAAGGCGCTTCGAAAAGCGCCTTAAAAGACCAGGTCATTTGGCAATCAGGCAAGCCCAAACACCAACACTGATCGGGTGAAAACTGCAAAGCCAGTGCTCAAAGGCTGGCCTCAAAATGCTTGACCAAATTGCGCAGATCACCGGAGGTTTGTGCCAACTGTTTGGCTGAACCATCCAGCTCGGTAATGGCTCCCATATTGCTCTCGGTGAGCGCACTCATGCGTTCCATGCTGTTGGCAACCTCCAGTGACGCTTGGGACTGTTGCTCCAGCATTGAGGAAATGTCTTTGGCCGATTGGGCCACACCTTGACTGGCCACGCGAATGGCCCCCAGGCTTTGATTGGCCTCGAGAATCAGTTTGGTTCCAATATGAACCTCATCGACAGCACGCTCCATCGTCAGGAGCCCCTGGTTGGTGCCAGCTTGCACCTCGTTCACGGTGGCTGCAATTTCGGTGGTGGCGTGGCGGGTCATTTCAGCCAGCTTTCGCACCTCATCGGCCACCACCGCAAAGCCACGTCCTGACTCACCGGCGCGTGCGGCTTCAATGGCAGCATTCAAAGCAAGCAGGTTGGTTTTTTCGGCAATTTCGGTGATGGTTTTGGTCACGCTGCTAATGCGCGTTACGGCATCGTGTAGTTCTTCAATGTTTAACTTGGCTGTTTGAACCACATCAGCGACCTTTTGAGTGGCCTCTGTGGATCGCTCCATGGATTGTGTGCCCGTGGCCACCACATCCATGGCATTTTTCGCATGGTCAGAGCTTTTGCCTGTGGCTTCAGAAATTTCTGCCACAGAGACCGACAATTCTTCCAGGGCCGAAGCCACGCTGTTGATGCCATCGGATTGTTGCTGTGATCGGCTCATCAGATTCAAAGCT
>NZ_CAXQZX010000072.1:0-13962 GCF_964228395.1 Limnobacter sp.
TACGCGATCTACCAGTGTGACTGGAGTTCAGACGTGTGCTCTTCCGATCTCCGAGCGCATTTTGGAAGTGGTGGGCAACCGCGTGGGCATCGACCCTCGCAACTATTGCTGGTTAAGTTTTGGTTCAGAGGGGCGCAGTGAACAAACCATAGCAACAGACCAAGACAACGGCTTATTGTTTGTAAGTGACCAGCCCGACATCGACCGCCCCCATTGGCTGGCTTTTGCTCGCGAGGTCAACCAGATTCTGGACCAATGCGGTTACCCCCTGTGCAAGGGCAACATCATGGCCAGCAACCCCGATTGCTGCTTAACCGCTCGCGAGTGGTTAAGCCGTTTTGCCAAGTGGATTGATGTGCCCACCCCCGAGAACCTCCTCAGTGTAAACATTTTCTTTGATTTGCGTCCTTTGGCGGGCAATCAAGACTTGGCCAAACCTCTGCGTGAATTCATAGTACGCAAGGCCAAAGAGTCGAGTTTGTTTTTGCGTATGCTGGCTGAAAACATCATGAGGTTTCGTCCCCCACTGACTTGGCACGGCAGCGTGGACACCACTGAGTTTGAAGGCCTGCGCACCATTGATCTAAAAAAGCAGGGCACCGCAGTGTTTGTGGATGCGGCTCGGTTTTTGTCGCTGGAGTATGGCATTGATGAGGTGAACACCCGTCGCCGGTTTGAGGCCATTGCAGCCCGGCTCAGCGTTGAGGAACAGCGCCGCGACGCCTGGGTTAGCGGCTTTGAGTTTTTGCAGATGATGCGCCTGCGCATTCAACTCGACGAGGGGGTGGGTGTGCCCAATTTGCAAGACCGCCCGAATGTGGTCAATTACGATGTTCTGGACAATATTGACCGCCGTATCCTGAAAGAGTGCTTTCGGGTGGGGCGCCGGCTGCAACAACGCATCGAAACGGAGTACTTGCGTTGAGCACCTATGCCGATGGCGAGAGCCTGCCCATGCAGGGTCTTGCAAGCTACATACGCCAGCGCTTGGTTCAGTCGCTGGATTTTTCTCAACCCAACCCCGACCGCTGGGTGGTGGTGGACGTGGAGTCCTCTGGCCTGAATCCCAAAAAAGACAGGTTGATCTCGATTGCTGCGTCGGCCATTGTGTTTGACGCGCAACGCCGACCGAGAATATCCCTGTCTGACACCTTTGAGGTGGTGATCAAACAGCCTTCCGAGTGCGTAGACCTCATCGAATTTGAAGCCATCGACAAACGCAATATTTTGATTCACGGCATCGGTTTGGGGGAGCAACAACAGGGTGTTGAACCAGGGCTCGCCCTCAGCCGATTCTTAAGTTATGTGGGCAATTCGCCGCTAATCGCCTTTCACAGTTGGTTTGATGAAATCTTGATCAACAAGGCCCTGCGCAAAGTATTGGGCCGTAGCACCCTTCGCCATTGGCTAGATCTGGAGCATTTGGCTGCGGTGCTTCACCGGGAAAACCACCAGTTGCCGCTGGATGTCTGGATGCATCGCTACGGCATTGTGTGTGAAGAGCGCCACCAGGCAGCGGCCGATGTTCTGGCCACCGCACAATTGCTGTTAAAGCTCTGGCCCTTGCTTCAAAAGCGAAAAGCCACCGACTGGAAAGGGGTAAAAAGCATTGCGAGTGGCCTGAAAACACTGCCCGGGCGAAATTTGCCCTCTTAGCTTTTTTTGAGTGCTTTAGCAGACCAAAGCGGCCAAAGCATGGCGAAGCCGCTCGGGAATGGGGGTGGGGGTGTTGGACGCCTTGGTCACAAACACGTGCACAAAATACCCCGCCGCGCACAACTCCTGACGTGCATTAAACAAAGCCAGCTCGTAACGCACTGAGCTGTTGCCCAGCTTGCCCACTCGCAGACCCGCAGTGATGGTCTCGGGGTAGGCCAGCGGTTTGAGGTAGCGGCACTGGCTTTCTACAACAAAGCCAACCACTTCGCCTTGGTGAATGTCCAAACCGCCTTGCTCAATTAAAAACCGGTTAACCACGCTGTCAAAGTAGCTGTAATACACCACATTGTTCACATGCCCGTAAATGTCATTGTCGTGCCAACGGGTTTGAACCGATTGGTGGTGGGGGTAGTCGCTGGGTTGTGTCATGAATGCAAGGTAATAATCAATAAGCCTGCTCGTAAATGGCTAAGGCCTGGGCCTCGTCCATGTCACGGGGGTTGTTCGAAAGCAGCCGGGTTTGCAACATGGCTGCTTTGGCCATGGCGGGCAAATCCCCGGGTTGAATGCCCACCTCGCGCAGGCCAACGGGCAGCCCGGTGGAGGGCGACAGTGTAGCGGTGTAATCAATGAATGCTTGCGCCAGCTGTGCTTGGTTGTCCCCATGGTGGCCAAGCTTGAGTACCAAAGCCAACTCGGCATATTGCTGCTCAGCCGCTGGCAGGTTAAATCTCAATACATGGGGCAGCACCAGCGAGTTACTCAAGCCATGCGGCACATGGAAAATGCCGCCCACTGGGTAGGCCAGGGCATGCACGGCACCCACGGGCGCGTTGGCAAAACTCTGGCCTGCCAGGCACGCGCCCAGCATCATGGCTTGCCGCGCTTCTCGATTGCCGGGCTCACGGCACACCACAGGCAGGTTGGCAGCCAGCAAACGCAGGGCTTCGCAAGCCAAAAAATCGGAGTAGGGGTTTTTTAATCGCTTGCTGGTGTAGGCTTCAATGGCATGTACCATGGCATCTATGCCCGTGGCGGCGGTGACATGCTGGGGCAGGCTCAAAGTCCAGTCAGCGTCCAGCACAGCCAGATCGCCATACAACACCGGGCTCACTACGCCCATTTTGGTGTCGGCGCCGGTGGTGACGATCGAAATGGGGGTCACTTCACTGCCAGTGCCCGCCGTGGTGGGTACCAACACCAAGGGCAGGCGGTCGCTGCTCACATTGCCCACGCCATACATGCTTTGCAGGCTTTGTTTGCCGCGAGCCAAAACGGCAATCAGCTTGGCCACGTCCAGTGTGGATCCACCGCCTATGGCCAGCACCACATTGGCACCAAAGTCGACAGCCAGCTTGGCTGTGCGTTCCACCAATGCCTCGGGGGGGTCGGGCTCTACATCGTTGCAAAGTTGCACTGCATGGCCAGCGGCGTGGAAAGCGTCCACAATGGCCTTGCAAGTGGGCGTAGCGGCTATAAATGGGTCGGCCAGCAAAAACACCCGGGCAATGCTTAGTTGGTGCTGTGCAAGCAGGGGTTGAACCAGCTCCGGTAGGCGTTGGGTGCAGCCTGATTCACAAACCAGGCGGGCCACGGTGCGAAATTCAAATGGGGCCATGGGCGTGTCTCCTGAAGTATTTTTTATTCTCAGCCCAAGCATTGTACTGCGCCGCTTTTACAAGCGGCGCAGCGAGGGTTGGCCTTATGCGCGTTTGGGTGTCCAGGCCCAAATGGCCCTCACAAAGATCGGCTCTTTGCTTTCGCTGTCAGTGACAGTGACGGCCACGTCCACCTCACCCTTGTCCTGGGTTTGCATCAGGGCAATTTGCTCCTGAGTCAACATGGCTTCAGCTTTTAAATCGCCGCTGCACCGCTTTCGGTAGTCCACTTCCATGCGCTTGATCACTGGGATGCAGTTGGCTGGCACGTTTAGACCAACCAAGGCCCCTGTGGCCGATTCTGCAGTCATCAACATCACCACAGCGTGCAAGCCGCCAATGTGGTTTTGTAGATTGCCTTTGTTTTTCAGGGTCACGATGGCGTGGTTGGTCTCAATCCACTCAAACTTGCAGCCAGTGGTTCTAAAAAACTTAACAGCCCGCCCAAATATGGCTGTAAATGCCCGCACCTTGAGGGGTGTGGGCAGCTTGTCCACTTGGGCGTAAACCTTTTGAAGCATGGATTTTTGTGCCATGGTGTTGCTGCCTCTTACAGTGTGACGGCCAAACGCGTGGCCTGGTTGATGGCGCGCTTGGCGTCCAGCTCTGCGGCCACATCGGCACCCCCCACCAGGTGCACTGGAATGCCCAAGGCTTCCAAGGGCGCCTGCAATTCACGCAAGGGGTCTTGGCCCGCGCAAATCACCACATTGTCCACATCCAAAATTTCTGGCCCATTGGCGCTCATGATGTGTAAGCCACGGTCGTCAATCTTCAGGTATTCCACACCCTGCATAAAGTGCACTCGGCGACTCTTCAAGCTGGCCTTGTGCACCCAGCCCGATGTTTTGCCCAAACGCTTGCCAAGAGGCTCGTCTTTGCGTTGGCACAACCACACTTCGCGGGCAGGCGCAGGCGGCTGGGGTTGAACGCGGTCTATCCCGCCCGGGTTGTTGGGGTCAAAGGTGATGCCCCATTCCTTTTTCCAGCTCTCAAGGTCGAGGGTCGGAGAAGGGTGGTTGTGGTCGTGGGTGAGGTATTCGGACACGTCAAAGCCAATGCCGCCCGCACCGATCACGGCCACTTTTTTGCCCACTGGTTTTTTGTGCAGCAACACGTCGATGTAGCTCATCACCTTCGGGTGTTCAATGCCCTCAATTCCCGGTGTGCGGGGTTTAATGCCTGTGGCCAAAATCACTTCGTCAAATTTGCCGCGGGAAATGAGGGCCGCATCCACGCGTACATTCAATTGAACATTGACGCGGTGCAGTTCCAACTGGCGTTTGAAATAAGTCAGCGTTTCGTAGAATTCTTCCTTGCCGGGGATCACCTTGGCCATGTTGAATTGACCGCCAATTTCGGGGGCCGAGTCGTACAGCACCACATCATGCCCACGGCGGGCCAGTTCTGTAGAGGCCGCCAAGCCGGCCATGCCAGCGCCCACCACCGCAATTTTTTTCTTGCGTTCAAAAGGGGCGTCTTTGATTTCGGTTTCGTGACACGCCCGTGGGTTAACCAAGCAGGATGCCCGTTTCATGCTAAACGTGTGGTCCAGGCAAGCCTGGTTGCAAGCAATGCACACGTTGATCTCGTCTGCCCGGCCTTCCTTGGCCTTGATGGCAAAATCGGGGTCGGCCAACAAGGGGCGAGCCATGGAGACCATGTCGCACATTCCATCGGCCAATAGCTTCTCGGCCACCTCGGGCTTGTTGATTCGGTTGCTGGCGATGACGGGAATGCGAAGCTCTTTTTTCAAACGGGCTGTCATTTCTGCAAAAGCAGCGCGGGGCACCGAGGTCACAATGGTGGGCACGCGAGCTTCGTGCCAGCCAATACCGGTGTTCAGCAGTGTGGCGCCTGCATCTTGAACCGCTTTGGCAATGTAGCTCACTTCTTCCCAGGTGTTGCCGCCTTCGACCAAATCCAATAAAGAATGGCGGTAGATGATGATGAATTTTTCACCCACGGTTTCGCGAATGCGGCGAACAATCTCCACCGACAAACGGGCGCGATTCTCTACCGAGCCCCCCCAGCGGTCGGTGCGCTGGTTGGTGCGTTTGCAAATAAACTGGTTCAGCAAGTAACCCTCAGACCCCATCACTTCCACGCCGTCGTAGCCAGCGTCTTGCGCAAGCTTGGCCGAACGTGCAAATGCTGCAATCGTGCGGCGAATACCAAAGTCACCAATTTCGCGGGGTTTGAAAGGGTTGATGGGCGACTTCACATTCGAGGCCGACACGCTCAGCGGGTGGTAGGCATAACGGCCTGCGTGCAGCAATTGCATTACGATTTTGCCGTCGTGTTTGTGCACGGCCTCGGTGATTTTTTTGTGGTGCTTAACCGCACCGCTGCTGCTCAGCTTCGAGGCAAAGGGGTACAGCCAGCCTTCCAGGTTTGGCGAAAACCCGCCAGTTACAATCAAGGCTGTGCCGCCCTTGGCGCGAGCCTCGAAATAGGCGGCAAACTTGTCATAGTCTTTGTATTTGTCTTCCAGCCCGGTGTGCATGGAACCCATCATGATGCGGTTGCGCAGGGTGGTAAAACCCAGATCCAGCGGGGAATTCAGCGTGGGAAAAGCGTCTGACACGTTACCGTCTCCTTAAAAATCGGCATTTCTGTGTAATTTATTGGCCTTATGTTACTTAAAAGTACAAGGCTTTAACCGAGCATAGGCTCCAAAATAGCACGATCGGTCAATTTTTTGGTGAGGAACCCGCAGAAGCTCCATCTGTCCTACACTCTTGTTTTCCAGTAGCACAGCTTAACCACTCATGCAGTCCATCCAATACTGGGTTCGGCAATCCCGCCGCGCCTCCTTCAGAATTTTGTTCATCGCCCTGATACTGGCCGTGGCGGCCATTTCTTCGGTGGGTGTTTTTTCTGCTCGGCTTGAAGCAGCCTTGGCGCGCGATGCCACGCAAATGTTGGGCGGGGATTTGGTGATTGAGTCCAAACGCAATATTGACCAGGCCGATTGGCTGCCCTTGTTGGACAAGCCTGAATTTGCTTCGCTTAAGCGTGCCCAAAGTGTGGTGTTTCCCAGTGTGTTGCCTGGCGACCGGGTGGACTTGCTGGTGTCTTTGAAAGCGGTGAATGATTTTTACCCCCTGCGGGGCCAGTTGACCGTGCGTAAGGCCAACGGCGAAGAAGAGAAGGTGGCCAATGGCCCCCCACCCGGGGAGTTTTGGGTGGATCAAGGTGTGCTGGGCTCCTTGGGGGTAGATTTGGGCGATTCTATTCAAGTGGGTGAGCTCAGCGGGCCGGTAACCCGGATTATTTTGGTGGAACCCGACCGCGGCGGTGGTTTTGTGAATTTTGCGCCGCGTACCATGATCAACATGGCTGATTTGCCTGCCACCCGGTTGTTGGGCTTGGGGTCCAGGGCAACCTGGCGCATGTACTTCACGGGTGACGCCCCCACCATTGCTGCCTTGCAAACTGCGCTAGAAACCCGGCTTACCCCGGTTGAAGAAATTGAGACCCTTGAAAATGGCCGACCAGAGGTGAGCGGCACGCTTGAACGCGCCAATGACTTTTTGTCGATGGCCGCGTTAATCGGCACCATGGTGGCGTGTGTGGGCATCGCCCTGGTTGCGCACCTGTTTGCCAAGGAGCAGGCCAGCGAACTGGCGGTTTTAAAAAGCCTGGGCTACACACCCACACAGCTTTTGAAAACCTGGCTTGTGGGCATGGGTGTGCTCACCGTGTTGGCGGGGGCCTTGGGTGTGGCCCTGGGGTGGGCTGCCCACTGGGGCCTGCTGGCTTTGTTGGCCGAACTGGTCGGGGTCAACTTGCCCTTGGCTGGATTGCATTTCCTGCCCATGGGCACCTTGCTCGCGGCCTTGCTTTTGTTGGGCTTTGCCGCGGTGCCCACCTGGTACGCACTGCGTGCGCCCGCCGTGGCAGTGATTCGTCATCAAACGCTTAAAACAGGCCGGGGGCAGTTGGCCTTGTCGGTGTTGTTTGGTCTTTTCACCGCGGTGGGGGTGTGTTTACTGATTGTTGGCAACACGGTGCTGGCTTTGTTGTTGTTTGCGGGTTTTGTGGGCGCCTCTAGTTTGTTTGCCTTGTTGTTCTGGTTGTTGCTAAAAGGGTTGGCGGTCGCCTCGCGCAAGCGGGGTGGGCGAGGCTTGCGCATTGATGTGTTTCAGAGCATGTCCAAGCGCGCAGGCACTCTGGTGCTGCAAGGGGTGAGCTTGTCCCTTGGTTTGGCGGCCCTGTTGATGCTTGCTGTTGTGCAGGGTGACCTCATCGACCGCTGGCAAGAGGCTGTGCCCGCCAATGCCCCCAATCGATTTGTTTTCAACATTCAGCCTGACCAGGTGGCTTCTGTGCAACAGCAATTACAGGCGGCCAGCAGCGAGACGGTCAAGCTCTACCCCATGGTGCGAGGTCGATTAAGCGCCATCAACGGCCAGGTGATCACGGCAGATACTTTTACCGACGACCGGGCACGCAACACTGTGGAGCGCGAACTCAACTTGAGTTTTGCCGATCAATTGCCCAGCCACAACACCATCGCCCAGGGGCAGTGGTTCAACGCTCAACCTGGCCTGGCGCAGGTGTCGGTGGAAGATGGCGTTGCCAAGCGCTTGGGCATTGGCATGGGGGACAAGTTGACCTTCGACATTGCAGGCACTCCTCTGACCGTGCAAATCACCAGCATTCGTGAGCTTCGTTGGGATTCCATGGAAGTCAATTTTTTCATGATCTTTCCGACCGAGGTGTTGCGTTCATTTCCGCAAACCTGGATCACCTCCGTTTACTTGCAACCCGACCGTGCAGTGGATGTGTCGCGCAGCCTGGTGAGGGAGTTTCCTAACCTCACTGTGCTGGACACCGCGCTCATCATTGGTCAAATTCGAACCATACTGGCTCAGGTGGGGCAGGCCATTCAGTTTGTGTTTTTGTTCACAGTGGCAGCAGGAGGGCTGGTGGTGGTGGCCTGTGTGCTCACCGGGGCGCGCACCCGCACGCGAGAGGCCGCCATTTACAGGGCATTGGGCGCCTCGACCCAGCAGCTTCAACGTGCGGCATGGCTTGAGTTAACCGTGGTGGGCGCACTGGCGGGCTTGGTGGCGGCCCTGGCAGCCCAAGCCCTGGGCTGGGGTGTTGCTCACTTTGTGTTTGAGTTTGAATAGTTGATGTCGCCCTTGCACACGGCGTTGGGTGTTGCCGGCGGCGCTTTGGTGTCGGTTGTTTTTGGGGCTTGGTCTGTCAACCGCGTGTGCCGAGCGCCTGTGATGCACACCCTGCGACAAGCGGCGGCGTGAGCCATTACAATGGAGGGTGGCTGGCTTGGCTGGTCACTCTTCATGATTTTGTTTCAGGCTCAAACCATGTCCAGCAACTCACCCAATCAAACCAGCCCCGAGGCGCACACTCCAGTTCCTCCCATTCATTACTTTGGTGATTCGGCCGAAGAGCAAGCCGTGGGTGTGCGCAAGCTGGTGGACCTCTTTTACGATGAAATGGACACCAACCCGGCGTTTGAACGGATCCGCAAATTGCATCCAAACAACCTGGACCATTCCCGAGAAAAGTTTTACCTGTTTTTAAGCGGTTGGTTGGGGGGCGCTGACCTGTACACCCCCAAGTTTGGCCATCCTCGGCTACGCATGCGCCACATGCCATTTCCCATTGCCAGTGAAGACCGTGACCAGTGGTTGCTATGCATGGTCAATGCCTTGCGGGCGATGGCATTGCCCGAGCGAGTCATTGAGGGCTTGATGCTCTCTTTTTTCCGCACGGCGGACTGGATGCGCAACCAACCAGACCCACCCGGAGCCAGTGGCAAAACCAAATTGAGCATTCGCGCAGAGGGCCAAGGTGATGATTGATCTTCAGTCCCAAGGTGTGCTGCTGCTTTTGGTTATTAATCTGCTGGTGCTGGTGGGGGTGTTGGTGGTCTGGAAAGCCATGCGGAGCGGCGCCAGCGACGATGCGCTGCGCCTGGCCCAGGCCGACATGGCCAAAGACCTGGAGCGGCTCTTGGAGGCGCAGCAGCAGCAACGCTTTGCAGCCGACGAATTGGGCAAGCAATTGCGCTTGCTTGGCCAGGACATTGAAGCTCGTCAGGCCAAACAAAGCGAGGGCATGCAACAGCACCTGGCGCAAACCCGCAGCGAAACGCAGGCTGCTTTTGCAGGGTTACAGCAACTGGTGGCCACCCAGTTTGGGCAGGGCAATCAGGTGCAGGCTGAGCGTCTTGATCAGTTTGCCCAAACGCTGCACCGAACCAACACCTTGATTGCTGACCAAATGCAACAAATGCGTGCGGCCATGGAGCAAAAACTTCAACAGCTTCAAGAAGACAACGCCAACAAACTTGAACAGATGCGCAAAACCGTGGATGAAAAGTTGCAGTCCACACTCGAACAACGCTTGGGCGAATCCTTCAAGCAGGTCAGCGATCGCTTGGAGCAGGTGTACAAAGGCCTGGGTGAAATGCAGCAGCTGGCCACCGGCGTTGGTGATTTAAAGCGCGTGCTCACCAATGTAAAAACCCGAGGCACCTGGGGCGAGGTGCAGTTGCTGGCTTTGCTTGAGCAAATGCTGACCCCCTCGCAGTTTGGTCAAAACATCAAGCCCGTGCCCGGCAGCAACAACATCGTGGAATTTGCCGTGCGTTTGCCGGGCAAAGACGACGACAAACCGGTTTGGTTGCCGATCGACTCCAAGTTTCCAAAAGAGCAATACGAGCGTTTGCTAGATGCTTTTGATCGAGCCGATGCCGATGGGGTGTCGGCCGCCTCCCGTGCGCTGGAGCAAGCGGTCAGGCTGGAGGCCAAGAGCATTGCAGAAAAATACCTTGCTCCACCCTACACAACCGATTTTGGCATTTTGTTTTTGCCCACCGAAGGTCTGTATGCCGAGGTGGTAAAGCGCCCTGGCTTGGTTGATGACCTTCAGCGCCTGCACCGAGTTACCGTGGCCGGGCCGGTGACCCTAACCACTTTGCTCAACGCGCTCCAACTCGGTTTTAAAACCCTGGCCTTGGAAAAACGCAGCAGTGAGGTGTGGACGGTGCTAAGCGCTGTTAAGACAGAGTTCGGAAAATTTGGCGATGTATTGGCTAAAACCAAAGAAACATTGGAACGCGCTGCCAAAAACATTGAGTCTGCCGAAACCCGATCACGCCAAATGCAGCGCAAGTTGAAGGGGGTTGACGAATTGCCCGAACAAGAAGCCATGAACTTGCTTGGCATCAACAGCACCGAGCCCAGCGACACCGAGGACGTCGATGATCGCGGCTGAGGGCACTGCAAGCGCGGTGTTGCGATGCGCCTTGGTCACCACCGGAGGCACCATTGCTGGCCAAAGTCATGGCGACGCCACGCAATATGCCTACACCTCTGCCCAGCTTGGTGCAGAGCAATTGCTCATGGGCGTGCCTGCTTTGCTGCGCCGGGCAAGCTGGGAAGTGCACACCCCGTATTCCATTGGAAGCCAAAATCTGGAGCTTGGCCACATGCTGCGTTTGCGTGCCGTGTTGTGCCAGTGCTTGGAAAACCCCGAGGTGGATGCAGTGTTGGTGACCCACGGCACCGACACCCTGGAGGACATGCTGTACTTTTTGTACCTCACCTTGCCGCCCAGGTTGATGAACAAGCCTGTGGTGTTCACAGCGGCCATGCTGCCAAGCGATCATCCACAGGCCGATGGGCCATCCAACCTATTGCAAGCCTTTGAACTGATTGAGACCGCAGTACAAACAAAACTCAATAAAGCAAGCTGTGCCATGCCCTTTGGTTTGGTGATGCAGGGTTTGTACACGCCAGCCCATGCGGTTGAAAAATTGAGCACGGCGAGTCTGGATGCTTTCGACGGCCCGCATTCTGTGGAAATTCGGCAATGGCCTGCGCATGTGCAAACCACAGTGGGATCTCTGGAGGTCGAGGCCGGTGCACATTTGCCTCAAGGTTTTTTTCATGGCTTGATTGAAGCCCATGCCACAGAACATCCTCTGTTTGAGTCCCTTGAAGTGGCCCTCGTGTTTTGCCAACCCGGCAATGCGGCTCTTCGGCAACTCAAAGACTTGGTTGTTCGCAAGCCCGCCGCGGTCATCGTGGCAGCGCCGGGTCATGGCAATGTTCCAGATTTGCTGCTACCGGTGCTCCGCAAATTGCTGAGCAATGGCGTAGACCTTGTTCGAGCCAGCCGTGTTCCACAGGGTGGCGTGTTACCGGGGGGGGAGTTTTTTGAATTCGAGGAATATCGAGAACTTCAGGCCGGGGTGGGGCAGTTTAGCGAATCAGAGTTTTTGAGCTTGAATAAAATGGCGGTGCTTGCACGGTTGCGCGCCTTGGCCCGCAGCCTTTCACAATAGCCCGTCGCTTTCAACAGCCCTCGCACCAGGTGGGCAAGGGCTGCTTGAAACGGGCTCCGGGGTACCTTACGCAGATGCTTGACCGGACGCATTCACCACGGGTGTTTTGGGGAGGTTTGCGGTGTTCAGTGGCAAGTTTTGTTCACGAATAATTTGCCACACACCATTCACCTCTTTCCAAGTAAGAATTTTTTTGGATTTTTCTTGATAGTGCTGTGCGTTGTACTCTTGGGTGAAGGTGATTTCGTACACTTTGGGGTCGTCAAAGCTGGGCACAACCTGAATGTCACTGAGCGCAATATTCAACTGCTTGGCTGTTTTTAGTCGTTCGCGCCGGTTGCGAATCCAACCCTCGTAACTGCCTTCTTCTGGTTTGAAGGTGGGGGAGTAAAAGGCCATGTAAGCATTGACATCGCCTTTTTGCCAAGCCATGGCCCATGCCTGTGTTCGGTCGGTGAGGCTTTTGGAGACCTCGGCGGGGTCGCCATAGTTAAGCTTTTGCAGTGTGGCGCCCACCTGAGCCAATTCAATGGCGGGTGATGGGATGTCTGCCTGTGCGTTTTTCAGGGCCTCGTCAAAGCCAATATTGGGCAGTTGGAAGTCTTTGACATTCATCAAGCTGGCCGGGCAGCCCTCTACCTCAGCGCCAGCGCCCTGCGCTTTATAAAAAAGCACTTGCCGGCGCGCAGGTTCGTCTGCTTTCACCATTTCGTCCACGCCAAACAAACTGATCAATTGCCCGGTGCTGGCCAGCAGCTTCAGCTTTGCAGTGCTTAGATCGGCTTCGATGTTGATCAAGGCTCGTTCGGCCTGGTAGTACTCGTTCTCAGCGGTGAGCAGGTCGAGTAGGCTACGGCGGCCAACCGCAAATTGCTGTTCATAGGCGGCGCGGGCTTTGGCGATTGCTTGTGCTTGTTCGCGAAAGTAATTCAATTTTTTTTGGGAGCTGATGACATCAAACAGGGCAGTTTGTGTGCTTTGCCGAATGGCGCGGCAAGCCACCAGTTTGTCATCCAGCGCGCGCAGCCTGCGCTTGATGGCAGCGTTTCTGGCGGCGTTATCGGAGCCGCCCCGGTAAAGGTTCACGGTGGCCAGCAGGTCGATGGACGATATTTGCCGCTCATCAAAAGTGGACAGGTAGTTGCTGTAAACATCTGATTTTGCCCGCAGGTCCAGCCGTGGGTGAAATCCTTCGCTGGCGGCGGTAATGTCTTGTTTTGCTGCGTCAATGCTCGCATTGGCGGCCAGTAACAGCGGGTGTGTATTAAGCGCAAACAACAGCCTTTCGGTGTTCTCAACCTCAAAATTGGCTTGCACCACATATTCGCCCATGTCATTGATGGGCCACACAGTGTCGGTGATGCGCTGGTAATTGGCCATGGACGAAAAAGCATTCGCTTTTTCGGTCGCCAGGTTGCCCAAAGCCAGGGTGTAGCGGCTGCGTGCCTGCTCCAAATCGGATTGCCGGGTCACACCACTGTTCACTTTTTCTTCAATGCGAGCCATCAAGTCTTGGTGATACTTCACGTTGTTCTCGCTTAAGCGCACCAAGGCTTGAAAGCGAGACACGTCAACATGTGCGCTGGATGCCTCGAAGGCGACCTGATTGGCCTTGTTGAGGTATCGGTAATAACTCTGCATGGCTTTTGCATGCGAAGAAAAATACCGGGCATGCGAGGCAAAGCCGTTGAAGAGGTTTTGACGCGCTTCAATGCCGTAAGAGTTGGCGTTGTAGGTGCGTGCCTCGCCCCCATCAATTTTGCTTCGCTCCCGCCCGGTGGCGCCTCGCAGGTCAACGGTTGGCAGCATGCCACCAAAAGCCACATTGGCCTCTTCCATTTCGGCTTCCAAAGCGTGCAGGTCGCCATCGAGCACGGCACTGTTTTGCAAGCCCATCACGACGCTTTGCTGCAGGCGGTTGGGTTGCGTAGGTGCAGCACCTGCTTGTTCAATCGGTTCAATGGCCGGTGTTTCTTGGGCATTGGTCGTGGAAGAAAAACAAAACACCGCAAAAGCAACGGCGGCCGGTAGGCTTTTTAGTAGGGGATAGGCGTGAGGTTTGTTGGTCATGAAAAGTCTCGTTGAAATCATCAAGCGGCCAAGCTGTCTTCTACGGCGCTCATCGCTGATGGAGTGTCCAGGCTGGCCTGATGCCAGGCTTGGCTCCAACCCGAGGATTTTTGTGCAAGCAGGTGGTCCATGCGGTCAGAGATGTTGTTGATGATCTGTTCGGCGTGGTCCCAATGTGCTTGTAGGCTTTCATCGACGGGCGAGCTGGAGTACTCGTGGTCATGCACTTTGCCAACAGGTTCAGGG
>NZ_CAXQZX010000073.1:0-30293 GCF_964228395.1 Limnobacter sp.
GCGATCTGCGCGTCGCTGAGCTGTGCGCGGTAAGGCGGCATGCCATAGGGGTACGGGTTGGCTACGGTGCTGGGGCTGTAGCCCCCGTTGAGCACTGCGCGTATGGCGTTGCTGGCCACAGGCGCGTTCACTGTGGCGTTGCCGGCCAGTGCCGGAAATTTTCCTGCCTCGCCTTGGCCATGTGCACCATGGCACTTGGCACATTGTTCTGTGTAAATGTCTTTTCCCAAACGCAAAGCAGGCTGCAGGCTTCGGCTGGCCAATTCTGTGCCCTGCGGCACCACCGGCGCTTGGGCTGGCAGGCTTTTCAAATACACCACCATGGCATTCAAATCGTCTTGGTCAAGGTGTTGCAGGCTGTGCACAAGCACTTCGGCCATGGGGCCGCTGGCTGCAGCATGGCGATTGGCCCCGCTTTGAAGATATTGCACAAGTTCGCTTTCAGTCCATTGGCCTTGGCCGTGCAAGGTGTGATTGTTCAGGGCAGGCGCAAACCAATTGAGCTCAGCAATGTTTCCACCCAGCAGGTGGGCCTTGGATTGGTAGCCGCCCAGGCTGCCCCGTGGTGTGTGGCACGCTGCACAGTGCCCTGGGCCATTGACGAGGTAAGCACCACGATTCCATTGCGGGCTTTGATTGGGGTCGGCCTGGAATTCCCCCGGGGTGAAATACAGAGTGCGCCACACCGCCAAAAGCATGCGTTGGTTGTACGGAAATCGCAGTGTGGGCTTGGGTGTGGCCTGCTCCACGGCAGGCAGGCTTTGCAAGTAGGCAAACAGGTCATCCACCTCTTGACGGGGCATGCGTGTGTACTCGGTGAATGGAAAAGCGGGGTATAGGTATTGCCCGTTTTTTGAAATGCCATGGTGCATGGCGCGGTAAAAGTCATCCGCCGTCCAACGACCAAGCCCTGTGCCGGGGTGGGGTGTCAAGTTGCTGGCGTACACCCGGCCAAATGGGGTTTCAATGGCACGACCACCTGCATAAGGTTGGCCACCCGCGGTGGTGTGGCAGCCCATGCAATTGCCAATGCGGGCCAGCTCGGCCCCCCTTTGCTGCTGGGCGTTTGGTTTGTTGGTCGTGTTTGCCTTTGGTGGCTGGCGGCTGTGGGTACCGCATTCCAGCGGAAACTCAATGCTGTTGGCCGATTGGGCTCGTGCGTTGGGTGGCACAGGTTGCGCGGCCAGGTAGCTGCTGGCAGCGTTTAATTCACTCACGGTGAGTGCTTGCACCACCTGGTGCATGCAATCGGGCTTTGCCGCTTGGCGTTGCCCATTGCGCCACTGGCCCAATTGAGCGTTCAGGTAATCTTTGGGCAAGCCCAGCAAACCCGGCGTGTTGGGCTGTACCCCCATCAGGTTTTGTCCGTGGCATGCTGCACAGGCGGGCACTTTGCGATCGCTTGCGCCTTCAAACACCAGGCGTTTGCCCGCAAGCAACTCAGCTGGGGTGCTGTTGCCGGGGGCAGGTGGAGGGTAAGGCGGGTGTTGCTCGGCAAAATAATTGGCCATGTGCAACAGGTAGTCGTTGGACAGGTGTTGCACCATGCCTGTCATGGCAGCATGGTGGCGCCCTCCATCCCGAAAGGCGATCAATTGGTTGTACAGGTAGCCTGCGGGTTTGCCTGCGATGCGCGGGTAGTAGCCCTCGGGGCTGGCGCGCCCTTGCTCACCATGGCAAGCGGTGCAGGCTTGCACACGGGTGGCCATGTCGTTGGGTGCTGCCTTGGCCCCAGTGGTGCAGGTCAAGCTTAGAAGAAGTGCTATCAGGCGGAGGGTGTAATTCATGGTGCTGCAAGGTAAGGCCAACACCATGAATTGTACTTAGAAGCTGTAGTTGGCAGTAAACACCACATTGCGCGCGGTGCCATAGAAGCAGTCGCCACGTGCCAGGCAGGTGGACACGTATTCGCGGTTGGCCAGGTTGGTGGCATTCAAGGCGTACCGCCAATCGCCAGAGGTGTAGCTCAGCATGGCATCCAGCAAAGTGACGCTGGGGGTGCGCACATTGTCGGCACCATCCCAAGATTCATCCACAAAACGCAAGCCTGCGCCCCACTGCCACCCGGGTGTACCAAGCCAGTCAAACTTTTGGCGGCCCCACAGGCTGAGGGTTTGCTTGGGCACGGTGGCCAACCGCTTGCCTTGGGAGGCTCCGTTGTCCCGCGTGACTCGGGCCGAGGTGTAGGCGTAAGCCGCCAATACATCAACGCTGGGGCTTAGGCGGTGGTTGGCTTCCAGCTCGATGCCTTTGCTTTCTGCTTCGCCCACCTGGATTTGATTGCCTGCTTGGTTGGGGTCTGCCGTGCGTCGGTTGCCTTCGGTGATCTCGTACACCGCTGCCGTAAACAGTGATTTGCCGTTCGGGGTTTCGTATTTCACCCCAGCCTCAATTTGCTCGGCGGTTTGCGGTTTAAATGGATTGCCAAAGAAGTCCAGACCGCCAATGGGCAGAAACGACTCCGAATAACTGATGTAAGGCATGGCGCCCGCGTTGGTGATGTAGCCCACGCTGGCCTTGTAGGTGGTGGCGTCTTGATCCAGAGCCGATGCTGGCGCACGATCAGTGCGGGATTTTGCCCAGTCCTGCCGAACGCCCACGGTGCCCAGCCAACGTTTGTTATATTTAAATTGCTGTTGGGCATACACCCCGGTTTGGGATTGCACGGTG
Organism: Limnobacter sp.; assembly: GCF_964228395.1. Lineage (GTDB taxonomy): Bacteria > Pseudomonadota > Gammaproteobacteria > Burkholderiales > Burkholderiaceae_B > Limnobacter. Next base: position 2,671 of record NZ_CAXQZX010000073.1, read on the forward strand.
CCAGCAATGTCTGCCAATGTGGGGGCCGTGAAGTTGCCATACACGGGGTTAAACACATCGATGGGGGCTGCTGTGCCGCCCTGTCCACGCGCGCCGCCCAAGGCCGCGCGTTGGTAATCCAGGCCCAGGGTGGTGGTGTTGTCCCAATCGCCTGCTTGCCAGCGTGCGGTCAATTGCGAGTCACTGGTGAGGTTATCGGAGTTGTTAATTTGCGCAATGATGGTGCGGTTGATGGTTCGCCCGTCTGCGTTCAGCCGGGGCCGTGGTGCAAAGGCCGAATACACCGAGTTGTACAACACCGAGCTGTCGGTTTGGCGGATTTTTTGTGAAAAGCTGAAAATGTCGTTGACTCGATGATTGAATTCCAGACCATAGCTTGTATTTTGCGACAGGTATTTGTCAAAGCCCGGTTCGCTGATGAACACATTGTTGGGAATGCGGCCGTTGGGGCCTTCAAAGCGCGTTCCAACAACCGGGAAAAACCCCACGGATGATCCAGACAAATCCCGTTGCTGCAAGGCGTAGACAGTGAACTGCGTATTGGCATTGGGGGCCCAGGTGAGGGCGGGGGCGACCAGGCTGCGGTCGTCAGGCACGTAATCGACTTGCGTATTGCTATCGCGGTGCAGACCGATCAAGCGGTATTGAAGCGTGCCTTCTTCATTCAGCGATCCTGTAAGGTCGATACCCAATTGCGCGCGTCCGTATTCGCCCAGCTGAACTTCCATTTCGCCAGCAGTCTCGCGCTGCGGCCTCTTGGACACCAAGTTAATGAGTCCACCAAAGCCACCTTGACCATAGAGCACTGACGAGGGGCCTTTGATCACCTCAATGCGCTCAAGCGTAAACGGATCGGGCCGTGTGGTGTTGTAAAAGCCAAAAATGGTTTTTAGGCCGTCAAGGTATTGCACATACGAAGTACCACGGATAAAGGCCCAGTCGCCACGGTTGTCATACCCGTATGACTCGGCACTTACTCCAGCTGTGTAACGCAGGGCTTCTTGCACATTCACGGCGCCGGTGTCCCGAACCTGCTCGCGTGTGATCACCGTGATGGCTTGTTGGGTCTCGGCCAGTGGTGTGCCAGTTTTGGTGGCCGAAAAACCGGTGCTGGCTTTGTATCCTTCCACGGGGGTGGCTGGTGTGGCTTCGCCTTGGGCTTGGCCTTCCACCTGCACTGTGGGAAGGGTGTTGTTGGTTTGGGCCATGGCCCATGCAGGCCAGGCCAACATGGCACATGCCACGGCGCGGGGCAGCAATTTTTTGTTCATGAATATACCAATTAAAAAAATGGCTGGCTGGTGCACATGGCCCACAGGCCCGGCATGGCTGGCGGGTTGATTGAAAACTTATTTGGTGAGGATGAGCTTGCCTTGCGCAGTAATGCGCAGCCTGTATTGCATGTTTGCGTGCGCAATGGTCACCTCGCGAATGCCCTTGGGAAACAGTTCATGGCTGTGCAGCACGGGGATTGTGCCCGGCTGGTCGACATGCGTCTGCCTGGAATTTGCCAAAACAGGGTGGGGTGCTGAAGACATGTTTGCTTGCATGATGAGACCGGTTCTCAATTGAAATTGCAGGCAGTGTAGTACAAAAAATTACTAAACACAAATCGTTCTCATTATCATTAATATAATTTCAAGTACACTGTGCGTGTGATTTTTAAATTTCAGGGAATGGTTTGATGATGTTGAACAGTCTGCGCTTGGGGCATTTTTGGACGGGCGGTTTGTTGTTGATTGGCCTGTGGAGCATGGCGGGGCCCGCAGTGGCCAGCCCCACTCCGGCAGACGTTGCCAAGGGCTACGCGACCTTGGTGCACGCCAATTACAGTGATGCATTGCATGGTGCGCAGCAATTGCACCGTGCCATTCAAACCTTGGTAAAACACCCCAGCGCTGGCCATCTTGAAGCGGCCAAGCAGGCCTGGTTGCAGGCCCGCGAGGTGTATGGTCAAACCGAGGCTTTTCGGTTTTATGGCGGCCCCATCGATGGAGAAGGGGGGCCGGAGGGCCAAATCAATGCCTGGCCCATGGACGAATCATACGTGGACTATGTAAAAGGCAATGCCAGCAGCGGGTTTATCAATAACTCCACCTTCAACATCACCCGCGCTGCCTTGATTGAGAACAACGAGCGCGGTGGTGAAGAGAATATTGCCACGGGCTGGCACGCCATTGAATTTTTGCTGTGGGGTCAAGACCTGAGCGTCGATGGCCCCGGCCAACGGCCCCACACCGACTATGTGAAAGGTGTGGGCCAAAACGCAGAGCGACGAGGGGCATACCTGCTTGAGGTCAGCCAACTGTTGGTGGACGATCTAAGCGCCCTGGCTGCGCAATGGGCACCCAATTCGGCGGGTAACTACAGGGCTGGGTTTGAACAAGGTGGCCTGGAGTCGGTTCGCAAAATGCTGGTGGGTTTGGGGTCTTTGTCGCGCGGGGAACTGGCAGGTGAGCGGCTGGAGGTGGCGCTGTTTAGCCAGGACCAAGAGGATGAACATTCCTGTTTTTCTGACAACACCCACCGCGATGCTGTGGCGAATGCGCAGGGCATCCTGAATGTTTGGACAGGGCAGTACAGGAAGGTCAATGGTGAATTGCTTCAAGTGCCATCCTTGCAATCGTTGGTGGCCAAGAAGGCCCCTGCGCTGGCCAGCAAAACCAGCCAGCAAATGGCGGCCTCTGTAAAAGCGGCAGAAAACATTCAAGCCCCATTTGACCGCGAAATCCTTGGGGGGGCTGATGCACCGGGCCCCAAGCGAATTCGCGCTGTGATTGATAGCCTGACCAAGCAAAGCACTTTGATTGTAGAGGCCGCCAGTGCCCTCGGCATTGAACAATTGACACTGGCCATGCCATGAAAAAACGCTTTGTGTTGTTGTCTGCTGCTGCCGGGTTGTTGGCCGGCCTGGTGTTGGCCAACCCACCCGCAGTACAGCCCATGACTCCTCGCAGCGCAGGCGATGCCACCGTGTTTGCGGACGGGCAAAATGCGTTTTCCTTCCCGGCTGCCAATTTGCCGAATGCCGAACGAACACGCTTTGCCATTGGCAATTCGTTTTTTAAACGCAACTGGGTGCAAGCCCCTGCATCCACCACCGCGCGCGACGGTCTGGGCCCCCACTTTATTGCCCGCTCTTGCGGTGGTTGCCACTTGCTGGATGGCCGTGGCCAGCCACCGGCGATTGTGAACCGCATCAACCAAACCCAACCTGTGGAACTGTTGATGCGCCTGTCCATTCCAGGGCAACACGATGGCAAACACGGTGTGGTGCCCGAGCCCACCTACGGAGACCAGTTAAACAATGCGGCCATTCATGGCGTAAAACCCGAAGGCAAGGTGCGCATACAAATAACAGAGATCAAGGGCCGGTACCCGGATGGCACGCCCTACACGTTGCGCAAGCCAAGCTACAGCATTACCGATTTGGCCTACGGCCCCTTGCACCCAGCCACCCTGATGAGTCCGCGAATTGCACCGCAGGTGGTGGGGCTGGGGCTGCTGGAGGCCATTCCCGAGGAGGAAATTTTGAGCAATGCCAAGGCGCAATCCCAGCGCAGCGATGGGATTGCCGGGGTGCCCAACCGGGTGTGGGATGCGTATGCCAAGCAAGAGATGTTGGGCCGCTTTGGATGGAAGGCCAATGTGGCCACCCTGGCCCACCAAACGGCAGGTGCATTTTTGGGGGACATTGGCATTACCTCATCGTTGTTCCCCGCAGAAAATTGCACGCCCGCGCAATTGGATTGCCTGGCAGCCCCCAATGGTTCAGACCATGGCGAGCCAGAATTAAGCGATCGCCTGTTCAACGAGATTGTGTTCTATCAAGCGGTGCTCGCGCCGCCAGCACGCCGCAACACCGACGATGCCCAGGTGCTGCGCGGCCAGCGTTTGTTTGAAGATGCGCAGTGCGCGGTGTGCCATCGCCCATCGTATGTGACGGGCAAAGCGCCATTCCCAAGGCTGAGCAGCAGGGCACTGGAGGGGCAAACCATTTACCCCTACACCGATTTGCTTCTGCACGACATGGGCGAGGGGCTTGCCGACCATCGGCCTGATTTTTTGGCCACGGGAAGGCAGTGGAAAACCCCGCCCTTGTGGGGCATTGGATTGATTCCTGCCGTGAATGGACACATGCGCCTGTTGCACGATGGGCGAGCTGATGGCGTGGAGGAGGCCATTCTTTGGCACGGTGGTGAGGCAGAGCCAAGCCGCCAGCGATTCATGAATTTCAATGCGAAAGACCGTGAAGCGCTCATCAAGTTTGTGGAGTCTTTGTAATCATGGAGCGAGCAATGTCAGACTTTAAGGGCGGCATGTTGCGGGCGCTGGTGTGGTTGCTGGTGTTGGCGGTGTTATTGGGGTTTTGGATGCTGGCCGATGCCAGGCATGTTTCGGCAGCTGTGCCAGAGGATCGCAGTGCAATCCTTTACCCTTTGTACACCCCTGAAACATTGCTTCAGGCCGCACGTGAACATCACTTTGTGCCGGCCACCCGGCAGTTTCAAAAACAACTGAGCGAGCTAAGCAGCTCTGCGCAGGCGTATTGCGCAGGGAATAGTGACTTGCCGGGGCTTCAAGCCCGGTACAAAAGCACTTTGTTGGCGTGGCTGGGTTTGAGCGCCGTGGTCGATGGCCCCATGTTGAGCACGCACCTGGTGCGCGAAATCGACTTCAGACCCCTGCGTGAGCGTTTGCTTGAACGGGCCCTGACTCTGCAAGCGCAGGGCGCACTGAACATGGCCCAGGTGGGCAGCCCGGGCAGGGGTTTACCGGCGTTGGAACGGCTTTGGTTTGTGCAGCCAGTTGCGGCTGGCGAGCCTGCCTGTGCATATTCGCTGGCGGTGTTGCAGGACATTCAAACCCGCGTGGATGCGCTGAATTGGAACCCGCCAAATGATGCGCCTGCCCTTGTGCAGCAGTATTTCAACCAAGTGCTGGGTGCGGTGCAGGCTTTGGCGTGGCAAAACATGAAAAAACCGCTGCTGGCCCACCAAGACAGCAAGGCCGAAGGCCCAGTGCGCTGGCCCCATAGCCAGCTTGGGCTGACTGAGCAAGCCTGGCAAACCATTTGGCGTAGCGTGCGGCACGTGTTGGTGATGCCCCACGCCGCAGCACCCGACCCACAGCAAGCGGTGTTGCCGCTGGAGGCGTATTTGCGTGGGTTGGGTCACCACACGGTGGCCGATGCCCTGTGGCTGGCCGTAGAGCGGGCCAATGAGGCCATTAGCCAACTGGATGCCCAAACCCCAGCCTCTGTTCAAAAGGCCAGTGAGGCATTACAGGCCTTGGCAAGCGCGTTGCAAACGCAGGTGGCTCCAGCCATGGCAGTGGCTGTGCAGTTTTCTTCATCGGATGGCGATTAACATGCATGCCACTCGGCGCAACTTTTTAAAGCACGCGGTAAGCGTGGGCATGGTTGTCACATGGCCTGCAAAGTGGGCTTGGGCTGGCCCCGGGCACGCCCGGGCAACTCGCGTGTTGGCCGCATGGCAGCTTCAACAGAATGGGCAACACCAAGTGGGTTTGCTGGATTTGACCCAGCATGGGCCGCGGTTTACCGAGCATGTGTGCAATGTACCCAGCCGCCCCCATGGCTTAACCTGGCTGGGCCCAGAGGAATGTTTGGTGGTGGCACGCCGCCCCGGCGACTGGTTGATGCGCATCCATTGGGGCAGTGGGCAGATGCAGCGGCACTGGTTGGACCATGAAAGAAGCCTGAACGGCCACGCTCTGCGTTTGGCACAAGAGCCATGGTTTTATACCACCGAAACCGACCGCTACAGCGGGCAGGGCCGACTCGTTAAAAGAGATCTTCAAAGCCTTGAAACCATCGATGTGTGGCCCACCCTGGGACAAGATCCCCATGCCTTGATTGCGCTTCCCGCGGGGGTGGCAGGCCTGCAGCAGGGCAGTATTTTGGTGGCCAATGGGGGAATTCCGACCCATGCCCAAATGGGGCGAGCCAAGGTAAACCTTGATGACATGGACTCCTCGCTGGTGGCCATGCACCCGGGCACTGGTGAGGTGCTGGGCCGGTGGCAGCTCGAGGATCGTTTGTTGAGCCTTCGGCATTTGGCCTTGAACCGCGCAGGCAACACAGTGGCAGTGGCCATGCAGGCTCAGCATGCCAAAGAGCGCATGCGCCACGCGTCCCCGGTGTTGGCGCTGTTAAACGCAAGCGGGCTGAAGGCCGTGCCCAGCAGTACAAGCAGAGGCGGGTATGCGGGGGATGTGGTGGCCATGCCCAACGGGTTTGCTTACAGCTGCACTTTGCATAACACGGTGTGTACCACCAATACACAGGGTGAGCTGTTGCACGAGCGCAGCCTGCAACAGCCTTGTGCTTTGGCGTACAGCGATGCAGGGCTACATTGCGGGCAGCAACAAGAGGGGTGGGCCATGGCGCTGGACAACCATTGGTTGGTCAAGCCAACGTAACAAAAATGTCATCCCGCGAGGTGGGCGAAACGTGTATATTTCGCCTACCGTTTTAACCGCGTATTGGTGACAGATGAAACAGCAACTTGAGCACCATCTCGAATTGCTCCGCGACGTTGAGCAAAAGCTGGAAGAGCTGAGCAAAGACAAAGACTTCAAAGACAAAAAACCTTTGGAAGCCAAAGAGATCAAAGGCCTCCGCTTGGTGGTGTCGTCGATTATTCGACGCATGGCCGCCAGCAATTAAGGCCTGCGCTATTGCGTGCACTAAGGCGTGCACTTATGCGTGCACGCGGATGCGCCGGGCCAAAGCCAAAGCCAACAAATTGAAGCCGATTGCAATCAGGCTGCACACCCAAAAATACTGAATCATTCCTTGCGGATTGCGTGAAATCACCAAGCCGCCGACCAGGGCCGCCAGGCCCATGGCCGCTGATTGCATGGATGAGTTCAAGGTCATGAAGGTGCCCCGATACGCAGGGTTTGCCGCGGCACTCACCAAGGCCATGCCTGGGATCATGCGGCCACTGACGAACACAAAAAACAGCGTGGTGATGATGAGGATGCCCCACAGGGGCAGGCCCGCTGACAGGGTGATGAGCATCATCGGCAACACCGCCACGCAGGCCACCACACCCAGCACTTTTAATTTGCCCAGCCGGTCGCTTAGCCTGCCAATGAGTTGGGCACTAACCAGCGTAGCCGCGCCACCCACCAGGTAAATCAGCGGGATTTGTGATGTTAAAACCCCAGCGTTGGTTTGCATGTAGATGGTGATGTACGGGATGATTGAAAACCCCGCGAAGATCATGCAAAAAGAAAATGCAAAAGCACGCAGGTGATTGGTGTCCCGCACCACGGTGGCAATGCCTTGCAGCGCCTTGCTGCCCGCATTGGCGGCCAGGTGCCCGTGCAGGCTGGGAATAACCAGCCAGCCACCCACCGCGAGCGCAACACTGAGCCCGGCGATGGCGATGAAGGGCGTGTGCCAGTCGGAATGTGCAGCAATGTACAGACCCAGTGGCACCCCCATCACGGTGGATACCGAAAACGAGGTCATCACAATACCCATGGCCTTGCCACGCCGCGCAAAGGGAATGACGTCGGCCACGATGGTTTGGATCATGGCTGACAGTATTCCGCCAAACAAACCGGCCGCAATGCGCGCAGCCATCAGGCTTTCGTAGGTGGGCGCCAGGCCGCATGCCAAGGTGGCCAAGGCAAACAGAAGATACAGCACCAGCAACAGGGTGCGACGTTCAAATCGGTCGATGTACACCGAGGCCAACAAACCCGATAAACCCGCCGAAAAAGTGTAGGCCGAGACCAGCAAACCGAATTGCGCATCGCGAATGCCAAAGGCCTCGGTGAGTTGCGGGCCCAGCGGCATCATGATCTTGAAATCAAGAATATGCGTGAACTGAATGCCAGCGAGCACCAGCAGCAAGAGCAGTTCTCGACGAGGGGTGAGCAAATGGGCCGCGGTGGCGCCCGGACTGGGCACCTGTTGTTGTTCGGCTTGCATGGGTAAACAACCTGAGGAAAGTGATGCACTACCCCTTGAGTTTAACGGCTTTCAGTGCCCCATGGCTTTGAGGGCATAAATACCCAGTGTGATGCTTGCTATAGACACCAGCGTGGTGAGCGCAATGATGTTGGCTGCCAAGCGCCCATCCCCGCCAGCAGCCACCGCCATGGCAAAGCTGGCCGCAGCCGTGGGGCTGGCAAAAAACATCCATAAGATAACCAGGTTGGTGCCGGTGATGCCCAAAAGCCATGCCCCCGCGCAGGCCAGCACAGGAAGGCCCAGCACCTTGATGAAACTGGACTGCATGGCGCTGGATCCCGATGCGCGAATACCAGCCAGGGACAAAGTACCGCCCACACAAATGAGTGCCAAAGGAAGCGTGAGCCCGGCAAAATATTCGGCTGACTTTAAGAGCCACTGGGGAAGACTAAGCCCCATGGCGCTGGCGAACATGCCCAATACCACTGCGATGATGAGCGGGTTCTTGGCAAGCTCGCGAGCAATGGCCACCGGGCTAAAGCGCAGGGAAGGGCTGTAAAGGGACAAAATCAGCACCGAGAGCACATTGAACAACAGAATGGTGAACCCAGCCAATACGCCACCGACCGACAGGCCATAGTCGCCATAAGTGCTGGCCACCAGCGCGAAACTGACCACGCCGCAATTGCCCCGAAACGCGCCTTGTACAAACACCCCGCGTTGGCGGTATTCAACGGTGCGGCTGGCCCACCACCAACTGGCCGCAAAGCCCACCAGCGTGGCCACGCAAAAATAAAGCACCAACTGGAGGTTGAATGCGCTTTGCAGATCGGCCCGCCAAATGGACAGAAAAAACAGCGTGGGCATGGTGGCTTTGTAAGTGAGCGTGGACGCCGTTTGGATGAAGCTGTCGTTGATCAGAGAGATTTTTTTGAGCAACAGGCCCATTAGCACCATGGCAAACACCGGCGCGGTGATGCCAAGAATTTGGCCAAGTGTGTCAAGGTGATTCATGCAGGCAGAGTGGCGGGCGGTTGAGCCAAAGGCCGGATTATTTCACGTTGGTAGGTTGGGTCAATTGTGGATGACCCGCTGCTGATGGGTGATACACTTGCGCAACTTTAAATACCCCGTGTTTGCATGGATGCTTTTTTAACCTCCACTGGTTTGGTGGCCTTGGCCGAAATGGGCGACAAAACCCAACTGCTGGCGATCATTCTGGCCACCCGTTTCAAGAAGCCTTGGCCGATTGTTTGGGGCATTTTGCTGGCCACATTGCTGAACCATGCGTTGGCGGGTGCGGTGGGCACGTGGGTGACCACCTTGCTTGCCCCAGACACATTGCGTTGGATTCTGGTTGCTGGTTTTGTTGGCATGGGTGTTTGGACCCTGTTCCCGGACAAGCAAGACGACAACCCTCCAGACACTGGCAAATGGGGCGTGTTTGCCACCACGGTGCTTGTGTTTTTTCTGGCTGAAATGGGTGACAAAACACAATTGGCCACCGTGGCCATTGCAGCGCAATACAGCCATTTTTTGCCGGTGGTGCTGGGCACCACGCTGGGCATGATGCTGGCCAATGTGCCGGTGGTGTTCATGGGTGAGCGCCTTACCCGGGTGTTGCCTTTGCGAGTGCTGCGTTGGGGTGCCAGTGCTTTGTTTTTTGTGTTCGCGGGGTGGGTGGCGTATTCGTGACAGTCTGCGCGCTGGGCGTCGCGCTTTTGGGCCGGGGTGGCACTCGCCCCCTTGGCCTGGGATCAGCCCGTGTATCCCTTCTTGTCCCTTCCGAGGGGGCATGCAAGGCGAAAATGTCGCCATTGCATCCGATTCGGTTTCCCGCCAAGCGTGGGGCTTGGCGGGGAAACACGCCTCGGCCCCTCGGTGTGGGCCAAACCGGGCGGGCTGCCCTGAATCGGCCTGCGCGGCCTGTGCCACCCCAGCCCCGGCGCTTGCCCAGAAGCCAGCAGGGACGAATGCCCCTGCGGCGACCTTCAGGACAATCTGCCCGACCGTGCCAAGAATGAACGGTGCCCCCCAAGGGGGCAGAGGTCCGACCCGACCGCAGTTTTGGAGGGCGGGCCTCAGTTCAGGCGAGGCTCAGGGAGGGAAATACAGATTGGCCGTCGCAAAGGGGCATGGTCCTGCTGGCTTCAAAGAGCAAGCGACGCCGCTAAACGGGGCATGGACCCGCTGGCTTGAAGGAGCGAGCGAACACGAGAGGGGGCACAGCGCGACCGCAAATGAGCCGGGCTAAATCAGCCCATTCTCCAAGGCGTAACGGGTCAACTCCCCATTGGTCTTCATGCGCATTTTTTCAAGAATCCTCGCCCGGTAAACACTCACGGTTTTGGGGCTTAGGGAGAGTTCTTCCGCAATTTCGCTCAACTTCTTGCCTGCTGCAATCAGTCGAATGGTCTGGAATTCCCGGTCACTCAGGGTGGTGTGCAAGGGCTTTTCCGTGTCTTCAGTCAGGTGGCTGGCCAGCGACTCTGCCAGTTCAGGGGTGATGTATTTGCGCCCTGCAGCAATCACCTGAATGGCATCCACCAGTTTTTCAGGGGCGGTGTTTTTGGTGAGGTAGCCCGCTGCACCGGCTTTCAAGCAGCGCACGGCGTACTGGTCTTCCGGGTGCATCGACAGCATCAGGATTTTCACCGCAGGGTACTTGTCTTTGACAATTTTCACCACATCCACGCCGTTTTTGCCCGGCATTGAAATATCCAAAATCGCCAAGTCCACCGCGTTGCTTTGTAGCGCTTTCATAATCTCGGAGTATTCGCCCGCCTGCGCTACCACCTGCACAAAGCCGGTGTCTTCAAGCAACTGTTTTAGTGTGCCTCGCAGTAAAGCATGGTCATCGGCCAGCAATACTTTAATCATCTTCTGCCTCATCCTTAGTCTGGTTGGGGCCCGGCAAGGACACCATCACCGTGGTGCCACGCCCTATTGCGCCACTCACATCCACCCAGCCGCCCAATGCAGCCACCCGTTCCTGCATGCCTCGCAAGCCGAAGGACGTGTCCTTGAGCTTGTCGGCAGTGTCGATTCCTTTGCCATTGTCGCGAATTTCCAGGGAAATTTCACTCCCGGAAACAAACAACTCCACATCCACCTGGGTGGCCTGCGCATGTTTCACAATGTTGGTGAGTGCTTCCTGCAAAATGCGGAACAAAGCCGTTTTTGCGTCGGCGTCGATGTCCACTTCATCCACATTGGCGCGGAACGCCGCCTCCATTTGGCAGCGCTTTTTAAAGTCGCCCACCAACCAATCCAGTGCGGCAATCAGGCCATAGTCCAAAATGCCCGGCCGCAAGTCTTTTGCAATTCGTTGGCTGCTGGCCAGCAGGTGTTCAATCAACTCCAGCATGTCGTCCAGCTTTTCTTGGGTGGCTGGGGTGGGCGAGATGTTTTTGTTCAACCAGGCCACATCGGCTTTTAGCTTGGTCAAAGAGCCACCCATGTCATCGTGGATCTCACGGGCAATGGCACCACGCTCCTCTTCACGCCTTTTCTCGAACTCGCTGGTCACCAAGCGCAGCTCGGTTTGGGCTTTTTGCAGGCGCTCTTCGGCCTGTTTTCGGTCTGAAATATCCAGCAGCACCCCATCCCACACCAGCGTCCTGCCCCGGGCCTTGGCCACGGCGTTGAGCAACACCCAACGCGGTTCTCGTTTACCCAGGGCCTTCAAACGCCCTTCCCATGTGATGGGCGTGCCCGGTTTGGGCGGGTCCAGCAGCATATCAAAAAGCTCTGCCGAGTCATCTGGCTCAATGTGCTCGAAAAAGTAATGTGGGTTTTCCAGGAACAAACGGGGTGGTACCCCAAACAACTGCAGCACTCCCTCGCTGACAAACGGCACAATGGGGCGGGCAATGTCCGGCCCAGACTGCATGCGTAAAATAATACCGGGGATGTTTTCTGCGATGGCGGCAAACCGGCGCTCACTCTCGCGTTGGGCCTGCTCCGCGGCGGCCAGGTTGCGCCGTTCATTGGCGGCTCTCATGGAACGCTCAATGGCAGGCACCAGGCGGGCCATTTTGTCTTTCATCAAGTAGTCGTCTGCTCCGGCGCGCATGGCGTCTACTGCCACGTGCTCGCCAATGCTGCCCGACACAATGATAAAAGGCACATCCAGCCCGGAATTGCGAACCACCTTGAGTGCTTCTTCCGATCCAAAGCCCGGCAGATTGTGGTCAGAAATCACCACCTGCCACTCCTCATGCTCCAGCTTGGTCTTCAAATCTTCCAGCCGGTCCACGCGCTCAGCCGTGTACTTCAGCCCGCCCTGTTTAAGCCTGAAGCAAATCAGCTCAAAGTCAGAGTCATTGTCTTCCACCACCAAAACCCTCAGCCCGCTGTCTGTGTAACCACTCAGGTCCAGCAGGGAAGGGGGCAAGCCCATGTTGTTGCTCATCTCATCCGCCGTTGATCGCCAAACTTCGACGTGTTGTTCTGTTGAAGGACCAAAGCCAGATATAACAGGTAATCGGCACTTTAATCCTTGCATTATTCACAACATCTTATCGGATCATGCAAAGGTATAGAACTCAACCGCGTTGGTGTATCTGTCAATTTGTGTGTATACCAGCCAAAAAGGTTATTCATGAGCCGGCCCAGCGACAAACTCTCTTTATTCAAGAACACTTTCGACAACACAGTGGTAGGAGCCAGGCAGGCCGCCATCGCTGTCAACAAGTCTTTGCTCAGCGACGACAGCGACCGCGAATTTGAATTCACCGACAAGGATTTTGCCCGGGTGCGAGCCCTCATCCTGAAGATCGCGGGCATCTCCCTGGCCAGCAGCAAGCAAAGCATGGTGTATAGCCGCCTGGCTCGCCGACTGCGAGCCTGCAACCACACCAAGTTTTCCAGCTATCTTGATGCGCTAGAGGCCAGCAGCAGCAACCCCGAGTGGGAGCACTTCACCAACTCGCTCACGACCAACCTCACTTCTTTTTATCGTGAGGCGCATCACTTCGAGATTTTAAAGAAGCAACTGCAATCCCTGTCGCGATCCAATCGAATTGAATTGTGGTGCAGTGCCGCATCCACGGGTGAAGAGCCCTACACCATGGCCATCACCGCCATGGAGGCCTTCAACAGCATCAACCCGCCCGTTCGCATTTTGGCAACCGACATCGACACCAAGGTGCTCGAGCATGCGCGCAAAGGCGTGTATCGCATGGACCAGGTTGAAAAAATACCTCAAGAAATTCTTCGCAAGTATTTCCTCAAAGGCAAGGGCGACAGCGAAGGGCTGATCCGAGTGCGCCCTGAGGTGCAGGCCTTGGTGACCTTCCGCCGTTTGAACCTGATGGACACGGCCTGGCAACTGCGCCCCGGCTTTGATGCCGTGTTTTGCCGCAATGTAATGATCTATTTTGAAAAAGATGTGCAGTTGCAAATCCTGAAGCGCTTTGCTCCCTTGATGAACCCGGGTGGCCTGTTGTATGCCGGGCATTCCGAGAACTTTGCCATGGCGCGCGACTACTTCACCCTGCGCGGTAAAACCGTTTACACCGTCAACACCGACAAAGCCGCCAAAGCGAGCGCCACCGAACTTGGCGCCCCAAGGACATTCCCATGAGCCCAAGCCCCAGCATGGCCGGCGACGGCGTGGTCGTTCTTGAACGCAAAACCATCATGCCCGGTGAGTCAGTGGCGTGCTGGCAACCCACAGAAATCAGCACCTTGCTGGGTTCTTGCGTGTCGGCTTGCCTGTGGGACAGTCGCCTGAAAATAGGTGGGATGAATCACTTTATGCTGCCCGATTCGCCCGGCACGGGTGGGGGCTTGGGCGATGCCACCAAATCACTTCGCTACGGCCTGTATGCCATGGAAAGGCTGATCAACGACCTGTTGCTGATGGGTGCCAAGCGGGACACCTTGGTGGCCAAGGTGTTTGGCGGAGCCAACATCACAGGGGCCCTGAATGCCCAGCATGTGGGGCGTCGCAATGCCGATTTTGTGACGGAATTTTTGTGGAACGACAAAATTAAAACGGCTGCAGCCGATTTGGGTGGTGAGCACAGCCGCCGCATCAAGTTCAACACCCACAGCGGTGCAGTGCGTGTGGAGCGAGTGGCCAGTGCCGATTCCCTCGCCGCCAAACAAGAGAGGGCGTACCGAGAGACGCTTCAACAAGACCCCGTCGATGGCGACATCGTATTTTTTTAAGGGTGCAACAGCATGAGTAAAATCAAAGTGGTGGTGGTGGATGATTCAGCGCTCATTCGTAACCTGATGAGCAAAATCATCAACTCTCAGGCCGACATGGAAGTGGTGGCCACCGCGCCAGATCCATTCATCGCTCGCGATCAAATCAAGAAATTCAATCCGGATGTGATCACACTTGATATCGAAATGCCCAGAATGGACGGCATTGAATTTCTTGAGCGCATCATGCGCCTGCGCCCAACACCCGTGGTGATGGTGTCTACCCTGACCGAGCGAGGTGCCGACGTCACCTTCCGCGCGCTGGAATTGGGCGCGGTGGATTTTGTGACCAAGCCCAAGCTGGACATCAGCCAAGGCATGATCCACTACGCCAACGAGATCACCGACAAAATTCGCGCAGCGCATGCTGCCCGTAACCGTCTTAACCGTTTGCCGATTAAACCAGTGACACCCATGACAAACGCTCAGCCCGCCAGCGCAGATCCAGTCACCGGCCTTGTTGCGCCAGGCCAGCCTTTTGATGCGGCCTCCCCGGTGGCCTCGGTGCAGGCCCTGGGCAACCGGTTTGCAGCCACAGAAAAGTTGGTGCTCATCGGCTCATCCACCGGTGGAACAGAGGCCATCCGAGTCATTCTGGAGCAGTTGCCCAAAGACAGCCCGGCCATTTTGATTACCCAACACATGCCCGCAGGCTTCACCAAAAGCTTTGCTGAGCGCCTAAACCAAATTTGCCAAATCACCGTCAAAGAGGCTGTGCATGGTGAGCGGGTGCTGCCCGGCCATGCTTACATCGCCCCGGGTGACAAACACCTGTTGTTGGGTCGCAGTGGTGCCAACTACACCTGCCAGTTGTCCGATGCCGAGCCGGTCAATCGTCATCGCCCCTCTGTCGAAGTGCTGTTTAAATCAGGTCAGGAAGTATCGCCCAGAAACATTGTGGGCATCATGCTCACCGGCATGGGCAAAGATGGCGCACAAGCCATGGCCGATCTTAAAAAAGCTGGCAGCTACAACATCTGCCAGGACGAGGCCAGCTCGGTGGTGTTTGGCATGCCACGTGAGGCCATTGCCCTGGGCGCGGCCGATGAAGTGGTGCCTTTGAACCAAATTGCCAAACGGCTGCTGGATTACCTGGGCAAAATTGGCGGGCGCGCAGCGGTGCGAATTTAAAAGCCACGCTGGTTCGATTCATTTGTTGCTTAGCTGAGTGCAGGGCACTCTATTTCGCCTCGTTCAGCCAACCCAGCAAGGTATTCAGATCCAGCGGCCTGGAAAACCAGTACCCCTGTAGACGATCGCAACCCATGTCGATGAGTGTGGCGCGCTGGGCCTCGGTTTCAATGCCCTCGGCGTGCACCGTCAAGCCCAAGGCGTGGGCCAGGTCGATCACCGCCTTCACGATCATGTGGCTGTTCTGGTCGTCCAGTAAATCCATCACAAAACTCTTGTCGATTTTCAGCACATCCACTGGCAATTGTCGCAGGTAGTTCAACGAGGCATAGCCCGTGCCAAAGTCATCCATGGCCACCTTGCTGCCCTGCGCCTTCAAAGCAAGCAGGGCCTTCACCGTGCGCTGCATGTCGTCGATGGCCGCAGATTCTGTGACTTCGAACTCAATCCACTTTGGGTCAAGCCCAGCGCTGCGTATGCTGGCACTGGCCTTGGCCGGGAACTCCGGGTTCAGCAACTGCCCGGCGGAACAATTGATGGCGCAACTCAACATGTGGCCTGCGCTGTGCAATTGCAGCAACATGCGGCTTGCGTGTTGTATCACCCAATCGCCCAAGGCATCGATCAGGCCAGAGTCCTCAGCCACGTCGATGAACTCGCTGGGCATGATTCTGCCAAGCTCCGGGTGTGTCCACCGCACCAAGGCTTCCACCCCGCAAATCTTGCCCGTGTGTAGATCTTCAATGGGTTGGAAGTCCAGCACCAACTCATCGCCTTCAATGCCCTTGGCCAAACCCAATTCAATTTTTTTGCGCCGCTTGGCGCGGGTGTGCACATCGGGGTCGAGCACGCCCATCAAATCTTTGCCATCTGCCTCCAGCACGTGGGCCACAGCCTGCGCATGAGTGACCAACTCTGCGGCATGCACGCCATCTTGGCCCGGGCGGGCCAGCCCCATTCGCAAATTGGGGCGTACAGGGAAGTTTTCAATCAAGAAAGGGCGGTTTAACTGGCTCTCGAGCGCAGCCAATCGCTCGGCGGTTTGCTCTGGCGGTGCCGACCAGCTCATCTCATCGGTCACCACCACCATCATGTTGTCAGACCACCTGCACAAAATCTGTTTCTCAAAACTTTCGCGAACACGTGCAACAATTTTTTCAAGCATATTGCGGCGTATGCGCGGGTCCACCTCTGGCCCGCGTGCCTGGTTGCGAGAAAAATTAATCGTCAGCAGGCACAGATCACGCTCAGGGTGTGTGCCACTGGCCAAACCCGACAGCGTTTTCACCAAGCCCTGACGATTTAAAAAACCCGTGGCCGTATCAAAATAAACCGCTCGCCGGTGGGCTTGTTCCAGCAGTTGTTTTTCGCGTTGCAGGCGGTGGGTGTGAATCTCTCGACGCACAGCCGGAATCAACCGTTGGGGTTTGGACTTTTCAACATAATCGCGCACGCCCGCATGCATGGCCTGCAGGCCCACGGCCTCGCTGGCCAAACCAGACAACAGGATCAGCGGCGTTTGCGGGCGAAGCCGCGCAATAATATCCGCCACGTTTTCGTGCGTCAGCGCAGGCATGGCGTAATCGCAAATCACCACGTCGGCCTCAGCCTCTTGCAGGGCGTGCTCAAGGGCTGCCGCATCATCGGCATGCACCACATCGGCCTGCGGCCACGCTTTCACAAGCTCGCGTTGAATCAGTACAAAATCATCGTTGTTGTCGTCAACTACGATGATCTTCGGATTGTCTTGGACGTGCGTCATGAAGTGGTTTGAGAGCTTTGTTTTATGCGGCGCTGCAGGCTTGTTCTCACTTCCTGTATCCTGCACACTTCTTGAAAAGCTGTCCAGTGCAAGAAACCATGAGCAAAGCATTCACCAAAGAATCCGAACACGATGACGATGAAGGCCCAGAGGCCGGCCCAGCCCTGCCCAAAGGGCTCAAAAATTACATCACCCCCAAGGGCTATCGCAAGCTGCGCGACGAGCTGACCCACTTGGTCAAAGTAGAGCGGCCAGAGGTGGTGGCCGTGGTGTCTTGGGCGGCGTCCAACGGCGACCGCTCTGAAAATGGCGATTACCTGTATGGCAAAAAACGCTTGCGCGAAATCGACCGCCGCATACGCTTCCTGACCAAACGAACCGAGATTGCCGAAGTGGTTGACCCCGCCACCCAGCAGGGCCTTGAGAATATTTTTTTTGGGGCCACGGTCACCTACATCAATGGCAAGGGCGAAGAGCTCACCGTCAAAATTGTGGGGGTGGATGAGGTGGACACCGCTCGGGGGCACATCAGTTGGATATCCCCGGTGGCGCGCGCATTGCTGAAGGCCAAAGAAGGCGACGTGGTGTCGCTGATGACCCCAGCCGGGCGCGACGAACTAGAAATTACTGAGGTGAAATACCTGCTGGATTAATCAATGTGTGGCCGTGTCAGCCACTGGCAGGCGCACCTTGGCAAAGTTGCGACCTTTTACACGGGTCACCCGTTCCACATATTCCAAACGGCGCAAGGCCATCAAGATGCGGGCCAAATGCACCCGGTCATTGACTTGGATGGTGAAGTGCAACAGCTTGCGGAAAGCGGTTTCATCGCTCATCGTGAGGTTGGTGATGTTGGCCCCTTGATCGCTCAGGGTGGCAGCAATGGTGGCCAAGGCGCCTTTTTCATTCACGGCCTGCAAATCCACATTCACATCAAAGGGGCGCGTGATCTCGGGTGACCACTGCACGTCGGTCCAACGCTCGGGCTCTTTGCGGATCTGTTTGCGGGCTGTTTCGCACTCGTCGGTGTGAATGATCAAGCCAGAGCCTTTGCGCACGTAGCCAATGATGCTGTCTCCGGGAATGGGCAGACAGCAAGGCGCACGTTGCACCGACATGCCTTCACCCCCATGAATCATGATGGGCGCTCTGGCCTCGCCAGAGGGGCCGGCGACTGGGGCATCCACGCGTGCATCGGCCCGACCCATGGCGATCAGTACCCGCCTGGCCACCACGGGGGCCACACGGCGGCCCGAGCCAATGTCAGCCAACAGTTCTTCGCGGGTGCTCACCTGCGAGTCTTTCAGCAAACGGTCCCACACCTCGGGGGCCAATTGTTCCAGCTTGATGTGGTCGGCCTCTAAGGCCTGTTCCAGCAAGCGCGTGCCCAAGCGCACGGTTTCTTCCAGGTTCATCGACTTCAGGTAGTGACGAATTTCTGACCGGGCTTTGCCCGAGCGCACAAAACCCAGCCACACCGGGTTGGGGCGGCTGTGGGGGGCCGTGATGATTTCAACCACATCGCCGCTTTTCAACACCGTGCGCAGCGGCTCGATCACCTGATTAACCCGCGCGGCCACACAGTGGTTGCCCACATCGGTGTGCACGGCGTAAGCGAAGTCAACCACGGTTGCGCCCCGTGGCAGATTCATGATCTTGCCGTTGGGTGTAAACACATACACCGCATCGGGGAACAGGTCCACCTTGATGTGCTCCAGAAACTCGGCTGAGTCGCCCGTTTGGTTCTGAATGTCGAGCAGGCTTTGCAACAGGCGGTGGGTTTGGGTTTGGATCTTGTTCAGCCCTTCGCCTTCGCCCTTGTACAACCAATGGGAGGCCACGCCTTTTTCGGCCACCTGGTGCATTTCTTCGGTTCGAATCTGAAATTCCACCGGCGTACCATAGGGGCCAAGCAAGGTGGTGTGCAGGCTTTGGTAACCATTCACCTTGGGTATGGCAATGTAATCCTTGAATTTGCCCGGCACGGGCTTGAACAACTGGTGCAGCATGCCCAAGGCCATGTAACAAGTGGGCATGTCTTTGACCACCACCCGGAAGCCATACACATCCAGCACTTGCGAAAAGCTCAGGCGCTTTTCAATCATTTTGCGGTAAATGCCGTACAAGGCCTTCTCACGGCCGTACACCTGGCATTCAATGTTCGCATCGCTTAAGCATTTCTCGATGGCTTCCAGAATTTTTCCCACCACTTCGCGCCGGTTGCCCCGAGCGGCCAGCACCGCCTTTTTAAGTACCTGGTAGCGCATGGGGTAGGCGTGCTGAAAACTCAGTTCTTGAAGTTCGCGGAAAATTTCGTTCAAGCCCAAGCGGTGGGCAATGGGGGCGTAAATTTCGAGGGTTTCAAGGGCAATGCGGCGTTTTTTGGCTGGGCTCATGATGTCCAGCGTGCGCATATTGTGCAGGCGGTCGGCCAGTTTCACCAAAATTACCCGAAGGTCGCGGGCCATGGCCAGCAACATCTTGCGGAAGTTCTCGGCTTGGGCCTCCTCACGGCTGGAGAACTCCATTTTGTCCAGCTTGGACAAACCGTCCACCAAATCGGCCACTTGGGCGCCAAAGCGGTCGATCAGGTCTTCTTTGGTGGCCCCCGAGTCTTCCATGACATCGTGGAGCAGGGCGGCTTGAATGGCTTGGCTGTCCAGGCGCCAACTGGCGCACAACTCAGCCACTGCAATGGGGTGGGTCACATAGGGCTCGCCCGTGGCTCGGAATTGGCCAAGGTGCGCAACGTCAGAGAACTTGTACGCCTCGCGAACACGCCTGATCTCAGCCTCGGGCAAGTAGCTCGAGGCCAGACCGATTAGCTGTGCGATAGAGACCACATCGGGTCGGTTCGGCTCAGGCTGAAAATCTCTGGCTTGCATTAACCCCCGCTTTGTACTGCGACATCCAAAAAAGCTGTTGTTTACAACCCTATTGTGAAGATTTACTTCTGGTCCGGCAAGACGATATTGACCTCCAACATCTCCATATTGCCTTGTTTTTGAAGATTAAACTTCACATCCTCTTGGTCAATCTTGACGTATTTGGCGATCACTTGCATCAATTCGTCGCGCATTTGGGGCAAAAAATCGGGCCCTTCTTCGCTAATGCGTTCCCGCGCGATGATCAGGGAAAGTCGTTCTTTTGCAACACTGGCGGACTTTTTCTTCTCGCCAAACAGCATGCTTAACAATGACATGGCTTTAACCTCCAAACAAGCGCTTCAGCAGGCCTGGCTTTTCGTAGTCCACAAAGCGCAAGGGCTTGGTTTCGCCCAGGAAGCGGGCAATGCAGTCTTGGTAGGCTGTGGCGGCGTCGTTGTCCTCGGCATGAATCACCGGCATGCCCTGGTTGGAGGCTTGCAACACGGTTTCAGATTCGGGGATGACGCCCAGTAGTGGAATGCGAAGCAGGTCTGCCACGTCTTTGTGGCTCAGCATTTCTCCCTCGTTGGCCCGCTTGGCGGAATAGCGGGTAATCAGCAGGTGTTCTTTAACAGGCTCGCCGCCCTCTTTGGCCCGCTTGCTCTTGGCTTGCAAAATGCCAATGATGCGGTCCGAGTCTCGCACTGACGACACTTCAGGGTTGGTGACCACAATGGCTTCGTCGGCAAAGGTGAGCGCCATCACTGCGCCGCGCTCAATGCCTGCAGGGCTGTCGCAGACAATGTATTCAAAACCCATCTCGGCGAGGTCTTTGATGACCTTTTCAACACCTTCCTCGGTGAGGGCGTCTTTGTCGCGGGTTTGCGAGGCGGGCAAAATCGACAGCATGGGGCAGTGTTTGTCTTTGATCAGGGCCTGTTGCAGGTTGGCTTCGCCATTGATCACATTGACCAGGTCGTACACCACGCGCCGCTCACAGCCCATGATGAGGTCGAGGTTGCGCAGACCCACGTCAAAGTCGATTACAACGGTTTTAAAACCCCGCAGGGCCAAACCTGCAGAAAAACTGGCGCTGGTGGTGGTTTTACCAACACCGCCTTTGCCGGAAGTAACAACAATGACTCGACTCACGTAAGGTCTCCTAACGGATGTTGATGGCCTTTAGCCGCAGCGTGGCGGGTTCGGTGCCATGGTCAAGATAAATGGATGTGGGTTTGGACTGGTTTTCAACCGGAAAACCGCCCTCGAAAGTTAAATAGTAACCAGCGACAGCCACCAGTTCAGCCTCAAAGCAGGTGGACAGAATTCTGGCCTCGGTGTCACCGGCTGCCCCGGCCAAAGCTCGGCCCCGCAACACCCCGTAAACGTGGATGTTGCCATCGGCGATGACCTCTGCGCCGGCCGACACCTGCCCCATCACCACCAGGTCGGCCCCTTGGGCATAAATTTTTTGCCCACTGCGCACGGCTTGCTCAACCACCAGGGTTTTGCGGTCTGACTTGCCCGCACCACCCCCTGTTGCCTCGGCCTCGGTGTCTGAGGCCTCTGGTGCGGCATTGCCAGGCGGGTGGGGCTCAACGTCATGTTGGGCAATGGCAGTATCGGCACTGGGGGTTTCTGTGGGCTTGTCCGTTAGAGGTTTGAGTTCCCGCTCAAGGTTGGGCTCGGCGCCAGAGCCACTGCCGTGCCGCAAGCCCAGTTGCTCTGCCTCGTCTTCAAGGGCGGGTAGCTTGCTTTGTACTTCAACCACGTTTACACCAGCCACCTTGAAGGGGGCCAGAAGGTCCGCGAGGGCCAGCCCGTGGGCTCGCCAATCCTCTTCGCTCCAGTTCAATAGATTAAGCACGGCTGGCTCGGCGCTATAAACCCCGGGGCCCGGGCCCAGGCGTTTGCGAATGGCTTCCAGAAGCTCGCCCAGCGGCGCGGGCTTCAGGGTAAAAGAAACAGCCTTGATGGAAGCAAATTTGATGTCCATTGAAGCGGTGCTTGGGTGGGTCAAAACAATGGCCTAAATAAAATAAAAAGATCGCCGCTGTGACGAACAAAGCCCGAGCCGTGTGTCGGTCTCGGGCTTTGCGGGCAGAGCAGGCTGCGTACGTTCGCGTTCAATCAGGTGGGGACGCGTTTGAGCATCTCCACGCCGATTTCACCGGCCGCAATTTCGCGCAGGGCGGTCACGGTGGGCTTGTCTTTGCCACCGTCTACTTTGGGTGTGTGGCCTTGGGCCAGCATGCGGGCGCGGTAGGTGGCGCACAGGGCCATGTCGAATCGGTTGGGAATCTTTTTCAGGCAATCTTCAACGGTGATGCGGGCCATCGTGTGTCCTTGTTTACAGTCCAATGCGTTTGAGTTGCTTCCCGTGACGGGCCATTTGCTGATTGAAACGGCATCGGGAAGCCAAGACGATCGACTTTAGCTCCAATAGAGCAGTCGAAAAATCATCGTTAAGGATAACATAATCAAAGCGTCGGGCCTGCTCAATTTCCAGTTGAGCGGCCCCCAATCTCTTCAAAATCACCTCTTCGCTGTCCGTGCCCCGGCCACGCAAGCGTTTTTCAAGTTCTTCCATGCTGGGGGGCAAAATAAAAATGGACACCACATTGGGCACCTTTCGAACCACCTGCTCGGCCCCTTGCCAGTCGATTTCGAGCAGCACATCGCGGTCTTGAGCCATTTGGCTTTGCACCCAGGCCCGGGAAGTGCCGTAGTAATTGCCATGCACATGCGCCCACTCCAAAAAGCCGTCCTGGTCGCGCAGCGCTTCAAAATCGGGTTGCGAAATGAAGTGGTAGTCACGGCCATCCACCTCACCGGGTCGGGCCTTGCGGGTGGTGTTGGAAATGGATAGACCAATGCCATCGACTTCGGCCAGCAGGGCTTTCACCAGGGACGATTTACCAGCGCCTGATGGCGCGCTCACAATAAACAGACTGCCTGCATAATGCGGTGTGGCGTGGGGTTGCTCGAGCTGGCTCATGGGCAAGGCGATCCGGGGTGGTGTGTGGGGTAGGGCTGCAACCCGGCTTGGGCAGGGCTGCCTATTAAACCCAAATTGTAGGTTAAAACCTATTCAATGTTTTGCACCTGTTCCCGGAACTGCTCCACCAGCACTTTAAGGTCAATGGAAGCCTGGGTTTGAGCAATGGCGTGGGCCTTGCTGCCCAAGGTGTTGGCCTCGCGGTTGAGTTCCTGGGTCACAAAGTCCAGCCGTTTGCCAATCACACCGCCTTGTTGAAGAATTCTGCGCACTTCGGCGAAGTGGGTTTGCAGGCGTTCAACTTCTTCCTTGACATCGATGCGCACGCTATGCAGAGCCACCTCGTGCTTGATGCGCTCTTCAATGTCTTCAACGCCAAGGTGGCTGGCTTTGTCGGCCAACACTTTCTCGAAGACCTCGGCCATGCGTTCGCGAATTTTGCTTTCGTAATGAGCCACAAACTGCGGCAACATGGGCTGCAGACCATCCACAATGGCGGCCATGGCGTCAATTTTTTCAAGGAGCACGGCCGCCAGGCTGGCGCCTTCGCGTTCGCGGCTTTGTTTCAGTGCATCAATGGCTTGGTCACACAAGCTGGCAATGGTTTCTTGCAGCTCGTCGTTGCTCAGGCTGTTGTCTTCCACCACGCCAGGCCAGTTCAAAATGTCGGTGATGCGAAACCCACTGGCCCGCGGCAGGGCGGTTTGAATGGTGGTTTCCAGGTCGGCCAGCAGGCGAACTTGTTCCAGATCCACCTTGGGAATGCGTTTTTCGCCATCGGCTCGCCCCCAAGAAATACGGCACTCCACCTTGCCGCGCGACAGGGCTTTCATCAGCTTTTCCCGAACCAGGGGCTCGACCATGCGCAGGTCATCTGCCATGCGGAAATTCAGGTCCAAAAAACGGGAATTTACACTGCGCAGCTCAAGGCTGAGTGTGCCCGCGCGGGTTGTGGATTGCACGCTGGCATAGCCGGTCATGCTAAATACGGCGCTGGGGGGTCGACTAACCATTGAACAAACTCGCAAAAAATCTGATTGTGAGCATTAAAGTTTACAAGGCAAATATTGTTTAGCGTCGCATCAAGTAAAAAAGCCAGCGTCTAAAGCACGCTGGCGTAAGTTTTAGCCCCTTGGGTGGAGACGTTAAAGCGCTGTACCACTGAGTCCTTGTGCTGAGGCCATGGGTTTAGCCTCGGTGTCTTGAGGCCCGCTTGCTGGTTGCCGCCCGGGTGTTGGGTCTTTTAGACCTAGATGATCCCAATCAAAATTGAGGTATTGCAGGTCAAATTTTTGGAGCCATGGGTAGGCCTCTTCCCAAGCGGCGGTGTCGCCGGTGGAGATGGCGGTGGCCAGGCTTCTGACCGTGGCATGGAAGAGGTCGGTGGCCTCTTTTGAATCGGTCTTTGCGAACATTTCATTCAGAGGTTGCCCGCCGGCAAGTTGCTTGAGCAACTCCGTGTTTTCTGCATGGGCAGCCTTCATGGATGCCTCGTTGCCGGTGGTTCCGTTGGCAAAAATTGTTCGGAAGTCCGCCAAAGCATTAAGTGCCTCAGGGCCATCGATTTCGTAGCCCATGGCCAAAGCGCCAGAAACAATGTCCCCCGTGTCAAAATAACCGTCACTTCCCCCCGACACGCGCATCAAGGCAATCAGGTTGTAAACGCTCTGGTCCGTGATGGGCCAGCCCATCTCTTGAGCAAGTGCAGTCACTCTTGGGTCAACCTTGTCTTTAAATCCTGCCGGGGCCACGCCAAATGCTGTACTTTCTCCATGTGCTGTTGCTGAACTGGGTGGGGTATTTGGTAGAGCCCCAGCCGGTGCGCTAGGGCTTGTGTCGGGTGGAAGGGCGGTTTGTGGTGCTTGGGCAATTGCATCTGGGGCCATTTGCAAACTCCTGAAGGGTGCAAGGGGTTGTGGAACTGTGCTCGAGTGCAGAAAAGATGTACTCAAAACTTGAGTGACTGCCCAACTTCCTAAGTTCAATCCGTCAACATGCTAATTTTTGGAGAGGTTTTCGATGGAGCGAATCATCGCTCACCTCGACATGGACGCCTTTTACGCCAATGCCGAACTGGTGCGTAACCCCGCCTTGAAAGGCCTGCCCGTGGTTGTGGGTGGGCGAAGTAAAATCCAGCCTTTGCCCGGCCAGCCCTTCCCGGTTCTTGCCCAATATGAAGGGCGAGGCGTGTTGACCACAGCCAACTACGAGGCCCGCAAGCTGGGTTTGCATTCGGCCATGCCCACCATGAAGGCGGCCAAGCTTGCTCCGCATGCCATTTTGTTGCCTGCAGATTTTGAGTGGTACAAGACGCAGTCCAGAGCGTTTAAAGACGCGGTGCGCAAAATAGCGCCCCACCTTGAGGACCGGGGGATTGATGAAATTTACCTTGACCTCACCGAGCAAACCGCAGGCAATTTTGACCAAGCGCAGCAGTTGGCCTTTGCGTTGCAGGCTGCGGTGTTCACAGCCACTGGTGGCATGACCTGTTCCATCGGCTTGTCTCAAAACAAGCTAACCTCAAAAATCTGCTCAGACCTCAACAAGCCCAATGGGGTCACCCTGGTGCCGCCGGATCAATTTAAAACCGTGATTTGGCCGCTGCCAGTGGGCAAAATCAATGGCATTGGTCCAAAAGCGGTTCAAAAGCTCAACGCCCTCGGCATATTCTCGATCGAGGACTTGGCCAGAACTCCGCCTGAGACGTTACAAATGCATTTTGGCCAATCCTATGGGTTTTGGATGCACCAAAGCGCCCACGGCATCGACCCGCGCGAGGTCACGCTTTTTTCGGAGCCCAAAAGCGTGAGCCGCGAAACAACCTTTGAGCACGACATGCATGTTCGCAGGCATCGTGAGCAACTCTCTGAGGTGTTAATCCATTTGGTCAATCGGCTGGCCGCAGACCTGTCCCGCAAAAAGAAGGCTGCCAAAACCATCGGCATCAAGGTGCGGTTTGCCGATTTCAAATCACTGACCCGCGATATCACCGACGGCACCTTGCATTGGCAGGCTGAAACGCTGCTACAGGCCGCGCGAGCCTGTTTGAGAAAAACCCCTTTTGCAAATACTGGCGCGCAAGCCAACATCCGTCTGCTAGGCCTGCGGGCCAGCCAACTGGTGGACATTGATGAAGCTACAAAAAGCCCTGTCTTCAAAGCGGCCAGGGCTGAACAAACCGCGCAATTGGATCTGTGGGGCGAAGATGGTCCATAATGCGCAGCGATATGACCACGATATTTTTTGGAGAATCCATGAGCAACAACCGACCCGACGGACGCAGCCCCCACGCCTTGCGCACAGTCAGCCTGGAACGCAACTACACCAAGCATGCCGAGGGTTCGGTGATGGTTCGGTTTGGGGACACCCATGTGCTGTGCACCTGCAGTGTTGAAGACAAGGTCCCCGGTTTTTTAAAAGGACAAAACCAAGGTTGGTTGACGGCAGAATATGGCATGTTGCCGCGTTCTACCCACTCTCGCATGGATCGCGAAGCCGCCAAGGGCAAGCAAAGTGGCCGCACCCAAGAAATTCAGCGTTTAATCGGGCGAGCCCTTCGCGCTGCGGTTGACTTGAACAAGCTGGGTGAGCGCACCCTTAAAATTGATTGCGATGTGATTCAGGCTGACGGCGGCACACGCACTGCGTCCATCACAGGTGCCATGGTGGCGGTGGCCGATGCGGTGGGCAAGCTCGTGGCCAGCGGTGCCTTGCTTGACAACCCCATCAAACAGTTTGTTGCCGCGGTGTCGGTGGGTGTGGTGGGCGGCCAAGTGGTGCTCGACCTGAACTACGATGAAGACAGCAATTGTGAAACCGACCTGAATGTGGTGATGACCGAGCGGGGCGGATTTGTTGAAGTGCAGGGCACGGCAGAGGGAGAGGCATTCAGCCGCGAGCAGCTCAACGGCATGATCGACTCCGCAGCCGCAGGCATTGCCGAACTGGTGCGTATGCAAAAAGCGGCCTTGGCGGCCTAGAGGTGGCGCAGATGGACTTGAACACCCCATGGGTGCTGGCCAGTGGCAACCAAGGCAAGCTGCGTGAATTCCAGGATCTGTTTGCACCCTGGGGTGTGCAGTGGGTTGCGCAGGCCGAATTGGGGGTGCCCGATGCTGAAGAGCCTTTCCACACCTTTGTAGAAAACGCCCTCACCAAGGCCCGCCACGCCAGCCGCTTAAGCGGACGGCCTGCACTGGCCGACGATTCTGGTTTGTGTGTGCCCGCCCTGCAGGGGGCGCCCGGCGTTTTGTCGGCTCGATATGCGACCCTGTTTGGTCAACAAAAAAACGATGCAAACAACAACGCCTGTTTAATTAAAAACCTGGCTGGCATTGCCGACCGCCGTGCATATTTCGTTTGCGCCATGGTGTGGGTGGCCCATGCCGACGACCCCACCCCCTGCATTGCTCAAAAAATGTGGTGGGGCGAGGTCATCGACCAACCCCAAGGTGAACATGGCTTTGGATACGACCCCCATTTTTGGTTGCCCGAGCACCAATGCACCGCTGCCCAAATGCCCAAGGCCCTCAAAAACCAGCACAGCCACCGGGCGCAAGCCACAGCCGCTTTGTTGCAAGAGCTACAACAGCGCTTGGGCCTGAAGCGGGGCGATCAATAAATGGACGGCGGCAACAAGCCCATGCCCGGTGCAACCACTTCTGCCAACCTGGTTGGGCGTGTGTTCATGCCCAGTGA